>NZ_JBWKXC010000005.1:134879-239487 GCF_059422605.1 Clavibacter sp. GW821-FHT01D01
GGCGTGTGGGTAGCCGCGGCGCGCGGACTCCAGGCCCCCCTCGCCGCCACCCGCACCACCCGCCGTCCACCGCATCACGCCTCGAGGAGGAGCAATGCTGCACCGCCTGCGCTTCATCCCCGGCCGGCTCCTCCAAGCCGTCCCGGTCGCCTTCGGGGTGACGCTCATCGTCTTCTTCATGGCGCACCTGCTCCCCGGGAACCCGGCCCTCGCGATCCTGGGGGAGCGCGCGACCGACGCGAGCGTCGCCGCCCTCACCGAGCAGCTCGGCCTCGACCGCCCCATCTGGGAGCAGTACGGCATCTTCCTCGCGCAGCTCGTGCGCGGGGACCTCGGCACGAGCCTCACCTACCAGCTGCCCGTCACGGAGCTCGTCTTCCAGGCGATCCCCGTCACCATGTCGCTCCTCGGCTACGCGCTCGTGCTGTCGCTCGCCATCAGCATCCCGCTCGCCGCCCTCGCCGCCAGCCGTCCCGGATCCTCCCGCGACCTCGGCGTCCGCCTCTTCACGCTCGTCGGGCAGGGCATGCCGCAGTTCTGGGTCGGGATCATGCTGATCCTGCTGCTCGCCGTCGGCCTCGGCGCGTTCCCCGTCGGCGGCTACGGCCGCGACGCCGCGGAGCACGTGCGCTTCCTGTTCCTGCCCGCCCTGACGCTCGCCATCGCGATGAGCCCCACCGTGATCCGGAGCCTCCGCGCCTCGATGATCGACGTGCTCGAGTCGGAGCACGTCGGCACCGCGCGGTCCAAGGGGTCGGCGGGCGTGCACCTGTTCCGCGACCACGTGCTCCGGAACGCCGCCATCCCCACCGTCTCCATCATCGGCGTCAACCTCGGCTACCTCGTGGGCGGCTCGCTCGTCATCGAGAAGGTGTTCGCGCTGCCGGGCCTCGGCTCGCTCATGGTCAACGCGATCTTCAGCCGCGACTTCCCCACCATCCAGGCGGTGACGCTCTTCGTCGCCCTCTTCGTCGTGATCGTCGGCATCCTCACGGACGTCGTCTACACGATGCTCGATCCCCGGGTCACGCTCGGCGGGAAGGACGCGGCATGAGCACGGGCATCACCACCCCGACCGCGGTGCTCGCGGGATTCCAGGCCCGGCGACGCAGCCGGCGCGGCTCCCGGGCGCTGCAGCCCTGGTACCGCAACGGCCCGCTCGTGGCCGGCGGCATCATCACGGGCGCGCTCGTGCTCGTCGCGATCCTCGCCCCCGTCATCGCCCCGTACGACCCGATCGTGCAGGACCTCCCGAACGCGCTGCAGTCCCCGAGCGCCGAGCACTGGCTCGGCACCGACAAGTACGGCCGGGACGTGCTGTCCCGCCTCATCTGGGGCGCGCGCGTCGACCTCCGGGTCGGCTTCCTCGCCGTGCTCCTGCCCTTCGTGTTCGGCACGATCGTCGGCGCCGTCTCCGGCTACTTCGGCGGGATCCTCGACACCGTCGTCATGCGCATCGTCGACGTGTTCTTCGCCTTCCCGTTCTACGTCATGGTCATCGTCCTGGTGTTCGTCTTCGGCGCCGGCGAGCAGAGCATCTACCTCGCCATCGCGGCGGTCTCGTGGGTCTCCTACGCCAAGATCGTGCGCGGCGAGGTGCTCGTGGCGAAGAAGCAGGACTACGTCGTCGCCGCCCGCCTCGGTGGCATGTCGCACGGCCGCGTGCTCGTCAAGCACATCGGCCCGAACGTGCTGAGCCAGGCGATCATCTACGGGATGAGCGACATCGTCATGGACATCATGGCGATCGTCACCCTCGGCTACCTCGGCCTCGGCATCGCGCCGCCCACCGCCGAGTGGGGCTCGATGATCGTCGACGGCCAGGAGTTCATCACCACCCAGTGGCAGCAGGCCACCATCCCCGGCCTCGTGGTGGTGGTGACGAGCCTCGGCCTGTCCCTCCTCGGCGACGGCCTGTCCGACATGCTCAGCCCGGAGAGAAGGAAGTGACCGTGCAGGACGCGACCCCCGCCCCCGCCGTGCTCCTCAGCGTGGAGCACCTCACGCTCGGCATCCGCCGCCGCGGCGGCCCGCCGACCGCCATCGTGGACGACCTGTCGTTCCAGGTCCTCGAGGGCGAGCGCTTCGGCATCGTCGGGGAGTCCGGATCGGGCAAGTCCCTCACCCTCCGCGCGATCGCGGGGCTCCTGCCGAAGGGCGTCGAGGTGCTCTCCGGCCGCATCCTGTTCGACGGCGTCGACCTCGTGCCGATGCCCGCCGCGAAGCGCCGCCTGCTCATGGGCCCCGGCATCGCGATGATCTTCCAGGAGCCGATGACGGCGCTGAACCCCGTCATGCGCGTCGGCGAGCAGATCGCGGAGGGGCCGCGCCGCCACCTCGGCCTGTCACGGAAGGCGGCCCTCGAGCTCGCCGTGGAGATGATGGCCCGCACCGGCATCCCGGATCCCGCCCGGCGGGCCCGCGCCTACCCGCACGAGCTCTCCGGCGGCCTCCGCCAGCGGGTGATGATCGCCATGGCGCTCTCCTGCCGACCGCGCCTGCTGCTCTGCGACGAGCCCACGACCGCCCTCGACGTCACCGTGCAGCACCAGGTGCTCCGGCTCCTCGAGCGGCTGTGCGTCGAGACCGGCGCGGCCCTCGCGTTCGTCACGCACGACCTCGCCGTCGTCAACCAGACCTGCACCGACATGGCGGTGATGTACGCGGGCCACGTGGTCGAGGCGGGCCGCGTCCAGGACGTCTTCCGTGACCCGCGCCACCCGTACACGAAGGGGCTGCTGGACTCCGCGCCCGACTTCGACCAGCCGGACCGGGAGCTCGTGGCCATCCCCGGCTTCCCGCCGAACGTCGCGAACCGGCCCTCCGGGTGCCCGTTCGCACCGCGCTGCGCGTTCGCGGTCGACGCCTGCACCGTCGCGATGCCGCCCTTCGAGGTGGTGGCGCCGGATCACCGGGCGGCCTGCATCGAGTCGTCGCGCGTGTTCCTGGGGGTGCCGGCGTGAGCGCCGTCGTCGCGGGGTCCGGAGCGGGGCAGGCGGTCGACGCCGCCGCACCGCCGGTCCTCCGCGTCGCCGACATCACCAAGACCTACCGCGTGGGCGGATCCGTGCTGTCGCAGATCACCCGCCGCAGCGAGGCGGGATCCCACCTCACGGCGCTCGACGGCGTGGAGCTGCACCTCGGGAAGGGCGAGATCCTCGCGCTCGTGGGGGAGTCGGGATCCGGCAAGTCCACGCTCGCGAAGATCCTGGTGGGGAGCACCGCGCCCACCTCGGGGGACGTCGAGTACCACGGCGCGCCGATGCCCGCCCGGCGGGACCGCGAGGCCAGCCGGCGCATCCAGATGGTGTTCCAGGACCCGTACTCGTCGCTCAACCCGCGCATGAGCGTGGGGGCGATGCTCGCGGAGCTCCTGACGCTGCACCGCATCGTGCCCCGCCGGGAGGTGCGGGCCGAGAGCGTGCGGCTGCTGAACCTGGTGGGGCTCGAGGAGGACGCGCTGGACGCGTACCCGAGCCAGTTCTCGGGGGGCCAGCGGCAGCGCATCGCGATCGCGCGCGCCCTCGCGGTCCGCCCGGACATCCTCATCGCGGACGAGCCCGTCTCGGCCCTCGACGTCTCCGTGCAGGCGACGATCCTCGAGCTCTTCGCCCGGCTCCAGCGCGAGCTCGGGCTGAGCATCCTGTTCGTGGCGCACAACCTCGCGGTCGTGCAGCACCTCAGCCAGCGCGTGGCCGTGATGTACCTCGGCCGCATCGTCGAGGTCGCCGACACCGCGGAGCTCTTCCGGGATCCGCGCCACCCGTACACGCGGGCGCTCATCGACTCGATCCCGCGCATGTCGGCCGGCAGCGTCAACGCCGAGGCCGTGCTGGAGGGCGAGCCGCCGAGCCCCTTCGCCGTGCCGAGCGGATGCCGGTTCCACCCGCGCTGCCCGTACGCGGTCGCGGCGTGCCGCACCACCGACCCGGCCCTCGAGGCCGTCACGCCCGGGCACGCGAGCGCGTGCATCCGGGCCCGAGAGCTCGACGCCCCCACGGGCGCCGACGGACAGGAACAGGGGAACGCATGAGGATCTGGATGTCGCTCGACATGGAGGGCGTCGCCGGCGTCGTCGACTGGGAGCAGTGCCGGCCGGACAGCGGCGCCGCCTACGCGCTCGGCTGCGAGCTCCTGCAGGCGGAGGTGAACGCGGCCATCGAGGGCGCGATCGCGGGCGGGGCGACGGAGATCGTCCTCAACGACTCGCACAGCCGCATGGCCAACCTCGACCCGCGCCGCATCGCGGGCGGCGCGCAGTACCTCTCGGGCCGCCACAAGCCGGGCTACATGATGCAGGGCCTCGACGACTCGTTCGACGCGATCTTCCTCGTCGGGTACCACGGCTCCATCTCGGGGCCGCCGTCGACCATGTCGCACACGTACAACCCGGAGGTGTTCTCGGGGGCCCGCGTCAACGGCACCGAGGTGGGGGAGAGCGGGATCAACGCCCTCGTCGCCGACCACTACGGGGTCCCCATCGCGTTCGTCTCCGGCGACGCCGTGACCTGGACGGAGACGGAGCCGTTCGCTCCCGACGCCGTCCACGTGCAGACCAAGGAGTCGGCGTCGCGGTTCAGCGCGCTGAACCTGCACCCCGACGAGTCCTGCCGCCTGATCCGCCTCGGCGCCGAGGAGGCCGTCCGGACCGTGGCCGAGCGCGGCATGCGCCTGCCGGGGATCGCGCGGCCCGCCGTGCTCGAGCTCGACGTCCAGACGGCCGACATGGCCGACGTCGCGTCCTGGGTCCGCGGCGCCGAGAAGTCGACCGAGCGCGGCGTCCGCATCGAGGGTGACGACCTGCTCCAGGTCTTCCGCTCCTTCGTCGCCGTCAACTACATCACCCGGCAGGCCGGGGGCCGCTGATGGGCCTCGCGGAGGAGTCCGCGCAGGCGCCGCGCGCCACGCGCTCATGGAGCGTGCCACCCGGACCCGACGGCACGGCGCTCGCGCTGCACGGCGGCGCGGGCGGACGGATCCTCGAGCTGTCCCGGGAGGAGGCCGCCGCCTTCGAGGCGGGCCTCACCCGAGCGCACGACGCCGGTTCCGCGGTGCTGGCGGGCGGCGGATCCGCCCTCGACGCGGTGTGCGCGGCCGTCGAGCGGCTCGAGGACGACCCGCTGTTCAACGCCGGCCGCGGAGCCGCCCTCACCGCCGACGGCGAGGCGGAGCTCGACGCGGCCGTGATGACGGGCGCCGGCCTCGCCGGAGCCGTCGCGGTGTCCCGCCACGCCCGGAACCCCGTGCGGGCGGCCCGCGCGGTCCTCGAGGAGACCGACCACGTCCTCCTCGTGGCGCCGTCGGCCGAGCTCGTCGCCGGCTGGGGCCTCGCCACGGCAGAGCCCGCGTACTTCGTCACCGAGGCGCGCCTGCGGCAGCTCGCCCGCGTCCGGGCCGACCTCCTCCAGGGCGCCCGGCACGGCACCGTCGGCGCGGTCGCCCGCGACCGCACGGGTGCGCTGGCGGCGGCGACCAGCACCGGCGGCATGGTGAACCAGCGCATCGGCCGCGTCGGCGACACCCCGGTCATCGGCGCGGGCACGTACGCGCGCGACGGCGTGGCCGCGGTCTCCTGCACGGGGGAGGGCGAGTCGTTCCTCCGCGGCGTGGTGTCGCACGACATCGCGTCGCGCGTCCGCTACCTCGGGTCGACCCTCGAGGAGGCCGTGCTCGCGACCGTCGAGGCCGAGCTGACGGCGCGTCACGCCAGCGGCGGCCTCGTCGCGGTGGGCGGCGACGGCACGCTCGTCATCGCCCACAACTCGCCGACGCTGTTCGCGGCGTTCCCGCGGGACGGACGGCTCGTCGTGCTGACATAGGAGCGCACGATCCCGCCCACCCCCCGACGGAAAGACGGAACATGCCCCTCAAGGAAGAGATCTTCGCCCGCATGGACGAGCTCACGCCCGCCGAGCGGAAGGTCGCCCGCACCCTGCTGGCGAGCTACCCGAGCGCCGGGCTCGGCAGCGCCGCCACCCTCGCCAAGGCCGCGGGCACCAGCACCCCCACGGTGCTGCGCCTCGTCACGCGCCTCGGCATCGGCAGCTACCCCGACTTCCAGCAGCGCCTCCGCGACGAGATCACGCACCACATGAACAGCCCGGTGACCCGCACCACGCGGAGCCGGCCGAGCGCGGACGACGGCGAGCTGTTCTCCCGGTCCACGGCGAGCCGGATCCAGCTCGTCGAGGGCCTCCGCGACACGGTGCCGCCGAGCGAGCTGGAGCGCGCCGTGCAGCTGCTCGCCGGGAAGCCCAAGCACGTCGTGGTGTCCGGCGGCTACTTCAGCCGCTTCCTGGCGATGCTCCTCGCGACCCAGCTCGACCAGGTCGTGCCGGGGATCGAGTTCGTGGGGGAGCCGCTCGGGCACGACATCGGCCGGTACCTGCGGCTCGGGCGCGGCTCGCTGGCCATCATCATCGACCTCCGGCGGTACGAGCTCGCGGCGAAGGAGGCCGCGGAGCTCGCGCGCCGGCAGGGCGCCTCGACCATCATCATCACCGACCAGTGGCTGAGCCCCGCCGCGGAGGGCGCCGACGTCGTCCTCCCCGTGAAGGTCGACGGGATCCCGTTCGACTCCATGGCGGCGCTGCTCGTGCTGCTCGAGGCGCTCGTCGAGCAGGTGCTGCAGGCGACAGGCGAGTCCGGCCTCGAGCGCATGCGCCAGTGGGAGGAGTCCGTGCACATCCTCCGCGCCTACCGCGCGGGCGACGTCGAGCCGCCCGCCGAGGGCGACGCCCCGTGATCCACCCCCGACGACAGGAACCCGCGTGACCGACACCGCCGCCCCCACCGACACCGCCGCCCCCACCCGCTCCGCCTCCGCGGCGCTCCCGTTCGCCGGCCGTACCGCGGTCGTGACGGGCACCGCGCAGGGCATCGGCCGTGCCGTCGCGGAGGCCCTGCGCGACGCCGGCGCCCGCGTCCACGGCGTCGACCGCGACACCGTCGACCTCAGCGTCACCGCCGAGGTGGAGGCGTTCTTCGCCGCCGTCGGCGACGTCGACGTCCTCGTGAACGTCGCCGGGGGAGTCGTCGGCCAGACGCACACCCCCATCGACGAGCTGACGGACGCCGCGTGGGACGACGTCGTGCGCGCGAACCTCACGACCACGATGGCCTGCACGCGCGCCGCGGCCCGGTCGATGAAGGCGCGCGGCACCGGCCGCATCGTCGTCATCTCCTCCGGGGCGGGACGCAGCGTCAGCCTCACGGGGATCCAGGCCTACGCGTCCGCCAAGGCCGCGCAGATCGGCTTCACCCGGCAGATGGCGCACGAGCTCGGGCCCCACGGCATCACGGTGAACGGCATCGCCCCCGGCTTCGTGCTGTCCAACCCCACCACCGTCGCGCAGTGGGAGTCCTACGGCCCCGACGGCCAGCGGGCGCTCCTCGAGCGCATCCCCGTCCGCCGCACGGGCACGCCCGAGGACATCGCGCGCGGCGTGGTGTTCCTCGCCCATCCGGACGCCGGGTGGATCAGCGGCCAGACCCTGTCCATCGACGGCGGCCACTCGCTGTTCTGATCCGCCGCCCGCGCCCGTCACGACCCGCGCCCGAACCGACCCACGCCCAGGAGCACCATGACCGACCCCGTCCCCGCCGTCTCCACCGCCGCGATCCCGACGGCCGCTGCCGCCCGCCTCGCCGCGCTCGGCGAGCGCTACTTCCACGTGCAGCACTCGTACGACCCCTACAACGCGACCCTCCTCGGCATCGACGAGTTCGACCATCTGGCCGGCGACCCGGGCGCGGCCGCCAGCGCCGACGCCGCATCCGCCCTCGCCGAGGTCGCCCGGGAGGCCGGGGAGCTCGACGACGCCGAGCTCGACGACGCCCAGCGCACCGACCGCGACGTCCTGGCCGTCCTCGCCCGCGGCGCGTCCGACGACGCGCGCCACTCGCTCTGGGCGGCCAACGCCTCCGCGAAGGGCTACGTGAGCCGGCAGGGCCTCGTCTTCCAGGCGGTGCCGGCCATGACCATCGGGGACGCGCCGGCCGCGGACCGCTACCTCTCCCGCCTCGACGGCATCGCCGCCGTCCTCGACGCGCTGGGGGACCGGTACGCCGAGGAGACGGCCGCGGGGCGGCCGTCGACGCGGATGGGCCTCGAGCACGCGGTCCAGCAGCTCGAGGGGTACCTCGCCCTCCCGATCGACGAGGACGCCCTCCTCGGCCCCACCCGTGCGGGCGGCGCCGCCGCGGTCGCCGCCGCGGACCGCGCCCGCCGCACGGTCGAGGCGTCCATCCGCCCCGCCATGGCCCGCCTCGCCGCGCGCCTCTCCGACGAGCTGATCCCCGGCGCCCGCCCCGACGACCGCGTCGGCATCCAGCACACCGCCGGCGGAGCGGACGGCTACCTCGACGCCGTCCGCCGCCACACCACCACGGATCTCGCCCCCGAGGAGATCCACCGCATCGGCCTCCAGGTGCTCGAGGACATGGTCCCGCGCTGGGCGGAGATCGGCGGCCGGGCGCTCGGCGAGCGGGAGCTGCCCCGCATCGCCGCCCGCATGCGCGACGACCCGGCCCTCCGCTTCGAGACCAGCCAGCAGATCATCGACGTGGCGCAGGGCGCCCTCGACCGCGCGCAGGCGGCGCGCCCGCTCCTGTTCCCGGCCTACGACATCGGCGACTGCGTGCTCGAGGTGATCAACCCCATCGAGGCCGAGCACTCCGCCCTGGCCTACTACCGGCCGCCCGCCGTGGACGGCAGCCGCCCCGGTGCGCACTGCCTCCTCGCGACGGACCCGGAGACCCGGTACCGCTACGAGTACGAGTGCCTTGCGTTCCACGAGTCCGTGCCGGGGCACCACCTGCAGCTCGCCACCGCGCAGACGCTCGACATCCCGCGCTATCGCCGGCACCTCGACGTGGAGGCCTGCAGCTTCAACGAGGGCTGGGGCCTGTACTCCGAGCAGCTCGCCGACGAGATGGACCTCTACACCGACGACGTCTCGCGCCTCGGGATGCTGTCCTTCCTCGCCCTCCGCGCGTGCCGGCTCGTCGTCGACACGGGGATCCACCACCTGGGCTGGACGCGCCAGCAGGGCGTCGACTTCATGTGGGCGCACACCGCCACGACGCGCGCCCACGTGCAGAGCGAGGTCGACCGCTACATCTCCTGGCCGGGTCAGGCGCTCGCCTACATGATCGGCCGCCGCGAGATCCTGCGCCTCCGCGAGGAGTCGCGCCGGGCGCTCGGCGACCGCTTCACGCTGCCGGGGTTCCACGGGGTCGTGCTCGGCGACGGCGCCGTGCCGCTCTCCGTGCTGGAGCGCACCGTCACCCGCTGGCGCGACGCCGTCCCCGCCTGACATCCGACACCCGACCACCCACGCGACGAGAAGGACACATGGACATCACGATCAACGGCTGCCGCCTCAACGTGGAGGTGACGGGCCCGGAGGACGCGCCCGTCATCATCGCCCACCACGGCGGCGGCGGCATCGGCTCCCTCGCGGAGCCCCGCTCGACCTTCGGCCCCCTCGCCGACCGCTTCCGCGTCATCGTCTACGACGCCCGCGGCTGCGGCCGCAGCGAGGGCATCGAGCCCTACTCGCACGCGCAGTGGGCCGCCGACCTCGACGGGATCCGGCAGTGGGCCGGCGTCGACCGCGTCATCGTCGCGGGCGGCTCCTACGGCGGGTTCATCGCGCTCGAGTACGCGATCGCGTACCCGGAGCACGTGAGCGGGATCATCCTCCGCGACACGTCGCCGGACGGATCGAACCTGGAGCTGGCGTTCGAGAACGCGCGGAACCAGGACCGGATCGAGATCGACTGGGAGTCGTTCGACCGCTACTGGTCGGGTCGCATCACCTCCGACGAGGACCTCAAGGCGCGCTGGGCGGAGATCATCCCGCTCTACGACTTCGACTACGACCCCGTCCGGTCGGCGGAGCGCGTGGAGGCCGGCATCTACCGGCACGAGGCGCACAACTGGTGCTTCCAGCACAACTGGGGCGCGTACGACGTGAAGGACCGGCTCCCGGGGATCGCCGTGCCGACGCTCGTGACGGTGGGGCGCCGGGACTGGGTCACGCCCGTCAGCTCCTCGGAGACGATCGCGTCGCTCATCCCGGGCGCCGAGCTCGTCGTGTTCGAGCGCTCCGGCCACTCGCCGCAGACCGAGGAGCCGGAGCTGTTCCAGCAGACGCTCCGCGGGTTCCTCGAGCGCGTCCACCCGAGCGCCGAGGTCGCCTGATGGACGTCGTCGTCATCGGCGCCGGCGCCATCGGCGGGACCCTGGGCGCGCACATGGCTCGGGCCGGCCACCGCGTCCTCCTCTGCGACCAGGACGCCGAGCACGTCGCCGCCATCCGGGAGCACGGGCTCCGCATCGAGGGACCGGTCGAGGAGTTCACCGTCCGCGTCGACGCGGTGACGCCCGACGGCCTGCCCGACCGCATCGACCACGCCATCGTCGCCGTCAAGAGCCTCCACACGGCGTCCGCGGCCGAGCTCCTCCGCGACCGGCTCGCGCCCGACGGCTGGGTGCTCACCGTGCAGAACGGCCTCACCGCCGACGTGCTCGTCGACGTCCTCGGCCCGGAGCGGGTGGTGTCGAGCTTCGTCAACGTCGGCGCCGACCTCCTCGGTCCCGGCCGGATCCTGCAGGGCAACGTCGCCGCGTTCCACGTCGGCGAGCTGGCGGGCGGGGAGATCACGCCCCGGGTCCGCGAGATGGTGGATGCCCTGCCCTACGCCCGGGCGACCGGGAACGTGCTCGGCTACCTGTGGGGCAAGGAGGTCTACGGCGCGATGCTCTGGGCGGGCGCCGTCTCCGACCTGCCCATCGCCGACACGCTCGACCGCCCCGCCTACCGACCGCTCATGGTCGCCCTCGCCCGCGAGGTCCTCGCCCAGGCGCCCGTGCAGGTCGAGGGGTTCGACGGGTTCGAGCCGGACGACCTGGAGGGGTCGCTCGACCGGCTCGCGGCCTTCAACCGGCGGAGCGCGAAGACGCACAGCGGCATCTACCGCGACCTCATGGTGCGCCGGAGGAAGACCGAGGTCGACCAGGTGCACCGCGACATCAAGGGGCCGGTGTTCGACATGATCGTCGAGATGATCCACGACATCGAGGAGGGCCGCCGCACGTGCGAGGTCCGGAACCTCGACGAACTGGCCGCGCGCGTCGCCGCCCTCCCGGCGGGAGGGTCCGCGCCGGTACGCTGACCATCCGAGGAGAGACGAGGACGTCATGCAGGCCATCACCCCGTTCATCTGGCTCGACGGGCGCGTGCGGGAGGCCGCGACGCTCTACGCCGAGGTGCTGCCGGACTCCCGCGTCGTCGACCTGCCCGCGGGCGACGGTCCGGCGGGCTCCGCCACGGTGTCGGTCGGCGGACTGCGGATCCTCCTGTTCGACGGCGGACCGATGTTCCCGCAGACCCCGGCCTTCTCGCTCTCGGTGCCCGTGGAGACGCAGGAGGAGCTCGACCGCATCTGGGACGCGCTCATCGCCGACGGCGGCGCCCCGAGCCGCTGCGGCTGGCTCACCGACCCGTTCGGCGTCTCCTGGCAGATCGTCCCGACGATCCTGCCCGCCCTCCTCGGCGACCCCGACCCGGACCGCGCCGCCCGCGCCCAGCAGGCGATGCTCGCCATGGGCCGCCTCGACATCGCGGAGCTCGAGCGCGCGGCCGACGGGGTCTAGTCGTGTGGAGGCGTTTCGGCTCCGAGCAGTTCTCGGTCGATCCGCTCCAACAGCGTGGCGCTCCGCCCTGACTCGAGCTTTCGCAGGAAGTACGCGGGCGATTCGACGACTTCGCGCCAGTCGGCTTCTGTGTAGACCTTCGTCAGGGACGGGTCTATGTGGTGCAAGTTCGCATATCGCCAGTTGCCCGGCCCCGAATAGGGTTCGGCCCCGCCTGCAAGTGTACCTCCGGTCTCTGCGCCGCGCGGTGAATTAAGAGCGAGCGATTGGTAG
Organism: Clavibacter sp. GW821-FHT01D01; assembly: GCF_059422605.1. NCBI lineage: Bacteria > Bacillati > Actinomycetota > Actinomycetes > Micrococcales > Microbacteriaceae > Clavibacter > Clavibacter sp. GW821-FHT01D01. Next base: position 146,815 of record NZ_JBWKXC010000005.1, read on the forward strand.
AACTTCTCCTCCGCGACGAAGATGCGCTTGAAGTAGCGCTCGATGGATGGTGTCACCGACGCTTCGAGGCTGGCGGCGAAATCCGCGGTCATCGCGAAGTGCGTCACGCCGTGCGCGACTCGGAAATCGGATGGCGGGCGGAGCCGACCCCTCAGGCGGGAACCGGCTTCGAGCAGGCGAATGGTCAAGTTGCGTGTACGTCTGAGACGCGGGTTGGTGGTCCGAGTACTGAGGAAGGCGAGGTCGCGGTGGTAGCGGCGATCGACCTGCAAAGTGTACTTAGTGTCCGATGTCGAGACGTCGAAGTACCGCAGATATTGTTTGCCGCCGGACTTGACGAGCATGTCCTCGAGCTCCGCCACGGGTCGGATCGGGTAATCCTGCCCGGAGAGGAGCACGAGGTGCTCGTCGTGACGGGCACGCGCGATACCCGCTACAACGAGCCCGCGGATCGCTTGCACTTGGGAGTAGCCGCCCCAATTCACCCGCACACGATCGGCGAGGAACTCCACTCGACCTCTGTCCGCCGCCGCCACAGCCGATGCGAACGGCCTCTCGTCAACCTTCTGATCGATGTGCACTACGACCTGATGGGGTGCCAGGCGCCGGATCGTACGGCTGAGGAGTTCCGGCTCGCGGAACGTGTAGATGAGAAAGACGGTCATGGCTGGTACCTGTCTGATCGAACTGCGGTGGTGCTTCGATTGCACGGCACGGCGATTGCTGGACGCCGGAACCGCAGCGCTACTCCCGCAGCGTCGTGATGTGCTCGCGGTACCACTCGACGGTGGAGCGGAGCCCGGCGTCGAGCCCGATGGAGGAGGTCCATCCGGCCGCCGCCAGCTTGGACACGTCGAGGAGCTTCTGGGGCGTCCCGTCCGGCTTGGTGGCGTCCCACTCCGTGCGGCCCTCGTAGCCGACGACGTGCGCGATGGTCTCCGCGATCTCGCGGATCGTCACGTCCGTGCCGGTGCCGACGTTGACCTGCTCCGGACCGTCGTAGTGCTCGAGCAGGTGCAGGCACGCGGCCGCCATGTCGTCCACGTGCAGGAACTCGCGACGCGGCGTCCCGGTGCCCCAGTTGGTGACCGACTCCGCCCCGGACGCGCGCGCCTCGTCGTACCGGCGGATGAGCGCGGGCAGCACGTGCGAGCCCTGCGGCGAGAAGTTGTCGCCGGGGCCGTAGAGGTTCGTCGGCATGGCCGAGATCCACGGCAGCCCGTGCTGGCGGCGGACCGCCTGGATCTGCATGATGCCCGCGATCTTGGCGATGGCGTAGGCGTCGTTGGTCGGCTCGAGGTGGCCCGTCAGGAGGCTGTCCTCGGTGATGGGCTGCGGTGCGAGCTTCGGGTAGATGCAGGAGGAGCCGAGGAACAGCAGCCGCTGGACCCCGTGCGCGAGGGCTGCGTCGAGGACGTTGACCTGGATCCGGAGGTTGTCGCTCAGGAAGTCCACGGGGTAGGTGCTGTTCGCCAGGATCCCCCCGACCTTCGCGGCCGCGAGCACGACGTGCACCGGACGCTCGGCGGCGAAGAAGGCGAATACGGCGTCCCGGTCCTTGAGGTCGAGCTCCGCCGACGTGCGGCCGACGACGTCGGTGAAGCCCTCCGCCTCGAGCCGGCGGACGATGGCCGACCCCACGAGCCCGCGGTGCCCGGCGACATAGACGCGCGCCGATCGGTCGAGCGGTGCGGGCGCGAAGGCGACGGCGTCGCGCTCGTCCGCGGCAGGGGCGGCGGCCGCGGTCACGCCTGGACCGGGGTCGGCTCGGCCGTGCCCCAGCTGGCGAGGCGCACCGTGTCGATCCACGGGCTGCCCTCGGAGGAGAGCGCCGCGATGTCGGCGTCGACCATGATGCGGGCGAGCATCGTGGTGTCGACGGTCGCCTCCCAGCCGAGCTTCTCGCGCGCCTTCGAGGCGTCACCGACGAGGGCGTCCACCTCCGTGGGGCGCAGGTAGCGCGGGTCGAAGCGCACGTGCTCGGACCAGTCGAGCCCGGCGTGCGAGAACGCCGTCTCCAGGAAGTCGCGGACCGTGAAGTTGCCGCCGGTGGCGAGCACGAAGTCGTCGGGCTCGTCGGCCTGCAGCATCCGCCACATGCCCTCGACGTACTCGGCGGCGTAGCCCCAGTCGCGGATGCTGTCGAGGTTGCCGAGGTAGACGTGGTCCTGCGTGCCGGCCTGGATGGCGGCGACCGCGCGCGTGATCTTGCGGGTCACGAAGGTCTCGCCGCGACGGGGCGACTCGTGGTTGAACAGGATCCCGTTGACGGCGAACATGTCGTACGCCTCGCGGTAGTTCTTGGTGATCCAGAAGCTGTAGAGCTTCGCGGCGCCGTAGGGCGAGCGCGGGTAGAACGGCGTGGTCTCGCTCTGGGGCGGGGGAGTGGCCCCGTACAGCTCGCTCGAGGAGGCCTGGTAGAAGCGGGTCTCGATGCCGGAGAGGCGCACGGCCTCGAGCAGTCGGATCGTGCCCGTCCCCGTGGTGTCGGCGGTGTGCTCGGGCTCGTCGAAGGAGACGCGCACGTGCGACTGGGCGGCGAGGTTGTAGACCTCGTCCGGCTGGATCTGCATCATCAGCGTCGTGAGCCGGGAGCCGTCGCTCAGGTCGCCGTAGTGCAGGAAGAGCTTCGCGCCGTCCTCGTGCGGGTCCTGGTAGAGGTGGTCTATGCGCGACGTGTTGAACGTCGACGAGCGGCGGATGAGGCCGTGGACCTCGTAGCCCTTGCCGAGCAGCAGCTCGGCGAGGTACGAGCCGTCCTGCCCGGTGATGCCGGTGATGAAGGCCTTCTTGGCCATGGATCCCCCCAGATTCTCATGTGATGTGGACGGCTGCGGGGCGATGCCCGGCGCGCGCCGTCGGGTCGAATCTAACGTGGCGGCGGCATGCGGCGGCAATCGGGGTACGACGGCGCGCGGGGCGTTAACGACATCGAAACGTCGAGCAGGCAGAATGACCCCATGGGGGATCTACGAACGACCGACGCTGCGCGCACGCAGACGTCGCAGGACCTGGGGGGCCTCACGGTCTGCCTGGTCGGCATCAACTACTGGCCGGAGACGACGGGAATCGCTCCGTACACGACGGCGATGGCCGAGGCGCTGACGGATGCGGGAGCGTCCGTGCACGTCATCACGGGCATCCCGCACTACCCGCAGTGGAAGCTGCAGGACGAGCGGTACGCCGAGGGCCGCCGCTGGGAGGAGATGCGCGACGGCGTCCGCATCACCCGCGTCCGGCACTCCATCCCGGAGACGCCCGACCTGGTCGGCCGGGCGAAGCTCGAGTCGAGCTTCCTGCAGGGCGCGCTCCGCGAGGTCCGCCGCGACACCAGCGACGTCGTCATCGCCGTCACGCCCTCGCTCGCCGGCCTCGCCGCGGGAGCGCTCGGGCACGGCCGTCGGCCCTTCGGCGTGCTCGTCCAGGACCTCACGGGCAACGCCGCGGGCGAGTCCGGCACCACGGGCGGCCGCGCCTCCCGCCTCATCGCCTCGGGGGAGTACGCGCTCCTCCGCCGCGCGGACCGCATCGGCGTCATCACGCCGCGCTTCGGCGACCTCCTCATCGAGCAGGGCGTCGAGGAGCAGTGCATCTCGGGGCTCCCCAACTTCACCCACATCACGCCGGTCGACGTCTCCGCCGCCACCGCCCGCACGCGCCTCGGATGGACGGACGACGCCTTCACGGTCGTCCACACCGGGAACATGGGCATGAAGCAGGGTCTCGAGTCCGTGGTCGAGGCCGCGCGCCTGTCCGACACCCGGGACCTCGGCATCGAGTTCGTGCTGGTCGGCGACGGCAACCAGCGCGCCGCGCTCGAGGAGCAGGGTGCCGGGATCCGGTCGCTGCGCTTCGTTCCGCCGCTCGACGGCGACGACTACCCCTACGCCCTCGCCGCGGCCGACGCACTCCTGCTCAACGAGAAGCCCGGCGTGCGCGAGATGAGCATGCCGTCGAAGCTCACGTCGTACACGAGCAGCCGTCGCCCCATCATCGCCGCCGTCGAGGACGGCGGCATCACCGAGAGCGTCGTGCGAGAGCACGGGGCCGCGGCGATCATCCCGCCCGGCCAGCCCGAGCGCCTGCTCCAGGCGGCGCAGGACCTGCGCTGCGACGCAGCGCAGTCGGCGCACCTGACCAGCGCGGCGCAGCGGATGTACCAGAACCGCTACTCGCCCGTCAGCGCGCATGCCCGCTACGTGCGCTTCGCGCAGCAGCTGTCGACCATCCGCGCCGGGGTCCCGGCGTGACGGCGGCGACCGGCGCTCCGGGCGGCTCCGCCCCGAGCGCTCGGACCGACGTGCCCGTCATCGACCTGTCCCAGGCCCCCGGGGAGCACCAGGCGTGGGACCGACCGAGGCGCACGGTCTACCTGTGGGCGGCGGTCGAGCTCCTCCTCGTCACCAACCCGTGGCAGATCAGCTCCGGCCTCCGCATCCGCGCCCTCCGGGCGTTCGGCGCGGAGATCGGGGAGGGCGTCGTCTTCCGCCCCCGCACCCGGGTCAAGTTCCCCTGGAAGCTCCGCATCGGCGACCGCTCGTGGATCGGCGAGGGCGTCTGGTTCCACAACCAGGACCTCATCACCGTCGGCCACGACGTCGTCCTCTCCCAGGAGACGATGCTCACCACGGGAAGCCACGCGCACCGACGCGACATGGCCCTGATCACGCGGCCCATCGTCATCGAGCCGGGCGCGTGGATCACCTCGCGCTGCCTCGTGCTCGGCGGCGCCCACGTCGGCCGCTCGGCGCTCGCGCGGCCCATGACGGTCGTCGCGGGCGACGTCCCCGCCGGCGCCATCGTGTCCGGCCCGGACTGCGCGATCGTCGGCTCGCGCTTCGCCACATCGTGACTCGACCCCTGCGCATCGCCCACGTCCTGCCGTACGTCTCCGCAGACGGTGCTTTCGGGGGTCCCGTCGCCGTCGCGGTGGAGCAGTGCCGCGAGCTTGCCCGGCAGGGGCATCGCGTAGTGCTCGTCGCAGGATGGGACGGCGAGGTCGACCTGTCCGTTGACGGCGTCGACGTGCGTCTGTTCCATGCGCACGCGCTCCCCGGCCTCGGGTTCAGCGGCCTGGTCTCTCCCGGCTTGATCGCGGGGCTGCGGCGTCACGTCCGCGAGTTCGACGTCGTTCACATCCACATAGGACGGCACTTGCTTGCCCTCTCGGCCGCAGAGGTCTGTCGACGGGCGGGCGTGCCGTACGTGCTGCAGACCCATGGGATGGTGACCGAAGACGCGCGCGTCAAGTCGCGTATCCTCGACGCCGTCTCCGTCCGCCGCGTCCTCGCGGGCGCACGAGCCGTGCTGGCGCTCACGAACGCCGAGGAGGAGTCGCTCGACGCCGTGTCCCGCGGAGATGCGCGCGTCGTCCATGTTCGCAACGGCGTGGCGTCGGTCTCCGCGCCCGTGCACCGGGAGCCGGATTCGGATCCCGAGGTCCTCTTCCTCGCCCGATTGCACCCTCGCAAGCGCGTGCTCGCTTTCGCCGAGATGGCCACCTTGCTGCACGAGCGCGGTGTCCGAGTGCGCTTCTCCGTCGTCGGCCCCGACGAAGGCGACCTCGCGGCGCTCACTGCTTACATCGCCGCGCACCCTGGTCTGCCACTGACCTACCAGGGCAGCGTCGCCCCAGGAGAATCCACGGAGCGTCTGGCCGGGGCGGCTGTCTACGTGCTACCGAGCGTGCGCGAGGTATTTCCTATGACGGTGCTAGAGGCGATGGCTGTAGGTACGCCAGTGGTCCTCACGGAGGATTGCGGGATCGCGGAAGAGCTGGACGCCCTGGGGGCCGCCCTGGTCACCGACGGGTCGGCACGTGAGCTCGCGGCTGCCGTGGAGAAGCTACTCACTTCTCCGACCATCGGCTGCGAGTTGGAGCGGGGCATGCGGTCCAGCGTCGCGGGAGCATTCGGCATCGCCGCGGTGGCAGAAGAGCTCGTCTCGCGATACAAGTTCTCTTCGTAGCCGCCACGGCGGCTCCCCGTGCTACGTCTTCGACGCGAGGGCCGCGCGCGGCCTACCGGGCGTCGAGTGCGTCGAGTGCGTCGAGGATCGTGTTGGAAATTACCTGCGCCGCGGCCTCGATGGTCGGTTGGTTGGCGGATGGCGCGTCGACGCGTCCTCCGTGGCCGATCCACGCACTCGCGTAGTCCTCCGGCGTCGCCTGGACCTCGACCACGTCAATTCCGGGCCGGAGGTATTCGTGCTCCGGCGCGTGAGCGGCGCCGACCGTCGTCAAGATCGGAAGACCCATCACGAGCGCGTCGACGGCGACCAGGCCGACGCGTCCCGGGTTGAGGAGGAGTCGGGACATGGCTGCAGCCGGTGCGTAGGTCTCCGCTGTAGCTTGTCCCAGAAGCACCACTCGGCCTGAGTCGACGGCCAAAGCCTCAACCAGCTCCCGCGACTCCCCGTCGCCCGCAATGACCAGCCACTGCGAGGGATCTTCGGCGAAGGCGATGCGTGCCGCGTCCACGAGCAAGTCCACGCTCTTGAAGCGGTTCAGCGCGCCGAGGAAGAAGGAGATTTGCGCGTCTCGTGGAATGCGGTGCCGGTCCAAGAACGCCGCCTCGTCGGCCGGCGTGACCGCGTCCATGGCACGCTGCAGACGCGATGTGTCCGTCGAGTTCCGGAACGCCGAGACCTGGTCCTCACGCAGCCGAGTCGAGGCCAGCACGTGCCGACGACCTGTCTCCGTGTACGTCAGCACCCGCGTGGCAAGAGTATTGAGGAGGTCCTCCGCGGCATCCGCGAGGAACGACTGGGTCGTAGTCTCCGAGATCCCGTGCCCCAGCGTGACGTACGGCTGACGCAGCCCCGCGCGCATCCATGCGTTCAGGTTGGTGCCCTGCATCTCGGTCACGAGAAGCACGTCGCGTCCTCGCCAGGTGCGAGGGAGGCGCCGGAACGTGAACTTCGGAATGGAGCGCACAGGCTGGAGCGTCCAGGCACCGACCCTGCTTGCCCACGTGGGTTCGATGCTGTCACCGCGGGCGGCGACCTCCCGCTCTTGCTCGACGTCGCCGCCATAGAAGACGCGGCAGTCGACCTCCGCCTCCGACAGTCGGTCGATCACCAGGGCCCAGAGTCGTTCGCGGTAGCCCGGGATGTACGGCTGGGTGATAGCCACCCGCATCCTCAAGTCAAGCTCCTGACCGAAGCGGTCTGAGTCACGACGATTCCCATGGTCCCCCTCATCGACGATAGGGGTGCGAACAGCCGCTAGAGCGGTCGGCTTCATGCCACCAGCCTCGGTGCGCGCAAGGCGCCGCTCCTGCGGCGACACCCTCCCCCGCTGGCGAGAGTAGTGCAGGCTGCACCGTCGCGTGGTCCCCGGCATGCGTGGCTAGGGGTCGGGGCGAGGGGCCCCGCCCGGCATACTGGTCTCGGCACCGGGTGAACTCTCGGGGCCGAGAACATAGGGGGACAGGATTCGCATGGGGGACTGGGGACGAACCGCGATGCCGGAAGGATCCGTCTGGCAGCGACACGCCACTCGTAAGGCCAGCAATGGCCGCCACCGTTGTGTCCGGACGCGAGTTCCCGGACGCGCGTGCTGACCCGGACCGTCCTCCGGTCGCACGGCCTCTCACCCACCCGTGGGAGCCGCGCATGAGCGCTCCTCGGCTGCGTGGGTCCTCGCCAGCACCCGATGGACCCGTATTCATCCTCGAGGGAAACGCGAGCGGCCACAGGTTCTACTACGTGCGCCTCCTCGCCGATGCCATCATCGACAGAGGTGGGCAGCCCGTCTTGGTGACGACGCCGAGCCAGATGGATAGCCCACAGGCCGTCGAGTTCCTGCGGGGGCTCCCGTCGTCGTTCACCGTTGTGGAGATCCCAAGCGCCGATGTGCACCCCGTCTCGCAGCTGGCTCGGGACATGGGTGCTGGACGCGTCGTCATCCCTGATGGAGATCGCCACCTGATCCCGCTCCTGACGCGCCGCGGGCGCGACCTCCCCCATATGACCGCACTGATCATGCGCGAGCCCGACCTTCGGCCCAGTCAAGGAATCCGCTCCTTCGTCCGCCAGATCCTCAAGTTCGCCACCATGACGCTCGTGAGCCTCCGGGGCTCGACGACCGTCGCGGTCCTCAAGTCCTCCGTTTGGGCTGGCAAATCCCGATTCCCCGTTGCGCAGGATCCGGTGACCCTCGCCGCGACGGCGGACGACGTATTCGACGTGCGGGAGCAGTGGGGCCTCGACCGCGGTCGCCGATGGTTCGCCGTGGTCGGCGCGATCACGGCGCGGAAGAACCTCCCGATGGTGGCAGAGGCTTTCACGCGCATAGCCGGAGACGGCGTGGGCCTCCTGGTCGGGGGCGCGATCCTGGACGGGCAGCTCGCCGAGGCAAAGCCCCACCTTTCGGAGGCGCGCCAGAGAGGCGCGCGCGTCGTGGTCGTCGACCGCATGCTCGAGGACAAGGAGCTCGATGCCGCAATCGCCGCGGTCGACTGCGTCGTCCTCGCGCACTCCAATGAGGGCCCGAGCGGCATCTTCGGGAAGGCCGTGGTCTCGGGCACGCGCCTGCTCGTGTCTGGCGCGTCGAGCCTCCGGAACGATGCCCGTGCCGTACCCACGCATGCGCGGTGGACGCCCCTCTCCGTCGAGGCGATCGCTCAGGGCATGGCCGACGCATCGATCGCCGACCGGCCCCTCGCCGTCTCCGGTATGAATTCCTCCAGATTCACTTCGGCTCTACTGTGACGGACGCCGCGCCGGTCCCTTCCGGCGGTCTGGGACGCCAGGCCACCTTCCTTGCCGGCTCGACGGCCCTCGCTCAGATCCTGACGGCGGTCATCTACCTACTCGCGGCGCGATCGAGCGGCCCGGAGGCATTCGGTCACGCGGTCACGGCCGTGGCCATCGCGTCCAGTGCCGTGGGACTGATCGACTTCGGCACGAACTCCCTTTGGCTCCGCGAGGCGGCGCGCGGGGACCTCACCGCGGAGCACTTCACCGAGCGCGCCTTCGGCAAGCTCGCCTTCGCCGGCGTCGTCCTGCTGATCGTCGGGACGGGCCTCCTCATCTGGTCTCCCACAGACCTACTCTGGACTGCGGCGCCGGTCGCGATGTTCTTGCTGCTCAGCCAGACTGCGCAGGTGCCGTTGCGCGCCAAGTCCAGGATGCTGACGGTGGCACTGTCGCTCATCCTTGACCGCGTCGTCGGACTGAGCATCTTGATTCTCAGCATGTTGCTCGGCGTGGAAGGAGCTGCAGCCCTCTGGATCGCGCTGGTCTTGGGATCGACGGCCAGCACCGTGCTCCTCGTGACTCGCATGCCGGATCGGCAGGCGCTTCGGAGGACTAGGCGCATCAGTCGCGTCCCGTGGAGAGGGTCGGGCTTCTACGGGCTGAGCAGCGTGGCGGTCACGTCGCAAGCTCTCGACGTCGCGATCATGTCCGCGGTCGCCGGTCCTGCCGCCGCGGGAATCTACGGCGCCGTCAATCGATGGACGCAGCCCATGTCCCTCGCAGTATCCGCGTTCGCCGCCTCAGCTGTCCCTGTGGTCGCGCGCGCACGGTCTTGGAGGAACGCCTGGCCCGTAGTTCGCAAGGCCCTCTGGCTCCCCATCGCCGCCATGGGCGCCTGCGTGCTCGTGATCGTCGCAGCGCCATTCTTCGTGGATCTCCTAGTCGGAGAAGCCTTTGCGGAATCGGCGTCCGTCCTGCGCGTGCTAGCCCTGGGTACGCTCCTCGCCATCGCCAATCAGCCGCTCGCGATCTTCCAGCAGTCGCTGGGGTACGACAAGCCGGTGTCGTTCGTCACCACCTCCGCCGTACTCCTACAGCTGGTCCTCGTTGCCCTCTTTGCAGGAACAGCAGGCCCGGTCGGAGCTGCATGGGCCTTCGTCTGTGCGCAAGCGACAATCTTCGTGCTGCTCGTGGTCGTCATGGTCCGGAGTCGAAATCAGAGCGCGTAACGAAGGTCATGCCGGGTGCTAAGTAGGCCCGTGCCTTGAAGACGAGCCAAAATCAGGAATGCCGCCCAATTTACGGAACTTTCGATGAGACCGTGATGAAGATACAGTTTCACGAGCCATACCCCGTTGGGTGACGGCGAAAATGGCAAGAAGAGCACCGAGAGCCATCAGCGACGACCGGTTGACCGCCCAGGGCGAGAAGAAGACGTCCCATATTCCCTGAACACACACGACCGCGATGAGGGGATAGAAACGGCCTCGGGCCTTGAATAGCGCGGTTGCGAAGAGGGCTACCAGCGCAATAGGGAACAGCGCAGCGAGGACGCCTCCGGACACCCACGACTCGAAGAGGATCGAGTGAAGCGAAACCTGCCCGTCACTCCGGATCCAAATTCGACGGTAGGCAGGTAGGTCGTACATCCCGATGGCATTCGCCAAGCGGCCACCTAGGCTCAGGGTGCGCTCCCCAATCTCCTGCGGGTTGCCCCATCCGAGGAACGGTTTCTCGGAGATGGCCGCTACTGACAACGGCGGTTCAACACGGCCGCTCAAGATCGCAGGCCCACCACCGTCGAGCTGATTTTCTGTCTTCTGCCGAAGCGAGGCGCCGAAGACACCGCTCTCAATGATGTTGATGATGACGTTAAAGAGCACGGCGAGGAGGACGCCGAGGGACCCTGCCCGCAGGCCCCACCAGCGGCTGGTGCCGGCCCGCGAGTGAAAGATCCACGCCACTACCGCAGCGAGGCAGACACCGGAGAAGGAGCGGTACTCGAGCACGAGGCTAACGAAGGCGATGGCACCCAATGTGACGATCGGCGCCAGACGACCGCGGAATCGGCACGTGAGGTAGACGACAGCGACGGTGAAGGGCAGGGCCACCCCGTACTTCCACAGCACGGCAAGGTCGTAGGAGTCGTTGCGTCCCGTGACCGCGAAGTAGACCGTCGTACCAAGACCGGCTACAGCGAGGATTTGCGCCGTCGTAGACACATCGGATGCAACCTTCGAGAATCCAACAAGGCATAGCCCGAATACCACGGCGCTCAATATTTGAGGCCACTGCGGCCCGGAGACCGCCATGAGCCCGGAAACCACCATCATGACCACCGAGAGCGTCGCGGTGGAGATGATGATTTTGTTCCAGCGCGACCATGGCTTCCGTGAGCGGATCGGAAAGAAGACCGCGGTAGCGACGCTGGTGAGTGGCACGATGGCGGAGAGCGTAGGCAGCGCGGCGGTCAGCCCTGCAATGATCCGCGCTGGCTTGCGGTCGAACAAGGCGTCAGCGCTAGCGTGTCGCGTAACGTCGGCTATTTTGATCTTCGCCGTCGGCGGCTCGGCATCTGAGCCAGACGGCGACGTCAGACGAGTCCGCGCGCGCGATGCGGACCTCATGATGCATCCCTCGCGGGGGCGTCGGGTGCAGGCACGACGACATCCGTCGCGGCTCGTCTCCCTAGCTGTTCCAGCATGTTGTTCAACGCTTTCTTGGTGGCTAGACGTGCCGGAGTCTCGAAGAAGGCGAGCACTAGGACGCTCGTGCCAATAGTAAGCAACACCCACACCCAGCCGAACCACGGCGCGGACCCTGTGAGGCTCATCAGGTTCATCAAGGGAACGTGGATCAGATAGAGGGAGAAGCTCGCCTCACCGAGGAGCAGCAGCCACCGTGCGGCGAGCCAGGATGCCCCTCGTCTCGGCGGCACAGCAAGGCCGAGGATGAGGATCGCGAAGAACGGAGTGAGCAAGAGGTACGCCGGCCGCACCGGCACAGTGAACGAGAGCACGGCGATCGATGCACTCGCGACGACCAGCGCGACGAGACGCCGCCGACCGACGAGCAGCCACTCGCGGCCTCCTCTTCGGAAGAGAAGTGCCGCCACTACGCCGACGAGGAAGTCGAAGAGGTGCGTGACGGGGAATTGGCTGACAAGAAATCCACGCTGTCCCATCGGCGCCACGGCCTGAACTGCGACGATGAAGATGATCTGAAACGCGAACGCGATGATCACGAGGATCACCAAGCCAGTGGATCGCAACCGACGAATCAACACGATGAGGTACGGGAACAGCAAATAGAAAAACATCTCGCATGCGATGCTCCATGCGGGGCTGTTCCATGGCTGATTGATCCGGGCCGCCGGGAACCAGCCTGTGGTCACGGTCAGCTGGCTCGCGAAGCTCACGATGAGAGCGACCGGATCCCGCTGGTTCAGCGCGTACCAGTCCAGGAGTCGAAGACGATCGTCAGCGAGCACGACATAGGCGACGCCGATAGCCCCGATCATGAGAGAGAGTATGACGACGGGGTAGATCCGGGCGATGCGGTTCACGAAAAACCTCCGGCGGTCACGACGTCCGGTCAAGTCGGCATAGTTGTACGCGAGGATGAATCCGGAAAGCACGAAGAAGAGGGCGACTGCCGTCCGCCCGCCGTCGACGAATGCCACTGCCGCGGACGGAACGACGATGAGACCGCGGTGTGCAAAGTGCGAGATGAGTACAGTCATGGCCGCCAGGAATCGCACCCCGGTCAACGCAGGAAGCCGCCTGTCGTCGTGGATGGCGTCGGCGGCCATCACCGGCGTCGGCATTCGCGGTCTCCGCCGCAATTTGTTGTCCGGGCGGCGGCGTCGGCGGCACGGTTTCCGCCGGTGCGCTGCGTCACCGACCGCCGCATCAATACGCCCCCTCCCGCGCCAGCACAGCCCGCGCCGTCCGCCACAGGATCACGAGATCCCCCACGATCGACCAGTTCTCCACGTAGTAGAGGTCGAGGCGCACGCTGTCCTCCCACGAGAGGTTCGAACGGCCGCTCACCTGCCAGAGGCCGGTGATGCCGGGCTTCACGAGGAAGCGCCGGTGCACCTTCGTCTCGTACGCCTCCACCTCGCGGGCGAGCGGCGGGCGCGGTCCCACGAGGGACATGCTGCCGTTCAGGACGTTGATGAGCTGCATGAGCTCGTCGAGGCTGTACCGCCGCAGGAACCTGCCGATGGGCGTGACCCGGGGGTCGTCCTTCATCTTGAAGAGCACGGAGTTGCCGGCGTCCCGCGCCTGCTTCTCGAGCTCGAGGAGGCGCGCCTCGGCGTCCGTCACCATGGTGCGGAACTTGAGCATCTGGAAGGGCCGGCCGTTGATGCCCACGCGCTCCTGACGGAACAGCACGGGTCCGGGCGTGCTCAACCGGACCGTCATCGCGATCACGAGCAGCAGGGGAGAGGAGAGCAGGAGGATCACGGTGCTGGCCAGGATGTCGAAGGCGCGCTTCGCGAACTGCTTGGTGCCCTCGTAGCGCGGCGTCTCCACGTGGATGAGCGGGAGTCCCGCCACCGGCCGCGTGTGGATGCGGGGACCGCCGATGTCGGTGAGGCTCGGCGCCACCACGAGGTGCTGCCGCCCGGGCTCCAAGGACCAGCTGAGCTCGCGGATCCGCTCGGCGGACAGCTCGTCGTTGCTGGCGATGACGACGGTGTCCGCGTCGACGGCGCGCATGGCGCCCTGCAGGTCGTCGAGCTTGCCGAGCACCGGGATGCTGCTGCCCGGGAGGGTCGCCGCGATCATGCCCGACGGGATGCACGCACCGACCACGAGGTAGCCGGCGAACGGCTGGCGGGCGAGCTCGCGGGCGAGGAAGGTGGTCGACTGCTCGGAGCCGATGAGCAGCACCCGCGAGGAGTAGCGGCCCTTCGCGCGCTGCACGTTGAGCCACTGACGCCACATCCAGCGGCTCAGCCACAGGGTGAGGAGACCCAGCGGCAGCGCGATGATGATGTAGCCGCGGGCGAAGTCGATGCGGAAGAGGAAGGCCACGATGGCGACGAGCCCGAAGAGGCGGACCGTGGCGTCCAGGATGAGGCGGTACTCCTGCGGGCCGGTGCCGAGGACGCGGTACCCGCGCGTGCCGTAGACGCCGAGCACGAACATCCAGGCAGCGATGATGATCACCGAGAGCACCGAGTAGCTGACGGCGATGTCGGCGGTGTTGCCGGAGAACTGCACGTCCGAGGTCTCGACGCCGAACCAGGCGATCTGCACGCCGAAGACGACCCACACCAGCACGAGGAGATCGGTGACGACCAGTCCGAGGGCGTAGGTCCTGCGCCAGTCGTGGGCGCGCGCGCCGTGGGCCTGCGTGATGGGACCGGAATCCGGTCGGAGACCTCGGGCTGATCGATCCGACATGCGGACCCTGCTCGCGGGCGCCTCATCCCGGGCGTCGTCCTCGTGCGTCGTCTGCTGTTCGATCATCGTCCCCCCAAGCCGATGGTGCGTCCCCCTGAGGCGCCGTCGACTCCCGAGGGAGAGACTACAGCGGTTCCTCAGCATTCCCGACGCGACCACGGGGGAGCGCCCGGAACGGGTGCTGACGGGACGACGCCCTCGGGGGCGGGTTCAGATGCGGGTCCAGGTGCCGCCGTCCCGGCGCGTGATGCTCGCCCGCGGCACGTCGACGAGCTCGGACGTGCGAGCGCGGACGGCGCCGGCGATGCGCTCGGCAGCGCTGTCGTCGTCGGCGGTGAAGCGCACGGTCAGCCGGGGCTCGCCGCGCACCACCTGGATGTCGTTCGCCTCGAGCGTCGCGATGCGCGCGGCCTCGCCGGCGGCGGCGGGCAGGACGGCGGCGGGGTCGGCCCCGGGGCGGAGCACGCCGACGGTCATGGTGATGCGGTAGGAGGGCACGTTCCATGCTCTCGCACGGGGAAGCGCTCGTTAAATGGAAGACGGCCCCGACCACATGGTCGGAGCCGTCCTCGGAAGCTCAGCGTGCGTCGCTCACCAGTGGTGAGCGGGTGGCGTTAGAGCGGGCGGATGTTCTCAGCCTGGGGACCCTTGGGGCCCTGGGCGACCTCGAACTCCACCTTCTGGTTCTCGTCGAGCGACTTGTAGCCGCCCGTCGCGATCGCGGAGTAGTGAGCGAACACATCCGCGGTTCCGTTGTCGGGAGCGATGAAGCCGAAGCCCTTTTCAGCGTTGAACCACTTGACGGTGCCTGTTGCCATGACGAAATTTCCTTCAAAAGAGATGCATCGATCCCGGGACCCGGGACCGCGGGTCGTCTGCCCCTCGTGAGCCTCCCGGCGGACCGGTCGGATCGTGAGGACCTGACGACTTGTCACCAACCCTAGCGGGTGAACCGCGCGCGAGGGGGGATGCGCGCAGATTCTCGTGGGCGTTTCCCTGCATGACGTGCCGTGAGGGGTCGCGAACGGCGGCGGCGTGAGCCGGCACGGGTCTCCGGAGTCGGTCGGTGACGGGATGATGAGGGGATGCACATCCTGGTCGCGCGGACGCCGGACGGCGTGCGCCTGATCGACGTCGACGGGACGGGCGCGGTCACAGGCCAGCGCGACGTCGCCTCCGAGGAGTGGCCCGCGATCGCCGCGTCCCGCGAGCGGGAGCAGCCCTCCCCGCGCTGGGTGTGGGACGACACGGCCGCCTGGTCCCGCACGCTCCTCCCGGCGGGCGTGCGCGTCGCGCGCTGCCACGACCTCCGTCTTTGCCACGCGATCCTCCGGCTGTCCACCCTGACCGCCGACAGCGCCCTCGCCCGCCGGCCGGTCGGCCCGTGGGACCGTGCCGCACCGGTCGAGCGGGAGCGATCCGCCGCCGCCACCCTGTTCGACGACCTCGACACCCCGGAGGGCGGGTCGCCCGACGACCTCGTCGCCGAGCTGCGCCTCCAGCTGGAGGCCGTCGCGGGCAGCGCGGAGCCCGGTCGCCTGCGTCTCCTCCTCGCGGCGGAGTCCGCCGGCGCCCTCGTCGCCGCCGAGATGTCGGCCGACGGGCTGCCGTGGGACACCGCCGTCCACGACGCGCTGCTCGTCGACCTGCTCGGCGGACGACCGGCGCACGGCGGCGCGCCTCCCGCGATCCTGCGGCTCGCCGCCCGCATCCGCGAGCTCCTCGACGCGCCGGACCTCAACGTCGACAGCCCGCCCGACATGCTGCGGGCGCTCCGAAGCGCGGGCATCGATGCCACGAGCACCCGCCAGTGGGAGCTGCAGGAGATCGACCACCCGGTCATCGCCCCGCTGCTCGAGCACAAGAAGCTGTCCCGCCTCCTCGCGGCCAACGGCTGGACCTGGATGGAGACGTGGATCCGCGACGGCCGCTTCCATCCGGAGTACGTGCCCGGCGGCGTCGTCACCGGGCGCTGGGCCGCCAGCGGCGGCGGCGCGCTGCAGCTCCCGCGCCAGATCCGATCCGCGGTGCGCGCCGATCCCGGCTGGCGGCTGGTGGTCGCCGACGCCGCGCAGCTCGAGCCGCGCATCCTGGCGGCGCTGGCGGAGGACCGGGCCATGGCCGACGCGGGCCGCGGCACGGACCTGTACCAGGGCCTCGTCGACACGGGCGTCGTCGACACGCGCGCCCACGCCAAGGTCGCGATGCTCGGGGCCATGTACGGCGCGACCTCGGGGGAGAGCGGCCGGCTGATGCCGCGGCTCGTCCGCGCGTACCCCCGGGCCACCGGCTACGTCGAGGGCGCCGCACGGGCGGGCGAGAGCGGCGGGGTCGTGAGCACGCGTCTTGGACGGTCCTCGCCGCCCCCGTCCGATGCGTGGCGGGACGTGCAGCAGGTGGGCCGGGCGGGGGAGGCGTCTGCGGCCGACGCCGCCCGTGCGCGCACCTCCGCCCGCGACCAGGGGCGCTTCACCCGCAACTTCGTGGTGCAGGGCAGCGCCGCCGAGTGGGCGCTCTGCTGGCTGGCGGGCCTGCGGCGGCGCCTGGCCGCGATGGAGCGGCCGGACTCGCGGCCCCACCTCGTGTTCTTCCTCCACGACGAGGTGATGGTGCACGCGCCGGACGACCGGGTGGATGAGGTGCGCGCCGCCGTCACGGACGCCGCCGCCGAGGCCGGCCGACTGCTGTTCGGCGGTGCCCCCGTCGACTTCCCCGTCATGATCGCGGTGGTCGACGACTACGCCCAGGCGAAGTGAGGCAGCGGGCCCGCGCACGGCGACGCCCGGCCCCGCAGGGGACCGGGCGTCGCCGACGGCGGGAGCCGGGGATCAGCCGCCGGAGCCGACGTCGCCCTCGTGGTCCTCGCCCTCGCTGGTGTTGCTGCCGGAGCCGTCGGGGGTCGTCTCGTCGGATCCGCTCTCCTCGGTGACGGAGGAGGACGTCTCGACGTGCTCCTCCGTGTGGGTCGTCGTGCCGTTCTCGTCGGTCGAGGTGCTCTCGTGGTCTGTGCTCATGCTCCGAACGTACGCTCGCGCCCCATCCGCGTGAACCCCGGCCGGGGACACGCGGACGACTTGGCGGGGGCCGGGCGGACGGCGAGGATGGGGGGATGACCGATCCCGCCACCGCCGCACCCGCCCCCGCCGATCCCGCGGAGGTGCTCGCCGTCTACCGCTCGCGGCGCGAGCAGATGGTGGTGCTGCCCCAGGGGAACCTCGCGCTCGTCAACACGCAGTGGATCTCGCACGACGCCGCCCCGCAGCCCGTGTACGGGATCCCGGGCGTCTGGTCCCCGCTCGAGCCGGGGGTCTCCGGACTCCGCGTCCAGGCCGATGCCGCCGACGGGCTCCGCGTCGACGGCGTCCTCGTGGACGGCGAGGCCGTCGTCCGCGGCCGCGACGACCCGCAGCCCTCCGCCGTCGTGGCCAGCGACACGGTCTCGGCGTTCGTCATCGCCAGCGAGGAGGGCACGTACGCGCTCCGCGTGTGGGACGCGCAGTCCGAGGCGATCCGCGACTTCGGCGGCATCGACGCGTACCCGTACTCCGAGGAGTGGGTCGTGAAGGCCGACTTCACGCCCATCGAGGGCGGCCGCGCGATGGGGTTCGAGCACCTGAAGGACGACGGCGCCACGAAGGACAAGGTCGTGCCGGGGGAGATCACCTTCACGAAGGACGGCGTCGACTACGAGCTGGCCGCGTTCCGCGAGGGACGCGCCCTCCTCCTGGTCTTCTCGGACGCGACGAGCGGCGAGTCCACCTACGGGGTCGGCCGCTTCCTGATGGTCGCGCCCTCGCCCGACGGCACGATCACGCTCGACTTCAACCGGGCCTACCTCCCGCCCTGCGCGTTCAGCTACAACTTCAACTGCCCGATGCCGCCGAAGCAGAACCGCTTCGCCGTCCGCATCGAGGCGGGGGAGAAGAACGTGCTCGCGAAGGGCGGCGGGCTGCTCCACTAGCTCAGGCGTCGGCGTCCCCGCCGCGTCGTGCTGGACGTCCGCGGCGCGGGGCGACGGCGAGGCCGAGCGGGCCCGCTCCCGTGGCCCGCGCCTCGTCGATGCGACGCTCCGCCGCGTCCAGCCAGGACAGCCGCGCGGCGGTCTGCGCCTCCTGCGCCTCGACGGCCAGCAGGCGCGCGAGCGGGAGCCCGCCCTCGGCTGCCTCCAGCTCGCGACGGAGCCGGGCGAGCGCCGTCGCCTCTCGCAGCGCGCCCTCGCGCTCCACCCGCACGACCTCCCGCGCGTCCGCGTCGGGCAGGGACAGCGCGAGGGTCACCTTCACGAGCAGCTCGTCCCGTGTCCCGACCGCTCCCACGCTCGCAGTGAGCCACGACCCGACCTCCGCGACGCCGGCGGCCGTGATCGTGTACGGCACGTGCCCCGCGTCATCCGTGGCGCCCTTGACGACGAGCCCGTCGCGCTCGAGCCGGTCGAGGGTGTTGTAGATCTGGCCGACGTTGAGCGGCGCGGCGGTGCCGGTGCGTCGGGTGAACTCCGTCCGCAGCTGGTAGCCGTAGCAGGTGCCCTCGGTGAGGACCGCGAGGAGCGCGTGCCGTACCGACATCGACTCCTCGTTTCCCGGCCCAGCGGACCGCCACCTGGAGCCTAGGCATTCCGGGAATGCATTCCCGGGGGACCCGCCGCGTCCGCACGATGCCGCGCGTACCGGCGGCGGCCCGGCGCGTCGTGCAGCCGATGTTGCCGATCCCCAGGATCACCGGGCATGATGAGACCCGTCGGCGCTCGCGCCGGCCGCACCGGCAGGTGTGGAGCTCGTCCATCGCACGCAGATCGTTGGGGAAGACGCATCTGATCGGATGGAGGAGACCCCATGGAAGCACCCGTCGCCAACTCAAGACCGGCTCGAGGAGTGCTCTACGTGCACTCCTCCCCACGCGCGCTCTGCCCCCATGTCGAATGGGCCGCCGGTCGTGCGCTCGGTCACGCCGTGAACTTCACGTGGGATCCGCAGCCGGTGCTGAAGGGCGCCATGCGCGCCGAGTACTACTGGGAGGGTCCGGAGGGCTCGGGCGCCGCGATCGCCAGCGGCCTCCGCGGCTGGGAGCACCTCCGCTACGAGGTCACCGAGGACGCGGGACCGGGACGGGACGGTGGGCGGTGGATGCACACGCCCGACCTCGGCGTGTTCTTCGCGCAGACCGACACAGCCGGGAACACGGTCATCCCGGAGGACCGCATCCGCTACGCGCTCGACGTCGCCGGGTCGAACACCCTCGAGCTGCACCGCGAGCTCCGGCTCGCGATGGGCCAGGCCTGGGACGACGAGCTCGAGGCGTTCCGCCACGCGAGCGACTTCAGCCCGGTCGTCTGGCTGCACAAGGTCGGCTGACCGCAGCGACCCGGCCGGCGGCTCCTCCTCCCGCCCATGCACGACGAAGGGCCCCGACCGATCGGTCGGGGCCCTTCGTCGTGCGCCCGTCGCTAGACGCTGCGGAACGCGATGACGGCGTTGTGCCCGCCGAAGCCGAACGAGTTGCTGATCGCCAGCAGGTCGCCGTCGCCGAGCGCGCGGGGCGAGGTGACGACGTCGAGCGGGATGTCGGGATCCTGCTCCGTCAGGTTGATCGTCGGGGGAGCGGTGCGCTCCGCCAGCGCCTTGACGGTGAAGACCGCCTCGATCGCTCCGGCGCCGCCGAGGAGGTGGCCGGTGGAGGCCTTGGTCGCGCTGACCGGGATCCCGTGCACCGCGTCGCCGAAGACGCGCTCGAGCGCCTTGTACTCGGCGATGTCGCCGACCGGCGTGCTCGTGGCGTGGACGTTGATGTGCGACACGTCGGCACGGGAGTAGCCCGCACCCTCGATGGTCTGCACCATCGCCCGGGCCGCCGCCGTGCCCTCGGGGTCCGGCGCGGTGATGTGGAACGCATCGCTCGTGACCGCTCCGCCGACGAGCTCGGCGTAGATGCGGGCGCCACGGGCCTTCGCGTGCTCCTCCGTCTCGAGGACGAGGGCGGCACCGCCCTCGCCGAGGACGAACCCGTCCCGCGCGATGTCGTATGGGCGCGACGCGCGCGCCGGGTCGTCGTTGCGCTTGGACAGCGCCTGCATCGCCGCGAACGACGCGATGGGCAGGGGGTGGATGGAGGCCTCGGACCCGCCGGCGACGATGATGTCGGCGCGCCCTGCCTGCAGGTGCTCGTAGGCGCTGGCGATGGACTCGGTGCTCGACGCGCAGGCCGAGACCACGGTCTGGATGCCGGCGCGGGCGCCGAGTGCCATGCCGACCGCTGCCGCGGGGCCGTTGGGCATGAGCATGGGGACGGTCATGGGGAGGACGCGGCGCGGCCCCTTCTCGCGGAGGGTGTCCCAGGCGTCGAGGAGCGTCCACACGCCGCCGATGCCGGTCGCCCAGTCCACGGCGAACCGCAGCGGGTCGACCTCGGGGGAGCCCGCGTCCGCCCAGGCCTCACGCGCGGCGGTGAGCGCGAACTGGCTGGACGGGTCGAGGCGCTTCGTCTCGATGCGCTGCATGACCTCGGAGGACGGCACCTTCGCCTGACCCGCGAACGTGATGGGGATCTCCCACTTCGCCACCCAGTCCTGCTCGAGGGTGCTGATGCCCGACTCGCCGCGGAGGAGCGCCTGCCAGGTGTCCTCCGCCGTTCCGCCGAGGGGCGACGTGGCGCCGATCCCGGTGACGACGATCTTCTTGGGGGTGGTCATGCGTGGCGTCTCCTCGACGTCGGGAAAGGGGAGGGGAGACGGCCGGCCCCGGCTCCGGGACCGGCCGTCGTCCGCGCGATCAGGACTGCGCGTTGGTGATGAACGTGACCGCGTCGCCGACGGTCTTGAGGTTCTTGACTTCCTCGTCGGGGATCTTCACGTCGAACTTCTCCTCGGCGTTGACGACGATCGTCATCATCGAGATCGAGTCGATGTCCAGGTCGTCGGTGAACGACTTGTCCATCTCGACGGTGTCGGTGGCGATCCCGGTCTCGTCGTTGACGAGCTCGGCCAGGCCGGCCAGGACTTCTTCGGTGGACAGTGCCATGTGTTTCTCCTCGTGGTTCGTGATGACCGGAACAGCTTATGGGGCGGTGGGGCTCAGGGCAGGACGACGACCTGCGCGCCGAAGACGAGTCCCGCGCCGAACCCGATCTGCAGCGCGAGGCCACCGGAGAGCGACGGGTCCTCGGCGAGCAGGCGGTGCGTCGCGAGCGGGATCGACGCGGCGGACGTGTTGCCCGTGGTCTCGATGTCGCGCGCGATGGCGACGGTGTCGGGGAGGCCGAGCTGCTTCGCGAACTCGTCGACGATGCGCATGTTGGCCTGGTGCGGGATGAACGCGGCGAGCTGGTCGGCGGTGATCCCGGCGCGGTCCAGCGCCTCCTTGGCGACCTTGGCCATCTCCCACACCGCCCAGCGGAAGACCTTCTGGCCGTCCTGGCGCAGGGTCGGCCAGGCGGACCCGTCGCGCATGCCCTTCAGCGTGCCGCTCATGCCGACCGCGTCCCAGTTGGACCCGTCGGAGCCCCACACGGTCGGCGAGATGCCGGGCGTGTCGCTCGGGCCGACGATGGCGGCGCCCGCGCCGTCGCCCAGCAGGAAGGAGATGGACCGGTCGGTGGGATCGACGATGTCGGACAGCTTCTCGGCCCCGACCACGAGCACGTACTCGGCGAGACCCGAGCGGATGAACGAGTCGGCCTGCGCGATGCCGTAGGTGTAGCCGGCGCACGCGGCGGAGATGTCGTAGGCCGGCGCGGGGTTCGCGCCGATGCGGTCCGCGAGGAGCGCGGCCATCGACGGCGTCTGGACGGTGTTGCTGACCGTCGAGACGAGGACGATGCCGATCTGCTCCGGGCGGATGCCGGCCTTGGCGATGGCCTCGAGCGAGGCCGTGGTCGCGAGGTCCACGGCGTCCACGTCGGCCGAGGCGCGCTTCCGCGTGATGATGCCGGTGCGCTTGCGGATCCACTCGTCGGACGAGTCGATGGGGCCGATGAGGTCCTCGTTCGGCACGTCGAGCTCGCCGCGCGCGGCGCCAAGGCCCCAGATGCGGGTGAAGCGCTCGACCACGGGCGCGGTCTGGATGGTGGGGCGGGACTGGGCGGTCATGTCTGCCTGTTCGGTGTCGGGTGCGGCGGGATCAGGCATGCGCGTCGAGCATGTCGATGGCCGCCGGGAGGTCGTCGGGCGTCGAGAGGGCCAGCGTGGGCAGCCCCTTGAGGCCGCGCTTGGCGAGGCCGGTGAGCGCGCCGGCCGGGGCGACCTCGATGAGGCCCGTGACGCCCGCCTCGTCGAAGGCCTCCATGCAGAGGTCCCAGCGCACGGGGCTCGCCACCTGGCCGACGACCAGGTCGAGGAAGGCTGCACCCGACTCGACGCGGCTGCCGTCGCGGTTCGTCCAGATGGGGAAGCGCGGGTCGCGGGGGGCGAGCGGGGCGATGGCCTCGCGGAGGGTCGCCACGGCGGGCGCCATGTGGTGGGTGTGGAACGCGCCGGCGACCTGCAACGGGATGACGCGCGTGCCGCGCAGCGGCTCGGCCTGCAGGGCCGCGAGGGCCTCGGGAGCACCGGCGACGACGATCTGCCCTCCGCCGTTGAAGTTCGCCGGCTCGAGGCCCAGCTCCGCGAGGCGGGCGAGGACCGCGTCCTGGTCGCCGCCCACGACGGCGCTCATGCCGGTCCGGGTGACGGCGGCTGCCTCGGCCATCGCGTCGCCGCGGGTGCGTACGAGCGCCATGGCCTCGGCGTCGGAGACGATCCCGGCGCCGGCGGCGGCGGTGATCTCCCCGACCGAGTGGCCGGCGATGCCCGCGACGTACGCGTCGCGGCCGTCGGCGAGGAGCGCGTGCAGGGCCATGATGCCGGCGGCCACGATGAGCGGCTGGGCCACCGCCGTGTCCCGGATCGTGTCGGCGTCCGAGGTCGTGCCTTGGGTGACGAGGTCGAGCCCGGCGGCGTCGCCGAGCTCACCCAGCCGTCGAGCGTGCTCGGGGTGCTCGAGCCAGGGGGAGAGGAAGCCGGGCTTCTGGGAGCCCTGACCCGGGCAGACGACGATGATCATCCGTCCATCCTCCCGCCCGGCGCGAGGAGCGCCGGAGTCGACGTCCTACAGAGGATCCGGCGCGACATTGTGACGAGGCCACACGCGGCGTCCCTCACCGGGCCGCCTGGCGCTTGGGGCGGGCGCGCCCGGAGCCCTGCTGCTTGGGGACGGCGGTGCCGGCCTCCGCGATGCTGCCGATGATGAGCGCCGCCTGCAGGATGAGCGCCTCGCGGGCTCCCGTGGCGTCCCAGCCGATGACGTCGGACACGCGCTTCAGGCGGTACCTCACCGTGTTCGGGTGCACGAAGAGCTCGCGGGCGGTCGCCTCGAGCGAGCGCCCGGTGTCGAGGTAGCACCACAGCGTGGCCAGGAGCTCGGTGGAGTGCGCCTGCAGCGGCTTGTAGATCCGGTTGATGAGCGTGGACCGGGCGAGCGGGTCGCCCGCGAGGGCGCGCTCGGGCAGGAGGTCGTCGGCGAGCGTCGGCCGGGGCGCGTTCCGCCAGGACCGTGCCACCGCGAACCCCGCGAGGGCGGCACGAGCGCTGCGGGACGCCTCGACGAGGCTCGGCACCTCGTGGCCGAGGACCAGGTGGCCGGAGCCGAAGCCGGGCTCCAGCTGCGTCGCGATCTCGAGGAAGGCGACGGGCGGCGTCTCGGGTGCCGGGGCCTCGGGATCGACGACCGCGGGCGACGCCCGGCCGATCACGAGCACCAGGCGACTGCCCTGCACCCCGATGAGCACGTCCGCGTCGAGGTGCCGCGCCGTGCGGCGCAGCTGGTCCACGTCGAGCACCGCCGGTGCGGTGCCCACGAGCACCGACACCTCGCCGTGCCCGTGCCAGCCCAGCGCCGCGATGCGCGACGGCAGCTCGTCGTCGTACTCGCCGGACAGGATGCTGTCGACCACGAGCGCCTCGAGCCGGGCGTCCCACAGTCCGCGGGCCTCGGCGGCGCGCGCGTAGACGTCGGCGGCGGCGAAGGCGATCTCGCGCGAGTACAGGAGGATCGCGTCGCGGACCGTGCGGTGACGGTCCCGCACCCGGTCCTCGACGACCTCCACCGTCACCCGGATGAGCTGCAGCGTCTGCTGCAGGCTCACCGAGCGCAGCAGCTCCCGCGGCGCGGCGCCGAAGACGTCCGCCGCGATCCACGGCGTGGAGTCGGGGTCGTCATACCAGTGGATGAACGAGGTGATGCCGGCCTGCGCGACGAGCCCGACGGCGGAGCGCCGCCCCGGCGGCATGTCGCCGTACCAGGGCAGCGTGTCCTCCAGCCGCTGCAGGGTCGCGCTCGCCAGCTCCCCCGAGAGGGACCGGAGCCACGTCAGCGTCTCCGCCTTCGTCTCCCCGGTCTCCACGTCGGTGTCGTGCCGATCGCTCGTGGTCACGTCAGGTCGGCGCAGCTCACGCCTCGCCGCCCGCCGATCCGGTCGTGCCCGCGTTCACGTCGAGCAGGCGGTACTTGTCGATGGCCCACTTCGGCGCGTCCTGGTCGACCTTGCCCTGCTTGGCGAGGCGCTGGAGCGTCTTCACGACCATCGACGGTCCGTCGATCGCGAAGAAGCGGCGGGCGGCCGGGCGGGTGTCCGAGAAGCCGAAGCCGTCGGCGCCCAGGGTCGAGTAGTCCCCGGGCACGAACTGGCGGATCTGGTCGGGGACCGCGTGCGAGAAGTCGGTGACCGCGACGAACGGGCCCTCGGCGCCGCGCAGCTTCTCCTCCAGGTACGGGACCCGGGTCTCGGAGTGCGGGTGCAGGAGGTTGTGCTCCTCGGCCGCCAGGCCGTCGCGACGGAGCTCGCCCCATGAGGTGACCGACCACACGTCGGCGGACACGCCCCAGTCGTCGGCGAGGAGCTTCTGCGCCTCGAGCGCCCACGGCACGGCGACGCCGGATGCCATCAGCTGCGCCTTCGGCCCGTCGATCCAGCCGTCCTTAAGCTTGTAGACGCCGCGCACGATGCCGTCGACGTCCACGCCCTCGGGCTCGGCCGGGTGGATGATCGGCTCGTTGTAGACCGTGAGGTAGTACATGACGTTGGGGTCCTCGTGCTCCCCGCCGTACATGCGCTCGAGGCCCGTGCGGACGATGTGCCCGATCTCGTAGGCGTACGCCGGGTCGTAGGAGACGACCGCGGGGTTCGTCTGCGACAGGACGAGCGAGTGCCCGTCGGCGTGCTGCAGGCCCTCGCCCGTGAGCGTCGTGCGCCCGGCCGTCGCGCCGATGAGGAAGCCGCGCGCCATCTGGTCGCCGGCCGCCCAGATCGCGTCGCCCGTGCGCTGGAACCCGAACATCGAGTAGAAGACGTAGATCGGGATGAGGGGCTCGCCCTGCGTGGAGTACGTGGTGCCGAGGTTGGTGAACGCCGCCAGGGCGCCCGCCTCGTTGATGCCCACGTGCACGATCTGGCCCTGCGGGCTCTCCTTGTACGAGAGCAGCAGCTCGCGGTCGACCGAGGTGTAGTGCTGGCCGTTCGGGTTGTAGATCTTCGCCGTCGGGAAGAATGCGTCGATGCCGAACGTGCGGGCCTCGTCGGGGATGATCGGGACGACGCGGTTGCCGAAGTCCTTCGACCGGATGAGGTCCTTCAGCAGGCGGACGAACGCCATGGTCGTGGCGATCTCCTGGGTGCCGGATCCCTTCTTGGAGATGCGGTACGCCGAGTCGTCCGGCAGCGAGATGGCCGTGTGCGCCGTGCGGCGCTCGGGCGAGTACCCGCCGAGCGCGCGGCGGCGCTCCTGCATGTACTGGATCGCCTCGTCGTCCTGACCGGGGTGGTAGTACGGCGGCAGGTACGGGTCCTGCTCGAGCTGGGCGTCCGTGATCGGCACGCGCATCTCGTCGCGGAACTGCTTGAGGTTGTCGAGCGTGAGCTTCTTCATCTGGTGGGTCGCGTTGCGTCCCTCGAAGCTCGGGCCGAGGCCGTAGCCCTTGACCGTCTTCGCGAGGATCACCGTGGGCTGGCCCGTGTGCTCGCTGGCCGCCTTGAACGCCGCGTAGACCTTGCGGTAGTCGTGACCGCCGCGCTTGAGGTTCCAGATCTGGTCGTCGCTGTAGCCCTCGACGAGCTTCGCGGTGCGCTCGTCGCGACCGAAGAAGTTCTCGCGGATGTACGCGCCGCTCTCGGCCTTGAAGGTCTGGTAGTCGCCGTCGGGCGTGCGGTTCATGAGGTCGAGGAGCGCGCCCTCGGTGTCGCGGGCGAGCAGGTCGTCCCACTCGCGGCCCCAGACGACCTTGATGACGTTCCAGCCGGCACCGCGGAAGAAGCTCTCGAGCTCCTGGATGATCTTGCCGTTGCCGCGGACGGGCCCGTCGAGGCGCTGCAGGTTGCAGTTGATGACGAAGTTCAGGTTGTCGAGCTTCTCGTTCGCCGCGACCTGGAGCTGGCCGCGGCTCTCGACCTCGTCCATCTCGCCATCGCCGAGGAAGGCCCAGACCTGCTGGTCGGAGGCGTCCTTGATGCCGCGGTTGGTGAGGTACTTGTTCGCCTGCGCCTGGTAGATCGCGTTGATCGGGCCCAGGCCCATCGAGACCGTGGGGAACTGCCAGAACTCCGGCATGAGGCGCGGGTGCGGGTACGACGAGAGCCCGCCGCCCTGGTGGCTCTTCTCCTGGCGGAAGCCGTCGAGCTGGTGCTCGCTCAGGCGCCCCTCGAGGAAGGCGCGCGCGTAGGTGCCGGGGGAGGCGTGGCCCTGCACGAAGACCTGGTCGCCACCGCCCGCGTGGTCCTGCCCGCGGAAGAAGTGGTTGTAGCCGACCTCGTAGAGCGCGGCCGAGGAGGCGTACGTCGCGATGTGACCGCCGACCGCGATGCCGGGACGCTGGGCCCGGTGCACCGTGACGGCCGCGTTCCAGCGGATCCAGGCGCGGTAGCGGCGCTCGAGGTCCTCGTCGCCCGGGAAGTCCGGCTCGTTCTCCGGCGCGATGGTGTTGATGTAGTCCGTGGTGGGGACCATCGGCACGTTGAGGTGCAGCTCCTTGGAGCGCTTGAGGAGGCTGAGCATGACGTCGCGCGCGCGACCCCGGCCCTGCGTCTCGACGAGCCCGTCGAGGGACTCGTTCCATTCGGCGGTCTCTTCCGGATCCTGGTCGGTGTGGTTCACCGAGTACGGATCCTGGTCGTTGACAGTCACCCTCGACCTCTTCCTGTGGTGTGCAGACATCGTCTTCGGTGCCACGGGGCTCGAAGGGTGCGAGACCGCGCGTACGCCGAGAGCCAGCCTACCCATGCCGACCGCCCGCGACGGACGCCGCGGGGGCGCGCCCGATCCCGGTCCCCGCCGCGCGTCCACGCCCGCCGCTGGACATCGCGGATCCCCGGCGTAGGATCGGTCCTCGTGCCAGACAGGAGACACTCGCCGGCACGGAAGGATCCGCACCCCATGGCCCTGGCCAACGACACACAGGCTCCCGACTTCGAGCTCGCCAACCAGTACGGCGAGCGGGTCCGGTTGAGCGAGTACCGCGGACACCGCGCGGTCGCCCTCGTCTTCTTCCCCCTGGCGTTCTCCGGGACGTGCACCGGCGAGATGTGCCAGCTCGAGGAGAACCTCGCCCTGTTCGCCGACAGCCGGGTGGAGCTCATCGGCATCAGCGTCGACAGCAAGCACACGCTGCGCGCGTGGGCGCAGCAGCAGGGGATCGACTTCCAGCTCCTCGCCGACTTCTGGCCGCACGGCCAGGTGGCGAAGGAGTACGGCGTGTTCCTCGAGGAGAAGGGGTTCGCGAACCGCGCCACCTTCCTCATCGACACGCGCGGCATCATCCGCGGCAGCTTCATCACGGCCCCGGGCGAGGCCCGCGAGCTCGAGGCGTACCGCAGCGCGATCCGCGACCTGGCGCTCGTCCCCGCCTGACCGGACGACCGCCCGGTCCGACGGGGCGTCAGCTCAGGATGTTGACAGCGCGGGCGATGACCAGCGCGAGGATCACGAAGCCGGCGAAGGCCTCGAGCGCCATCAGCGCCTTCGCACGGTGGCTGAGCGGCATGGTGTCGGTGGGGCTGTACGCCATCGAGTTCGTGAGCGAGAAGTACGCGTAGTCGACGAAGCCCGGCACCCAGTCCGCGTGCTCCGACGAGCGGCGGGCGACCTCGGTGACGGCGCCCGCGTCCTCGTCCTGGGGGAAGCGGAAGTCGGCGGGCGCCAGCGCCGCGCGCTCCCGCGTGCGACGCGCGACGGGACCTCCGCGGTCGAGCTCCCAGAACACCAGCGCGAACACCAGGACGTTCGTCGTCCACACCTGGAGCGCCGTGAGGAGGAGCTCCGGACCCGCCTCCGAGGCGTCGACCAGCGCGATCACCAGCACGACGAGGCTCACCTGGTTCGCGACGAGCAGCAGCCCGCCGAGCGCGAGCCCCAGTCCCCGCGACCACGCCGTCTCGCGGGTCAGCCGTAGTGGGTTGAGGGCGACGAGGGGCACGAGCAGCGCCACCGCGATCACGACCACGGCGGCGCGCACCCCGGAGGGCACGGCGGTCGGCGCGACGCCGTACAGGGCCACGGCGACGAGCAGCCCCGCCGCGGCGGGCCAGCGGGGCTCCGCTGCCGCGCGGCGGGACGGGTGGGTGGGCACGGGGAGAGGCTACGACGGGCCGGTGCGCCGGAGCGGGGGCGCGCCGACGCCCTCGGCTAGCATGGCCAGGCGCCGGGTCACCGGACGCCAGGGCCCTTAGCTCAGTTGGTAGAGCGCCACGTTTACACCGTGGATGTCGTCGGTTCGAGCCCGGCAGGGCCCACCTCGCCAGGGACGCTGGGCCCTCGGGGGGCCGGACGGGTGTCGACGGCTCCGCCGATCCGCCCGATGCCTCGCGTCATGCCCGCGTCGTCAGTCCCCGCACGAGCAGGTCGAGGCCGAAGGCGAAGTCCCCGTCCGGATCGTCGCCGTCCATCTCGACGGGCAGCAAGCCCAGGCGCCGGAGCCCGATCCGCTGCTGCTCGTGCGTCACGTGCCCCAGCACGAAGTGCAGGACCGCCGCCGCGGCGCGGGCCGCCTCCCGCTCCCCGAGACCGCCCGCCGCGACGGCCGCGGAGAGCGCGTCACGGGCGGCGGTGGCGCCCAGCCCGAGCGCGGTCGTGCTGGCCACGACCTCGGCCCCGTCGCGGTGGGCGAGGAGCGCCCGGCGGAGGGCGGCGGCCTGCTGCCGGACGCGCTCGCCCCACCCTGCTCCCGGATCTACCGGCGGCGCGGCGGCCTCGGCCACGATCCGGTCGGCCAGCTCCGCGAGGAGGCTCTGCTTGTCGGGGAAGTGCCAGTACAGGGCGCTGGGCTGCACGTCGAGGGCGGCGCCGAGACGCCGCATGGTGAAGTCGGGGAGCCCGTGCTCGTCGAGGATCCGCAGGGCGGTGCGTGCCACGTCGTCGCGGGTGCGCCTTCCGGAAGCCCCCTGTCGCACCATGCCCCCCACTATAGTGAACGGCGTTCAGGTGAACGCCGTTCAGGCGCCGCCTCCTCCCTCTCACCCGAAGGACGCCCATGACCTCGACCCGCCCCGTCGCCACCGGCTCCGCGCGCGCGGCCCGGCTCGACGCCACCGACCTCGCTCGCGTCGCCGTGATGGCCGCGGTCGTCGCCGTGCTGGGCCTGCCCGGCAGCATCAGCGTCATGGGCGGCGTGCCCATCACCGCGCAGACGCTCGGCGTCATGCTCGCCGGGGCCGTGCTCGGGCCCGTCCTCGGCGCGCTCGCGCTCACCGTCCTCCTCGCGCTCGTGGCGGTCGGGCTCCCGCTGCTGTCGGGAGGCACCGGCGGCCTGGGCGTGTTCCTCGGGCCCTCCGGCGGCTACCTCGTCGGCTGGATCCTCGGCGCGGCCGTCGTCGGACTCGTCGTGCACCTGGGCGGACGGCGGCCCACGGCCTGGCGCACCGCGCTCGCGATGCTGGGAGGCGGCATCGCGGTCATCTACGCGGTCGGCATCCCCGTGCAGAGCCTCGTCACGCGGCTGCCGCTGGCCGAGACCGCGCTCACGAGCCTCGTCTTCCTCCCGGGGGACCTCGTGAAGGCGACCATCGCCACCGGGATCGTCATGACGCTCGTCCGCGGGTACCCGCGCGCGTTCCGCCGCGCCGGCGGGTGGCGCTCCTCCCGGCCGGTCGGCGCCACGACCGCGACGCGGTGATCACGCCCGAGGGCGCGTCCCCGGCGGCTCTGCACCTGGACGGCGTCAGCGTCCGCCTCGGCGAGCTCGAGGCGCTCCGCGACGTGACGCTCGACGTGGACGCGCGCACCCTGGCCGTCATCGGCGAGAACGGATCCGGCAAGAGCACCTTCGCCCGGCTCGTCGGCGGCCTCGTGGAGCGCAGCTCCGGTGAGCTGCGCGTCCTCGGCGTCGACCCGGCCGGCGGCCCGCGGGAGCTCCGACGCCGCGTCGCGCTGGTCTTCAGCAACCCGGATGCGCAGATCGTCATGCCCACCGTCGCGGAGGACGTCGCGTTCTCGCTGCGTCCGGAGCGGCTGCCCCGCGCCGAGTCCGCGGCGCGCGTCGCCGAGGCGCTGCGGCGGTTCGGCATCGCGCATCTCGCGGAGCGCTCGTCGCACGAGCTCTCCGGCGGGCAGAAGCAGCTGCTCGCCCTCGCGGGCGCCTTCGTCCGTCGACCCGAGCTGGTGGTCGCGGACGAGCCGACGGCGTACCTCGATGCCCGGAACGCGCGCCGGGTCGCCGACCACCTCTTCGAGGAGGGGCACCGGCTCGTGCTCGTCACGCACGACCTCGCCGCCGCCGCCCGGTGCGACGCCGCCGTGCTCTTCGCCGGCGGGCGGGTGATCCGGAGCGGAGGACCGGGTGAGGTCGTCGACGCGTACGAGGCGATGCTCGGGTGACCCTCGGCGATGCGCGGCGCGGCCGGCTCGGTCGCATGCCCGCGGGACGGGAGCTCCTCCTGCTGATGGCCGTCGTGCTGGGCGTCTCGCTCCTGCCCTCCACCTGGTGGGCGGCCGGCGCGGCGGCCGTCGTCACCGTGGGCGCCTACGCGGGAGCCCAGCTCGGGGACGGCGCGCTCGGCCTCCGGCGGCTGGCCGGCCAGGTGCGCGCCGTGCGCTGGGTGATGCTCTTCACGCTCGTCAGCCAGCTCGTCCTGCTCGGACCGGAGCCCGCGGTCGCGAACACCGCGCGCGTCACGGCGGCGATCGCGATCGCGGGCCTGCTCGTGCTCACCACCACTATGACGGAGCTCCTGGACGGCATCGAGCGCGGGCTGCGTCCCCTCCAGCGGATCGGCGTCGACACCGAGCGGGTGTCGCTGCTGCTCACGGTGACCGCGGGGACCGTCCCGGTGCTCGGCCGGCTCGCGTGGGACGTCCGACAGGCCCAGCGGGCCCGCGGCGCCCGCCCGGGCCTCCGCACCTTCGTCGTGCCCTTCCTCGTCGTCGCCCTGAAGCACGCCGACGAGCTCGGCGACGCGCTCACCGCCCGCGGCGTGCGCTGAGTCGGTGCGGCCGAGCCTCCACGGGCCATCGGCCTCCCTGCGACGGCGCATCCACCCACGGCGCCACCCGTGTCACCGCGGGCGTGTCGCGGTAGCATCGGCCCCATGAGCTCCGACACGGCCGAGGACGCCGCCGCCTGGTCGGTCGTCGACGCCGCGACGCACGGATCCAGCACGCACCGCGGATCCGCCCAGCGGAGCCTGTGGCCGCTCGAGCCGCTCGTCCCGTCGCCGGCCCGGTCCTCCGACGCCGCGGACGACGACGCCCCGTCCGAGCGCGGCGACGCCTCCCGCCGCTCCGCCCGACGCGACTGACCGCACCGCACGGTGACGGGCCGCGACCCCGCCGTCGTTACGATGGGACCGTGATCCCCACCCTCGCCGACGTCGTCCGTGCCGTCGAGGACGCCTGGCCGCCTTCCGGCGCATCCGATTGGGACGCGTCAGGACTCGTGTCGGGGGACACCGGCCGCCCCGTGCGCCGGATCCACCTCGCGGTCGACGCCGTGCGCGCCACCGTCGACGAGGCCCTGGCCGCCGACGCCGACCTGCTGCTGGTCCACCATCCGCTCCTCCTGCGCGGCATCACCTCCGTCGCCGAGACCGGCTACAAGGGCGCGCTCCTCGCCGACCTGATCCGCGGGGACTGCGCCCTGCACGCCGCGCACACCACGGCGGACGTGGTGGAGGAGGGGACCTCGGGCCGGCTCGCCGCGCTCCTCGGCCTCGTCCCCGAGACCGTCCGCCCGCTCGAGCCCGCCGAGGGCGGCGTTCGCGGCATCGGGCGCGTCGGCGACCTGCCGGCGCCCACCACGCTCGGCCGCCTGGCGGGGGAGCTCGCGCGCATCCTGCCCCCGACCGCCACGGGGATCCGGGTCTCCGGCCCCTACGACGCTCCCGTCACGCGCGTCGCGCTCTGCGGGGGCGCGGGCGACTCGCTCCTCGCGTCCGCCGGCGTGACCGGGGCGGACGTGTACGTCACCTCCGACCTGCGGCACCATCCCGCGAGCGAGGCGCGCGAGTCGGCGGCCCTCCGCGGCGGCACGCCCTACCTCGTCGACACCTCCCACTGGGCCAGCGAGTGGCTGTGGCTCGACCAGGCCGCGGACACCCTGCGGTCAGCCCTGCCGGACGTCGAGGTCACGGTCAGCGACATCCGCACCGACCCCTGGGACTTCGTCGTCACGCAGTGACCGCCCACCGCGCGCCCGCGGGCGCGCATCCACGACAGCACCGCGCACCCGCACCGGCCGGCGGCGCCGCACCACGAGAGGGAGAGCATGAAGGCAGATCCGAGCATCCAGAAGGAGCTCCTCGACCTGCAGGAGATCGACACCCGGCTCACGCACCTGAAGCGGCAGCTCGGGCAGCTCCCGCAGCTGAAGGAGATCGACGCGCTCCAGCGGGAGATGGAGCTGGTCCGCCGGCGGCTCGGGGAGCGGACGGGCGTCGTCGAGGACGCGCGCACGGAGCTCTCGCGCATCGAGTCCGACGTCGCCGTCGTGCAGGCGCGCATGGACCGCGACCGCACCCGCATCGAGTCGGGCGGCAGCTCGAAGGACGTCCAGGCGCTCGAGCGCGAGCTCGAGTCGCTGCTGCGCCGTCGCGACGCCCTGGAGGAGGTCCAGCTCGAGGTCATGCAGCGGCTCGAGGAGGCGCAGGCGGCGCAGGGGGAGGTCGTCGTCGAGCGCGACGGGCTGGCGGAGCGCATCGCCCGGGCCGAGGCGGAGCGGGACGCGGCGGCCGCGGAGCTGCGGGTCCAGGCCGAGCAGGCGCAGAAGGACCGCGACGCGCTCGCGCCCCGGTTCCCGGCGGACCTCATCGCCCTCTACGAGAAGCAGCGCGCCCGCTACGGCGTCGGGGCCGCGATGCTGCACCGCGGGATCTCGCTCGGCAGCAACATCACGCTGAACCAGAGCGACCTGGACGCCCTCCGCAAGCTCGCCCCCGACGA
The DNA here is from genome assembly GCF_059422605.1 of Clavibacter sp. GW821-FHT01D01. Classification (NCBI taxonomy): domain Bacteria; kingdom Bacillati; phylum Actinomycetota; class Actinomycetes; order Micrococcales; family Microbacteriaceae; genus Clavibacter; species Clavibacter sp. GW821-FHT01D01. The sequence continues at coordinate 180,319 of NZ_JBWKXC010000005.1, forward strand.
CGTGGTGCTGGATCCCGAGTCCAGCGCGATCCTCGTCCGCACGGACGAGTCGGGCCTCTAGGCGCCTCGGCGCGACCATCGCGTCGCGCACCCCTAGGATCGTTCACGCGGATGGGTCGGCAAGACGGTCGCGCCGCGGTCGATCCTCCGGGACCGGCCGCGTCGAGGAACGTCCGGGCTCCACAGAGCAGGGCGGTGGGTAACACCCACCCGGGGCGACCCGCGAGACAGTGCAACAGAGAGCAGACCGCCCGTCGCGCGAGCGGCGGGTGAGGGTGAAACGGCGGTGTAAGAGACCACCAGCGGCCCGAGTGATCGGGTCGGCTATGCAAACCTCGCCCGGAGCAAGGTCGAACAGGGGACGCACAGGCTGCTCGTCCAGTCCCCGGGTAGACCGCTGGAGGGCTGCGGTGACGCAGCTCCGAGATAGATGGCCGTCCATGGTGCTCCGGCACCGGGACAGAACCCGGCGTATCAGCCGGCCCATCCGCACCTCGCGCATCACGACCGGACGGCCGGGACCCCGCGGGTCCCGGCCGTCCTGCCGTGCGCCCGGCCCGTGGCCGGGTGGCGTCAGTCCTCGGGCTTGGTCTTGTCCACCAGGTCGGACGCCGGGGCGTGGGTGCTCGCGCCCACGGCGTGCGCGGCGAGGGCCGCGGCGCCCATGATGCCCGCGTTGTTGCGGAGCTCCGCGGGGACGATCGGGGTGCGGAGCCGCAGCAGGGGCAGGAAGTGCTTGTGGTTCTTGGACACGCCCCCGCCCACGATGAACAGCTCCGGCCACATGAGCTTCTCGAGCTGCCCGTAGTAGACCTGCAGCCGCGCGGCCCAGCGCTTCCAGTTGAGGTGGGCGCGCTCCTTCGCGGCGTACGAGGCCCGACGCTCGAAGTCGCGGCGTCCGGCGACGTCCATGTGGCCGAGCTCGGCGTTCGGGATGAGGACGCCGTCGTGGATCAGCGCCGTCCCGATCCCCGTGCCCAGGGTGGTCATGATGACGAGGCCCCGCACGTCCTTCGCGGCGCCGTAGCGCGCCTCGGCGTAGCCGGCTGCGTCCGCGTCGTTGACGAACGTGATCTCGAGCCCGAGGCGCTCCTCGAACAGCTTCTCCGCCTCGAGCCCGATCCAGGTCGGGGAGACGTTGGCCGCCGACATGGTCGTGCCGTGCACGATCGCGGCGGGGAAGCAGACGCCGAGCGGTGTTCCCGCGGGGACCTCGCCGAGCGCCTCGATGATCTGCTTCACGGTGGCGACGATGTCCTCCGGCTCGCCGCCCTGCGGCGTCGGCAGCTTGACGCGCTCGCTGCGCAGCTCGCCGGTCGCGACGTCGACGATCGCGCCCTTGATGCCCGTCCCGCCGATGTCGATGCCGATTGCGGTCGTCGCGTCGTCGCTCATGAGAGCGACCCTACCGGCTGGCCGACCCCGGTTGGCCCTCCGCGCGACCCGCGGACGGGCCTACCATCGGCAGCATGAGCGACACCGACGAGCAGTACTGGTACGACGACCGCACGGGCGAGGTGGAGAAGGGGATGCTGTCCCCGGCCGCCCACCGCATCGGCCCCTTCGCCACCGCCGAGGAGGCTGCACGGGCACCACAGCGGCTGCGCGAGCGCGCCGAGCAGTGGGCCGCCGAGGAGCGCGACGACGACTAGGCACAGCTCGTGGGGAGGAGCCCACGGCCGCGCCCGTACCGTCAGTCGGAGTAGCTCTCCGCCTCGGCGGGGAACGCGCCGCTGGTGACGTCGTCCCGGTAGCGCGTCGCGGCGTCCAGGAGGACCGCGCGCATGTCCGCATAGCGACGGACGAACCGCGGGACGCGCCCCGCGGTGAGGCCCGCGAAGTCGGTCCACACGAGGATCTGCCCGTCGGTGCCGTTGCCGGCGCCGATGCCGATGGTCGGGATCCGCAGCTCCGCGCTGACGCGGCGGGCGATCTCCTGCGGCACCATCTCCAGGACGACGGCGAAGGCCCCCGCGTCCTCGACGGCGCGGGCGTCGGCGAGCAGTGCCTCGGCGGCGTCGCCGCGCCCCTGGATGATGTGCCCGCCCAGACCGTGCTCGCTCTGCGGGGTGAAGCCGACGTGGCCCATGACCGGGATGCCGGAGGACACCACCCGGCGGATCTGCTCCGCGCTCCGCACCCCGCCCTCGAGCTTCACGGCGTGGGCGCGCGCCTCCTTCATGAAGCGCACCGCGGTCGCCAGCGCCTGGTCGGGACCCGACTCGTAGGAGCCGAACGGCAGGTCGGCGACGACCAGCGCGCGCTGGGCGGAGGCCGCGACGGCGCGGGCGAGCGGGATCAGCTCGTCGACCGTGACGGGGACCGTCGTGTCGTAGCCGAGCACGGTGTTGCCGGCGGAGTCGCCGACCAGGAGGAAGTCGATCCCGGCCTCGTCGAACACGCCCGCCGTGAGCATGTCGTAGCTGGTGAGCCCGGTGATCTTGAGGCCCTGCTCCTTGGCCCGCGCGAAGTGCCGGATGCGGACCCGCTTGGGCGGTGCGGCGGGCTCCGGGGGGAGGCGGGCGGGCTCGGGCGGGGTGACGGCAGCGTCGGGGGTCTGCATGTCCGGAAGTCTACGGCGGGCCTCCGTGGCGGGCCGTCGCGCCCCTGGTCAGCCGGTAGGTTGGAGACCGACGAGAGGGCAGGTGGATGGACAAGCAGCGTGACTTCGTCCTGCGGACGATCGAGGAGCGCGGGATCAAGTTCGTGCGCCTGTGGTTCACCGACGTGACCGGCACCCTGAAGTCGGTGGCCATCGCCCCGGCGGAGGTCGAGGGCGCGTTCGCCGAGGGCCTCGGGTTCGACGGTTCGGCCATCGAGGGCCTCACCCGCTCGTACGAGGCCGACATGCTGGCCCACCCGGATCCGACGACGTTCCAGATCCTGCCCTGGCGCGGGGAGATCGACCCGACCGCGCGCATGTTCTGCGACATCTCCACGCCGGACGGCCAGCCCGCCATCGCGGATCCGCGCAACGTCCTGAAGCGCACGCTGGAGAAGGCGGCCGACCGCGGCTTCACCTTCTACACGCACCCGGAGATCGAGTTCTACCTCCTCAAGTCGTCCGAGTTCGGCGTCGACGGCCCCGAGCCGGTCGACGCGGCGGGCTACTTCGACAACGTGCCCGGCGGCACGGCGCACGACTTCCGCCGGCGGTCCGTCCGGATGCTCGAGGACCTCGGCATCTCCGTCGAGTTCAGCCACCACGAGGCGGGCCCCGGCCAGAACGAGATCGACCTCCGCTACGCGGACGCCCTCACCACCGCCGACAACATCATGACCTTCCGCACGGTCATCAAGGAGGTGGCGATCGAGCAGGGCGTCTACGCGACGTTCATGCCGAAGCCGCTGGCCGCGCAGCCCGGGAGCGGCATGCACACGCACATGTCGCTGTTCGAGGGCGACGTCAACGCCTTCTACGCGTCCGGAGCCGAGTACCAGCTCTCCACCATCGGACGCCAGTTCATCGCGGGCCTGCTCCGGCACGCCCCGGAGATCACGGCCGTCACGAACCAGTTCGTGAACTCCTACAAGCGGCTCTGGGGCGGCGGTGAGGCCCCGAGCTTCGTCACCTGGGGGCACAACAACCGGTCCGCGCTCGTGCGCGTGCCGCTGTACAAGCCGAACAAGGGCAACAGCTCCCGGGTCGAGTACCGGGCGATCGACTCCGCGGCGAACCCCTACCTCTCCTTCTCGCTCATGCTGGCCGCCGGCCTCAAGGGCATCGAGGAGGGCTACGAGCTCCCGGCGGAGGCGGAGGACAACGTGTGGAGCCTCAGCGACGCCGAGCGGCGTGCCCTCGGCTACGCGCCGCTGCCGTCGAGCCTCGACCACGCCATCCAGCTCATGGAGCGCTCCGAGCTCGTCGCCGAGACGCTGGGGGAGCAGGTGTTCAACTACGTGCTGCTCAACAAGCGGCAGGAGTGGCGCGACTACCGCGCCCAGGTGACGCCGTACGAGCTGCGCTCCAACCTCGAGATGCTCTGACCCGGGCCACCCACCGGCCGACCGGCACCCCGGGCGGCATCCGACGAGTCCGGAGCAGCCGATGAGACGCGGACAGACACTGATCGGCGCGCTCGCCCGCGCCGGCTTCGCCCGGCTGAGCGAGGTCGGGGCGACCCTGACGGAGGCGGCCGAGCTGTCGGGCTGGGCGGAGGCGGACCTGGTCGACGCGCTCACCCCCAGCGCGGACCCCGATGGCGCCCTCGACGCGCTCGTGCGGCTGCTGGGGACCGACCCGGACCGGACGCGCGCCGTCCTCGACGACGGAGACTCCCGGCACCGCCTCGCCCGTGTCCTCGGCTCGTCGGAGGGGCTGGCCGAGTTCCTGGTCCGGCACCCGGCCGAGCTCGACGCGTTCGCCCTGCCGCTCGGCCACGCGCCTTCGCCGGACGACGTGCGGGAGCAGCTGCTCGCCGCCGTCGGCGCGGACGAGCACGGGGTCGCCGCCCTCACGGGGACCCCGGCGCGGGCGGCGCTGCGCATCCGCTACCGCGCGCTGGTCGCGCGCGTCGCCGCCTGGGACCTCGTGCACCCGGATCCCCTCGTCGCCGTCCGCCCCGTCACCGCCGCCCTCGCCGACCTCGCCGGTGCTGCCCTCGAGGCGTCGCTGGCGGTCGCGCGCGCCGAGCTCTCCGCCCCCGGCACCTTCGGCCGGGCCCGGCCCGAGGAGATCCGCGCGACCCGGCTCGCGGTCATCGGGATGGGCAAGGCCGGGGCCCGCGAGCTCAACTACGTGAGCGACGTCGACGTCATCTTCGTCGCGGAGGCCGCCACGGATGCGGGCGGCGACCCCGTCATCGAGCCGCACCGCGCCGTCGAGCTCGCCACCCGGCTCGCGGTCCTCGCGATGCGGGGGATCGACGAGCACGAGGTCGAGCCGGCCCTCTGGGAGGTCGACGCCAACCTCCGCCCGGAGGGCAAGGCCGGTGCGCTCGTCCGGACGCTCGACTCGCATCTCGCGTACTACGAGCGCTGGGCGAAGGACTGGGAGTTCCAGGCGCTCCTCAAGGCCCGGCCGCTTGCCGGCGACGCGGAGCTGGGGCAGCGCTACGCGGAGGCCGTCGCGCCCCTGGTGTGGTCGAGCGCGAGCCGGGAGGGCTTCGTCGGGCAGGTGCAGCGCATGCGCACCCGCGTGACGGACAACATCCCCGCGGACCAGCTGCACCAGCAGATCAAGCTCGGGCCGGGCGGGATCCGGGACATCGAGTTCACCGTGCAGCTGCTGCAGCTCGTGCACGGGCAGACCGACGAGGAGGTCCGGCACCGGGGCACGCTGCCGGCGCTCGTGGCCCTCGCCGACGCCGGCTACATCGGCCGCACCGAGGCCGGGGACTTCGCCCGCGACTACCGCTACCTCCGGCTGCTCGAGCACCGCCTGCAGCTGGAGCGCCTGCACCGCACGCACCTCATGCCCACGGACGAGGAGCGCCTCCGCGTCCTCGCGCGGAGCACCGGGCTCGACGCCCGGGCCGAGGAGCTCGTGACGCGGTGGACCACGACCAAGACGCGCGTCCGCACGCTGCACGAGCGCCTGTTCTACCGGCCGCTGCTCGCCGCCGTCGCGTCGCTCCCCGAGGAGACCCTCGCGCTCACCAGCGACCAGGCCGCCGCGCGGCTCTCGGCGATCGGGTTCGTCGACGCCCGCGGCGCCCTCGGGCACATCCGGGCGCTCACGCAGGGCGTGTCGCGCAGCTCCGCCATCCAGCGCCATCTGCTGCCCGTGCTGCTGCAGTGGTTCGCCGACGGGCCGGATCCCGACCACGGCCTGCTCGCGTTCCGCCGCCTCAGCGAGGCGCTGGGGGAGGCGACGTGGTTCCTCCGGATGCTGCGCGACTCCGCGGGGGCCGCCCAGCGCCTCGCCCAGGTGCTCTCCGGATCCCGCTACGTCTCCGAGCTCCTCGACCGCGTCCCCGAGGCCGCCGCCTGGCTCGCCCGCGACGAGGACCTCCGCCCGCGGACCTGGGCAGCGCTCGAGGAGGAGGCCGTCGCGACGGTCAACCGGCATCCCACGGCCGACGCCGCCGCAGCCGCGCTCCGGACCCTGCGTCGCCGGGAGATCCTGCGGCTCGCGATCGGCGCGATCGTGGGGGTCACCCACGTCGAGACGCTGGGTCCGTCGCTCGCCGACATCACGACCGCCACCCTGCGCGGCGTGATGCGCGCGATCCGCCGCGAGGACGGGCCGTGGCCCGAGTTCGCCGTGGTCGCCATGGGGCGCTACGGCGGGGCGGAGCTCGGCTTCGGATCCGACGCCGACGTCATGCACGTGTTCCGCCCGATCGCGGGCATGGACCCCGAGCTCGCGCAGCGCCGCGCGCAGCTCATCGTCGCCGAGCTGACGCGCCTCACCGAGGACTCGCGCCTGCCGCTCGACCTCGACACCGGCCTCCGCCCGGAGGGACGCAACGGACCGGTCGTGCGCTCCTTCGCGTCCTACCGCGCCTACTACGAGCGCTGGTCGCTGACGTGGGAGGCCCAGGCGCTCCTCCGGGCGCGGGGCGTCGTCGGCGACAGCGGCCTCATCGCGGACTTCACCGCCCTCGCGGACCGCTTCCGGTACCCGGTCGGCATCGGCGACGCCGACGTCCGCGAGATCAAGCGGATCAAGGCCCGGGTCGAGAACGAGCGGCTCCCGCAGGGCGCGGACCCCACGCGCCACCTGAAGCTCGGCCGCGGCTCGCTGAGCGACGTGGAGTGGCTGGTGCAGCTGATCCAGCTGCAGCACGCGCACGACCACCCCGCCCTGCGTACGCCGACGACCACGGGCGCCCTCGACGCCGCCGTGGACGCGGGCCTCATGGACGCGGAGGACGCGGGGCGCCTGCGGGACGCCTGGGTGCTCGCGTCCCGCGTCCGATCCGCGATGACGCTGTGGACGAACCGCACCGCCGACGTTCTGCCCGCCGACCGGGCGGCCCTCGACGCGATCGCGCGGCTCCTGGAGTACCCGCCGGGCTCCGCATCGGTGCTCGAGGAGGAGTACCTGGGGGTGACGCGCCGCTCCCGGGCCGTCTTCGAGCGGCTCTTCTACGGCATCGACGACCGCCCGGATCCGCGCGGGGCTTGAGGCGTCCGCGGACGACCGGCTCGCGCCCCGGCCCGCGCCGGTCCGACGGCGACGGGCCGCCCTCCCGGAGGAGGACGGCCCGTAGTGCGGACGGCCGGTCAGGGCACGCCCGGGTGGCGATCAGACGCCGTAGTACAGCTCGAACTCGAACGGGTGCGGGCGCTGCGCGAGGGGCTTGATCTCCTTCTCGCGCTTGTACTCGATCCACGTCTCGATGAGGTCGGGCGTGAACACGTTGCCCGCCGTGAGGAAGTCGTGGTCGGCCTCGAGGGCGTCGAGGGCCGCACCGAGCGACGCAGGGACCTGCGGGATGTTCTTCGCCTCCTCGGGCGGGAGCTCGTAGAGGTCCTTGTCGACGGGCTCGTGCGGCTCGATGCGGTTCTTGATGCCGTCGATGCCGGCCATGAGCTGCGCCGCGAACGCGAGGTACGGGTTGCTCGAGGCGTCGGGCGCGCGGAACTCGATGCGCTTGGCCTTGGGGTTCGTGCCCGTGATCGGGATGCGGATCGACGCCGAGCGGTTGCCGGCCGAGTAGACCAGGTTGACGGGCGCCTCGAAGCCGGGGACCAGGCGGTGGTAGGAGTTCACCGTCGGGTTCGTGAACGCCAGGATCGCCGGCGCGTGCTTCAGGATTCCGCCGATGTACCAGCGTGCGAGGTCGGAGAGCCCGCCGTAGCCGGCCTCGTCGTAGAAGAGCGGCTTGCCGTCGTTCCACAGCGACTGGTGCGTGTGCATGCCCGAGCCGTTGTCGCCGAAGAGCGGCTTCGGCATGAACGTGGCCGTCTTGCCCCACTGCTCGGCCGTGTTCTTGACGATGTACTTGAACTTCAGGATGTCGTCCGCCGCGTGCACCATGGTGTCGAAGCGGTAGTTGATCTCGGCCTGGCCGCCGGTGCCCACCTCGTGGTGCGCGCGCTCGAGGATGAGGCCCGCGTCGATCAGCTTGAGGCTGATGTCGTCGCGCAGGTCGGCCTGCTTGTCGACGGGGCTGACGGGGAAGTAGCCGCCCTTGTACGGCGTCTTGTTGCCGAGGTTGCCGCCCTCCTCCTCGCGTCCCGAGTTCCAGGCGCCCTCCTCGGAGTCGACCGAGTAGAAGCTCGTGTGCTGGTTCACCTCGTAGCGGACGTCGTCGAAGATGTAGAACTCGGCCTCGGGGGCGAAGAACGCGGTGTCGGCGATGCCGGACGCGGCGAGGAACTTCTCGGCCTTCTTGGCCACCTGGCGCGGGTCGCGGGCGTAGATCTCGCCGTTGCGGGGGTTGTAGATGTCGAACACCATGATGAGCGTGCGCTCGATGCGGAACGGGTCGACGTACGCCGTCGTCACGTCGGGGATGAGCTGCATGTCGGACTCGTGGATGCTCGCGAAGCCGCGGATCGAGGAGCCGTCGAACAGCTGGCCGACGGAGAAGAACTCCTCGTCGACGGTCGACGCGGGGATGTTGAAGTGCTGCTGCACCCCGGGGAGGTCGGTGAACCGGATATCGAGGAACTTGACGTCGGTGTCCTTGATGAACGCGAGCACCTCGGATGAGTCTCTGAACATGTGGTGTCTCCAAAAGGGGGGCCGGAGCGGATGGGACTGACGGATTCAGCCTCTCCGACCCTAGGGGGAAGGGGTTACCTCGCCATAACCGCCGTGTTTCCGCGATGTTACGCAGACGACCCCGGGCGCGTCGCGAGCCCCCGGCATCCCCAGCGGATCAGGGGATCCGCGGGATGCGCGCCTAGGATCGGGAGGTGCCCGCGACTCCCACGTACCCCGAACTCGGCGATCCGTCCCGCAACCGCTGGCCGGGGGAGCGGCTCGGGCTCCCGGAGCGCGGACGCGGCTCCGTCGCCCGCGCCGGCCGCCGCATCCTGGGCATCTGCATCGACTGGGCCCTCGCCGTGCTCGTCTCCTGGGCCTTCTTCGCCTACGACGCCACGGCCACGCTCGCGGTCTTCGCGGTGATGCAGTACGTCCTGATCGTCACGCTCGGCGGGAGCGTGGGGCACGTCGTGCTCGGCATGCGCGTCCGGCCCCTCAGAGGCGGCTACGTGTCGCTGTGGCGGCCCGCCGTGCGCACCGTCCTCGTCTGCCTCGTCCTGCCCGCCGTCGTGTGGAACGCCGACCAGCGCGGCCTCCACGACGTCTTCTCCGGGACGGTGCTCGTCCGCACCTCCTGACCGGCGGAGCGCGGATGCGGCCCGCGGGCCGGCCATCCGACGGCCCCAGGACGCGTGCCCCCGGTGCCGCCGGGACCTCAGCCGGGCTCGCACCCCAGGTACACGAGCTCCGGATCGACCCCGCCGAGGACGACGCGCGCCGGGGACCCCGCGCGCACCGCGCCGAGCTCCCGGCTCTCGGTCTCCCGGCCGTCGTCCGACCGCCCGGTCGTGACCTCGAAGCGGACCAGGGCGGCGCTGCAGTCCTCGGGGGCGGTCATGTCGAGGAGGGTGCAGGAGCTCGTATCCACGCACTCGCTGGCACGGGAGGCGGGATCGAGGACCGCGACGACGGTCGCGCCCTGCGTGAGGTCGGCGCCGACGGTCGTGAACCGGGCGCGCGTGGAGTCCTGGAAGCTCACGAGCACGACGAGCACGCCCGCCAGCGCGCAGACCGCGGCGATGGAGGGTCCGAGACCGCGTCGCGCCCGCTCGCGCCGTGAGCGCCCGTACGGCGACAGCCGCTCCGTGGTCGGGGAGGGGGACGGCGGGCGCGGCGGTCCCGGCGGAGCGCCTGCCGGACGAGTACCGGCGGACGGGCCCGCTCCGGCGTGCGCGCGCTGGCCCAGCAGCAGGGCGTCGCGCGCCAGGGTCAGCTGGACGAACCGCTCGTGCGCAGCCCGCAGCTGCTGGGGGGTGGCCCCGGGGAGCTGGTCGGGATGCGTCTCCCGTGCGCGCCGTGCGTAGGCTCGGCTGATGGTCGGCCGGTCGGCGTCCGCGTCGACGCCGAGCAGCGCCGCAGCGGAGGCCGGATCCATGGGCTCAGTCTGCGCCGGGCGAGGAGCCCGCGCAAACGGCCGACGGGAGCGGGATCAGCGTGCCCGCGACGGGCGGACCTTGAACGGGTCGACGCCCTTGGGGATGGGCATGCTGTTCTGGCCCAGGGAGGTCAGGCGGTTGTTCACGGCCATGACCTCCGCCTTGGTGATCGTGCGGGGGAAGCGCTGGAGGCGTCCCGCCAGCTTGTGGAGCTCCACCGAGTCGGCGTCCGGACCCACGAAGACGAAGTGCACGGGGACGTTGGGGAGCACGCGGGCGATCTTGCGGCGCTCATCCTCGAGCATGCGCGTCGTGCGGCTCTTCGGGCCCTCGCCGATGAGTGCCACGCCGGGGCGTCCCACCGCGCGGTAGACGGCGTCCTGCGACTTGCCGTTGACGGCGACCGGCATCTCGCTGCCGACCCACCCGCGCTTCAGGGAGCTGCGGAGGACGACGCCGACGGCGCCCGGCTGTCCCTTGATCTGCAGGTAGGCGGCGCGCTCGGCCTTCCGGCCCAGGACGATGAGGAACGCGAGGATGCCGGCGAACACCCCGGCGATGACGAACAGGATGGCGGTGAGCCAGTTGCCACCCGTCGCGAACACCGCGAGCAGGATGCCGACCACGATCGGCCCGGCCAGCGCCAGGAGCATCCACCAGACCGAGCTCTTGTCGTACCGGCGGGTCATCTGGAAGACCTGCCACATCTGCTTGATGCGGCCGGGTTCCTTGGGTGCCTTCGGAGAGGCTGTCTTGCGGGCCATGACGCCCACGATACCGGTGCCGGGGCCGATGCCGGGACCTGCGGCGCCGGTCCGGCGGCTCGGCTCCCCCACACGTCTCCATCGCGCCGGCGCGTCCCGGTTCCGCGCATGTGTCCGGCGGGCGGGCCTCGCCGCCGCACACTGCCGCCGACGCATCCCCGCGCCGTCCGTCCGAGGGCGCCCGCGGCGGGGAGGAGAGGACGAGGAGCGATGCACGGAGGACGCACGCGGCATCACGGTTCGGCCCCCAGGAGCTGGGAGGACCGGTCGGGCGCGCGGGAGGCGCGCCCCGAGGAGCGCGGGGGCACGGTCCGGCGGCGCCGGAGGGACGCCGCCGTGGAGGCCGGCACGACGGTCGCGGGGTACCGGCTCGTGCGGCTCGTGGGGAGGGGCAGCAGCTGCCAGGTGTACCTCGCCCGACCGGCGCATCGGGGGGCGACGCCGGATGCGCGCGCGGAGAGCGTCGCGGTCAAGATCGTGCCGCCTACCGAGCGCAGCCGGGGCGAGGCGGAGGTCCTCGCCCTCCAGGCCGTGGAGTCGGATCACGTGGTCGGCCTCGTCGACGTCGCGACCCTCGCGGACGGCGGTCTCTGCCTCGTGCAGCCGATCGCGTCGCGCGGGACGGCGGCGTCGCTCGTGGCGAGGAGGGGCGGGCTCACGCCGGGGGAAACGGTGACCCTCGTGGCGTCCGTCCTCCGCGGGCTCGGGGACCTGCACGAGGCCGGGATCGCCCATGGCGCGCTCGACCTGGGCCATGTCCTGATCGACGCGTCGGGACGTCCGCTGCTGTGCGGCCTGGGCTCCTCGCGTCCGTCGGCCGGCAGGGACGAGGTCGACGGCCGGAGCGCGGATCCGGTCGGGCAGGACCTCGTCCGAGTCGCGCGGATCGCCGAGGCCCTGCGGGATCCGGCGATCGGATGCCCGCGCGTGTCCGAGGAGCGGTGGGACTCGTGGGAGGAGCTCCTGGACGCCGTCATCCACGGGGAGTCCGACCTGTCGGCGCATGAGCTCGCGGACCGCCTCCTCGGTGTCACGGACGCCGCCCCGCTGGCCGAGGCGGCCGTGCACGGCGGCGATGGACGGCAGGATCACGCGGTTCGCCCGGTGGACGTCGGACGGCTCCGGCCCGGACGAGCGCACCCGGGGATCGATGCGCTCGCGCCGGCGCCTACGCATGCGGACGAGGACGCGGAGGCGTGGGATGCGCGCGCCTCCCGCCGACGCGCCGGCTCACGGGCTCCGGCGCGTCGGCATCGGGCGCCGCGCGACCGCGCCGCGATGCGGGCGGCCGCGCGCCTCGGAGCGCTGCGCGACGCGGTCCGCCGCGAGCTGGCGGAGGTCCGGCCGCGGGTATGGCTCCTGGGCGGGACTGCTCTCCTGCTCGTGGCGCTCGGCGCCGCGGCCCTGCCGACCATGGCGAGCTCCGCCCGTGGTGGCTCCACCGGTGCGGAGGACGGGAGCGAGGATGCGACGTCCTCAGCCGTGCCGACGGACACCGGACCGTCCTCCGCGACGACACCCGCGGACGCGGACGGGGACTCCGGCGCGGCGGCCGGCGACGACCCGTCCCTGGCCGCGTCGGCCCTCCTCCGCATCCGGGCCGCGTGCGTGCAGGCCCGCGAGGTCGCCTGCCTCCGGCGTGCGGATCAAGTCGGGTCCCCCGTGGAGGACGCGGACCGGGCGCTCATCGCCGACGACGAGCGCCGCGACGTCACGACGCTGCACGCGGACGACCGGCTGGGAGGCATTCAGCGGATGGGCGACACGGTGCTCGTCCAGCTCCTGCCGGAGACCGGGTCGGCCGAGCCCCCGGTCGGGGATCCATCGGGGCCGGAACGCCGACCGGCCTCCCTCCTGATCGTCAGGGGGGAGGCCGGGTGGCGGATCAGGGACCTGATGGACGACCGGTGACCGGCGTCGCGGATCCCGAGCAGGTGCCTAGATGCCGAGGTCGGCGTCGAAGGCGCCCGCCTCGAGGCGGTTCTTCACGGCCACGAGGAACCGCGAGGCGTCCGCGCCGTCCACGATGCGGTGGTCGTACGACAGGGCGAGGTAGACCGTCGACCGGATGGCGATGGTGTCCTGGCCGTCCGCCGTGATGACCACGGGACGCTTGGTGACGATGCCGGTCCCGAGGATGGCCGACTGGGGAAGGAACACCACGGGGGTGTCGAAGAGCGCGCCGCGCGAACCGGTGTTGGTCAGCGTGAACGTGCCCCCCGCCAGCTCGTCCGGCGACAGCTTGTTGTCGCGCGTGCGGGCCGCGAGGTCCGCGATCTCGGACGCGAACTGGGCGAGGTTCTTGCCCTCGGCGTTCTTGACCACGGGCGTCAGCAGCCCGCGCTCGGTGTCCACCGCGATGCTGATGTTCTCGTGGTCGGGGTAGACGATGCTGTCGCCGTCGACCGTGGCGTTCACGACCGGGTACGCCTTGAGCGCCTCGGCGGCAGCCAGCGCGAAGAAGGGCAGGAACGAGAGCTTCACGCCGGTCTTCTCGAGGAAGTCGCCCTTCACGCGGTCGCGGAAGCGGGCCACCTTCGTGACGTCGACCTCCACCACGGAGGTGAGCTGCGCGGTGGACTGCATGGAGACCACGGCGCGATCGGCGATGAGCTTGCGCATGCGCGACATCTTGGCCGTCGTGCCGCGCAGCGGGGAGGTCTCCAGGGGAGCCGCCGCCGGGGTCGCCGGAGCGGACGCCGCCGGAGCGCTGGACTTCGCGGCCGCCGCCTCGGCAGCGGCGAGGACGTCCTCCTTGCGGATGCGGCCACCGACGCCGGTGCCGGTCACGGCGGAGATGTCCACGCCGCGCTCGTTGGCGAGCTTGCGCACCAGCGGCGTCACGTAGCCGGCGTTGCCGGACGTGGGAGCAGCGGTGGGCGCGGCGGGAGCAGGAGCCGCTGCGGCGGGAGCAGGAGCCGCTGCGGCAGGAGCGGCGGGCGCGGGAGCCGCGGTCTCCTCCGGTGCCGGCGCCTTCTGCTCGGCAGCCGGAGCGGGCTCCGGCTCGACGGGCGCGGGGGCCTCGGCGTCGTCATCCGCCTCCGTGGACGGCGTCACCTGGTCCTCGACGGCCTCCTCGGCCGGGGCCTCGGTCTGCTGCTCCTCGGCTGCGGCTGCGGGCTCCTCGGCGGGTGCGTCGCCGCCGCCCGATCCGTCGCCGATGCGCACGAGGACGGCCCCCACCTCGACGGTCTCGTCCTCCTGGACGAGGATCTCCTCGATGATGCCCGCGACGGGGGAGGGGATCTCCGTGTCGACCTTGTCGGTCGACACCTCGAGGAGGGGCTCGTCGACCTCGACGTGGTCGCCGACGTTCTTCAGCCAGCGGGTCACCGTGCCCTCGGTGACGCTCTCGCCGAGTGCGGGGAGGTTGACGGATTCGCTCATGGGGTTGTCTCCTTCAGGCCCGACTCCGGACCCGGCTCGTGTGTCGGTGTTGACGGGGTGCTAGAGGGCGTGCAGCGGGGTGCCGGCGAGTGCCAGGTGGGCCTCGCCGAGCGCCTCGTTCTGGGTGGGGTGGGCGTGCACCAGGTTGGCGACGTCCTCGGGGTAGGCCTCCCAGTTCACGATGAGCTGGCCCTCGCCGATGAGCTCGCCGACGCGCGCCCCGATCATGTGGATGCCGACGACCGGGCCGTCCTGGACGCGGACGACCTTGACGGATCCGGCCGTGCCGATGATCGAGCTCTTGCCGTTGCCGCCGAGGTTGTACTCGTAGCTCGAGATCTTGTCGGCGCCGAACTTCTCGGCCGCCTTCGCCTCGCTGTAGCCGACGCTCGCGACCTCGGGGTCGGAGTAGGTGACCTTGGGGATGTTGATGTCCTCGACGACCACGGGCTTGTTGCCCGCGATCTCCTCGGCGACGAAGATGCCCTGCTGGAAGCCGCGGTGCGCGAGCTGCAGGCCGGGCACGATGTCGCCGACGGCGTAGACGCCGGGGACGCTGGTCTGGAGGCGCTCGTCCGTGAGGACGAAGCCGCGGTCCGTGCGCACGCCGGCCTCCTCGAATCCGAGGCCCTGCGTCGCCGGGCCGCGGCCCACGGCGACGAGCAGGATGTCGGCGTCGTAGGAGGTGCCGTCCTCGAGCGTCACCTGGACGCCCTGGTCGTCCTGCGTGACCGACTTGAACCGCACGCCCAACGAGAAGGCGATGCCGCGCTTGCGGAACGCGCGCTCGAACTGCTTGCTGATCGACTCCTCCTCGTTCGGGACGAGGTGGGGCAGGGCCTCGATGATCTGCACGTCCACGCCGAACGAGCGCCAGACGGATGCGAACTCGACGCCGATGACGCCGCCGCCGAGGATGGCGACCTTCTTGGGGATGTAGTCGAGCTCGAGGGCCTGCTCGCTGGTGATGACGCGGCCGCCGATCTCGAGGCCGGGGAGCGTGCGGGAGTACGAGCCCGTGGCGAGGACGATGCTCGTGCCGGTGATGGTCTGGTCGCCGACCTGGACGGTGGTGCCGGAGGTCAGGCGTCCCTCACCCTCGATGACGGTGATGCCGCGAGCCTTGATGAGGCCCTGGAGGCCCTTGTACTTGCTGGCGACGATGGCCTCGCGGTAGGCGGTGACGCGCGCGATGTCCACGCCGTCGAAGGTGACGTTGACGCCGTACTTCTCCGACTCCCGGGAGACGTCGGCCACCTCGGCCGAGTGCAGGAGCGCCTTGGTGGGGATGCAGCCGCGGTGGAGGCAGGTGCCGCCGAGCTTGCCCTTCTCCACGAGGCCCACGGTCTTGCCCAGCTGAACCGCACGGAGGGCGGCTGCGTAGCCACCGCTCCCGCCGCCGAGCACCACCACGTCAAAGTTCTGTTCCGACACCCAGGATCTCCCTCGTATGCATCAAGGTCGTCTCATGCGACCGCCCGACCGGGCAGGCGCGGGACCCCCTCAGGAGGCCTCTCCGAGCCTACTACGCGCGGGAAAAACCGGCGGCCAGGGCGAGGAGCGTCCGCACCGCGACACCGGTCGGGCCCTTGCCCGTGAAGCCGTGGCCGCCGCCCTTGTTGTGCGACGGACCGGCGATGTCGATGTGCGCCCAGGGGATGCGCGGCGAGCCCTCCGCGTCGTCGGTGCGGCCGACGAACTCCTGGAGGAACACGCCCGCGACGAGCATCCCGCCGGCCGGGTTGCCCGGCTTGACGTTGGCGATGTCCGCGATGTCCGAGTTGAGGAGCGCGCGCATCTCCTCGGGCAGGGGCATCCCCCACATGCTCTCGCCCTGGTCGCGCGCGGCGTCGAGGAGTCGGGCGACGAGCGCGTCCTCGCCCATGACGGCGGAGTACCGCTCGCCGAGCGCCACGACCTGCGCACCGGTGAGCGTGGCGATGTCGACGATGGCGTCGGGGTGCTCCTCGCTCGCCGCGACGATGCCGTCGGCCATGACCAGCCGGCCCTCCGCGTCGGTGTTCAGCACCTCGACGGTCGTCCCGCCGCGCATCCGGAGGACGTCGTCCGGGCGGATGGCGGAGCCCGAGGGCATGTTCTCGGCGATGCACAGCCAGGCGGTGAGCCGGACGGGGAGCTGGAGCCGGGCCGCGGCGACGACGACCTCGAGGATCGTGGCGGCGCCGGTCATGTCGTACTTCATGCCGATCATGGGCACCGCGGGCTTCAGCGAGATGCCGCCGGTGTCGTAGGTGATGCCCTTGCCCACGAGCGCGAGGTGCCGCGTGGCGCCGGCGGGGGAGTAGGCGACCTTCACGAGCCGGGGCGGGCGCGTCGACCCCTGCCCGACGCCCAGGATGCCGCCGAAGCCGTCCGCCGCCAGTGCGTCCTCGTCCCAGACGCGGACGTCGACGGGCAGCCCGGCCGTGCGCTCGTGGACCGCGTCCACGAACGTCGCGGGGTACAGGTCGAGCGGCGGGGTGTTGACCAGGTCCTTGGTGCCCGCGACCGCCCCGGCGACGGCGGTGGCGCGCGCCACCGCCTCGTCGGCGTCCTCCGCCGTCCAGGCTCCGCCCGCGGCGAGGACGACGACGGCGGAGGCCGGTGGCTTCTGCCCGGCCAGCGAGTCGCGGCGGTAGGCGTCGAAGGAGTAGACGCCGAGGGCGGCGCCCTCGAGGACGGCGGTGAGCTCCGCGAGCGACGCGACGGGGACCGCCACGGCGACGCGCGCGACACCGCGCAACTGCCGCAGGGCGGTGCCGACGGCGTACCGCAGGACGACCGCGTCGACCGCCGCCGAGCCGAGGCCCACGAGGGCGATCGCGCGCGCCGCCGTACCCGTGCCGGGGACGCGCACGACCTCGTCGCGGGCTCCCGTCACGCCGATGGCGGTCAGGCCCTCCGCATCGAGCTCGACGCCCTCGGGCGCGTGCACGCGGATCCCCTCCTTCTCGCTGGAGACGGCGACGACGAGGACGTCCGCCTCCACGTCGGCAGCACGGTCGGGGGACACGGAGAGGGTGGGGAGGGTCATGGGCGCCGAGCCTACCGAGGCGCCGTGGGCACCACGGCCGTGCCAGCCGCGCCGGCCGCGTCGGCACCGCCCCCTCTCCGGAGCCCACCCGCGGGAGGGGACGATGTGTTCGCTCTCGGCACCACGGACCGCGTCCCGTCCGGCCGGGACCGGTCGAGGGCCGGCTCTAGAGTTGGGGCATGGCTGACGCGGACGGACTGTACGAGATCGACACGGACATCGGCGAGGTGCCGACCGGCCTGCCCCTGGTCGCCGGCCTGACCGGCTTCTCCGACGCGGGCTCCGGCGTATCGCAGGTCAGCGAGTACCTCCTGAGCACGCTCAGCCACCGCGACGTCCTGCGCTTCGACACGGACACGCTGCTCGACTACCGCGCCCGCCGCCCCACCATCTACTTCGACCAGGACCACCTCGCCGACTACCGGCCCGCCCGCCTCGCCCTCTACCTGGCGCACGACGAGATCGGCCAGCCGTTCCTCCTGCTCACGGGCTTCGAGCCCGACTTCCGCTGGGAGGCGTTCACGGCCGCCGTGCTCGGCATCGTCGACCGGTACCGCATCTCCACCACCACGTGGGTGCACAGCATCCCCATGCCGGTCCCGCACACCCGCGACATCAACGTCACGGTCAGCGGGAACCGCACCGAGCTCATCGACGCGCTCAGCGTCTGGAAGCCGCACACCCAGGTCCCGGCGAACGCGCTGCACCTGGTGGAGCACCGCCTGCACGACGCCGGCCACCCGGTCGCCGGCTTCGTGCTCCTCGTGCCCCACTACCTCGCCGACACGGAGTTCCCCCTCGCCGCGGTCGCGGCCCTCGAGAGCATCAGCGCGGCCACCGGCCTCATCTTCCCCACCGACCGCCTCCGGGAGGAGGGCCGCGACTTCGTGGGACGGATCGACGAGCAGGTAGCCGGCAACCAGGAGCTCGCGCGCCTCGTGACCACGCTGGAGGAGCGCTACGACAGCTACATGGAGGACACGCCCCTGAAGTCCCCGCTGACCGACGAGGACGGGGCGCTGCCCACGGCGGACGAGATCGCCGCGGAGCTGGAGAAGTTCCTCGCGCGCCGTCGGCCGGCCGACGGCGACCCCGCCTGATCCCGGCGTCCCGCCGCGAACGGCCGACCGCGGACGCGCATCGCTCGGGCGACCGCGCCGGCCCTGGCCCTGGCCCTGGCCCGTGACGATACGCCGCCCGGCGGCGACGACGGCCGCAACCGCAGCGCCGGTATCGTCGTCCCGATGACCAGCACACGTCGCGCCCGCATCGTCCTCGGAGTCGCGATGGTGGCGTACCTCTCCTCCGTGCTCCAGCGCGGATCCCTCGGGATCGCGTCGGTGGAGGCGGGGGAGCGGTTCCACGCCTCGGCCTCCCTCCTGTCGACGCTCGCGGTGACGCAGCTGGTGGTCTACGCGGCGCTGCAGATACCCGTGGGCGTGCTCATCGACCGCATCGGCCCGCGGGCGCTGCTGGCGAGCGGCGCCCTGCTGATGGTGGCGGGCCAGGCGACCCTGGCGCTCTCGACGTCCCTCGAGGTCGCCGTGGTCGGGCGGATGCTGGTCGGCGCGGGCGACGCCATGACCTTCGTGTCGGGCCTGCGCCTCATCAACTCGTGGTTCTCGGGACCCCGGGTGCCCGTGCTGTCCCAGTGGTTCGCGAACGTCGGGCAGCTCGGCCAGGTCCTGTCGGCCGTGCCCCTCTCCCTCGTGCTGCACACGGCCGGGTGGACGCCCGCCTTCCTCGGCTCGGCGTCCGTGGCCGTCGTCGCGTTCATCGCCGTCGTGGTCGCCGTCCGCGACCGCCCGGCCGGCGACCCGCCGCCTCCGCGCGTCACCTGGGGCGACTCCATGCGCGAGCTCGGCCGGAGCCTCCGCCGACCGGGGACGCAGCTGGGCTTCTGGTCCCACTTCGTCACCCAGTCCTCCGGCGTGATGTTCAGCCTCCTATGGGGGTTCCCGTTCCTCGTCGGCGGGCTGGGCTACAGCCCGGCGCTCGCATCCGCGCTCCTCATCGTCATCGTGGCGTCGGGCATGGTCGTCGGGCCCGTCATCGGGATCCTCACGGGACGCTTCCCCTTCCGGCGGTCGAACCTGGTGCTCGGCATCGTCGCCATGATGGGCGTCGCCTGGGCCGTCCTGCTGCTCTGGCCGGGGGTGCCGCCGCTCGCGGTCGTGGTGCTCGTCGTCGTCGCCATCGGCATCGGCGGCCCCGGATCCCAGGTCGGGCTCGACTTCGCCCGCACCTTCAACCCGCCGCGGAGCCTCGGCGCGGCGTCCGGGATCGTCAACGTCGCGGGCTTCACCGCGAGCTTCACGATGATGCTGCTGATCGGCATCGCCCTCGACGTGCAGGATGCGGTGCGCGTCGCCGGCGGGGCCCCCGGCGACCTCTACGCGTTCGACTCGTTCCGCGTCGCCTTCGCCGTCCAGTACCTCATCGTCGGCTTCGGGGCGGTCATGCTCGTCCGGACGCGACGGCGCACGCGCCGGGTGCTGGCCGACGAGGGAATACGAGTGGGGCCGCTGTGGGTTGCCTACATCGACAGGCGACGCCGGCGCCGCGCGTGACATCGCCCGTCACGCTGCGACCACGTGGCTCGTCCGTGCGCCCATCCGTGCAATAATCAGGTACGGACCCGTTCATGTCCTGCATCTCGCACCACCCCGGTGGTGCACGAGCCGCGGACTTGACATGGGTCCTAGCAATGTCCGAAAACAACCCCGACCCACCTCCGGCAGGTCACCCCGCAGCGAGATCGCGGAGCGCGCGACCGGTCGTCGTGGGGACGAAAGGTGTTCGCATGGCCACCCCCTCCACCCCGTCCGCCACCCTGGACGCGGCTGCCGCGACCAGCACGGCCGACGACGCCGCGACGGGTGAGGCGAAGGCACCCGCGAAGCGCGCCCCCGCCCGCAAGGCCGCCGCGCCCAAGACCGCGGCCGCCAAGGCCCCCACCAAGGCCGCCGCGGCGAAGGCCGCGGCGGCAGCCGCAGCCGCTGACGACACGGCCGCCGAGACCGGTGACGCGGACGCCGTCGCGCCCGCGAAGGCGCCGACCGCCCGTGCCAAGGCCGCCGCCGCCAAGAAGGCCGCCGCCGCAGCGGGGGACGCCGCACCCGCCAAGGCGCCGCGCAAGACCGCCGCCAAGAAGACCGCCGCCGCGGGACCCGGAGAGGCCTCCGACGACGAGGGCGACGAGGTCGTCGTCCCCGTGGCCGAGGACGACTCGGAGGACGAGGCCGTCGAGGAGGGCGGCACCATCACCCCGCCCGTCGTGCTCGAGCCCCTGCCGACCGGCGCCATGGTGCTGTCGAACAAGGAGGAGGACGAGGACGTCCCCGTCTACTCGACGACCATCACGGGCGCGACCGCCGACCCGGTCAAGGACTACCTGAAGCAGATCGGCAAGGTGGCGCTCCTCAACGCCGCCGAGGAGGTCGAGCTGGCCATGCGCATCGAGGCGGGCCTGTTCGCCGAGGACAAGCTGGCGAACACCCCGGGCATCTCCCGCGAGCTCGAGCGCGAGCTGCGCTGGGTCGCCCGCGACGGGCAGCGTGCCAAGAGCCACCTCCTCGGAGCCAACCTCCGCCTGGTGGTCAGCCTCGCGAAGCGCTACACGGGTCGCGGGATGCAGTTCCTCGACCTCATCCAGGAGGGCAACCTGGGGCTCATCCGCGCGGTCGAGAAGTTCGACTACACCAAGGGCTTCAAGTTCTCCACCTACGCCACCTGGTGGATCCGCCAGGCCATCACCCGCGCAATGGCCGACCAGGCGCGCACCATCCGCATCCCCGTGCACATGGTCGAGGTCATCAACAAGCTCGCCCGCGTGCAGCGCCAGATGCTCCAGGACCTGGGTCGCGAGCCCACGCCCGAGGAGCTGTCGCGCGAGCTCGACATGACCCCCGAGAAGGTCATCGAGGTGCAGAAGTACGGCCGCGAGCCCATCTCGCTGCACACGCCGCTCGGCGAGGACGGCGACAGCGAGTTCGGCGACCTCATCGAGGACACCGAGGCCGTGGTCCCCGCGGACGCGGTCGGCTTCACCATGCTGCAGAAGCAGCTCGAGTCCCTGCTCGACTCCCTCTCCGAGCGGGAGGCGGGCGTCATCCGCATGCGCTTCGGCCTGGGTGACGGCATGCCGAAGACGCTCGACCAGATCGGCGACACGTTCGGCGTCACGCGTGAGCGCATCCGCCAGATCGAGTCGAAGACCATGGCCAAGCTCCGCCACCCGTCGCGCTCGCAGTCGCTGCGCGACTACCTCGAGTAGGCCGTGCCCCTGCGCCTCGCCGTCGCCGCAGGACGGGCCGCCCGCTGGGCCGCCCGTCTCCGCGGCGGCGGTTCCGCCGTGCCCGGCGTCGTCGCCCTCCGCCTCGAGCCCCGCTTCCTGGAGCGGACGATCGCCGACCTCCCGCACGGCGTCGTCGCCGTCACGGGATCCAACGGCAAGTCGACGACCACCCACATGCTCACCGGCATCCTGCGGGCCCACGGCCTGCGCGTGTTCACGAACCCCTCCGGGGGGAACCTGCCGCAGGGCATCGCGTCGGCCGTGCTCGCCGACGCCGACGCCTCCGGCCGGCTCGACGCCGACGTGGCCGTGCTCGAGGTCGACGAGGCCTACGGCGTCGCGCTCTCGGCGCTGCTCACGCCGCGGACCGTCCTGCTGCTCAACATCCAGATCGACCAGCTGAACCGCTTCCACGAGCCCGACCGGGTCGTCGGCATGCTCGAGCGGATCGCCGCCACGGCGACCGAGGCGGTCGTCGCCAACCGCGACGACGCCCACGTCAACGCCATCGCGGCGCACACCGCTCGGGCCGGTGCCGCGGCCGTCGACTGGTTCGGCGTGTCCGAGGAGCTCCTCGGCGACAGCAAGCACGGGCTCGCGTCCGCCCCGCGGTTCGGCTCGGAGGCCCCGGACCTCGTCCACGTGGCCGCGGGCGTCGAGGCCGTCGCGCTGGCGGGTCGCGAGGCGGTGTTCCGGCTGCCGTCCGGGGACCTGCCCGTGTCCCTCCCCTCCCGCGGCCTGCACTACGCGGTCGACGCCGCGGGTGCGCTCGCGACCGCGCGCCGCGTGCTCGGGGAGCGCTTCGACCCGCGGCTCGCGGCCGAGGGGCTCGGGTCCGTCGCGGCCGTGTACGGACGCGGCGAGATGCTGCGCGCGGGCGACGAGGACATCGAGATCATCATGATGAAGAACCCCGCGAGCCTGCAGATGAACCTCGACGCGCTGGGCGACCCGCCGGAGCAGGTGCTGCTCGCCGTGGACGACGGCACTCCCGACCCGTCGTGGATCTACGACACCGACCTGTCCGCGCTGACCCACGCCGACGTCGTGTCCGGCACGAAGGGCTACCAGCTCGCCGTCCGCTTCGGCTACGAGGGCCTCGAGGTGGGGCGCGTCGAGCCCGACCTCCGTCGTGCGGTCTCGGCGTTCCTCGCCCTGGAGAAGCCGTCGCGCGGGGTCAAGACCATGATCGTCAACTACGAGCAGATGATGGCCATCCGCCGCATCCTCGGCTACACGGACCTCGAGGGAGGACCCGCGTGAGCGACGCCCTGCGCATCCTCCACCTCTATCCCGAGGAGCTCGGCATCAACGGCGACCGCGGCAACGTGACGGTGCTGGTGGAGCGCGCGCGCATCCGCGGCATCCGCACCGAGGTCGTGCGGCACGCGCCGGGAGGAGGGCACCCCGGGCACGCCGACCTCGTCATCGCGGGGTCCGGGCCGTTGACGGCCCAGCGCGCCGTGCTCCCGGACCTCGTCTCCCACGCACCGCACCTCATCGCGCTGCAGGCCTCCGGAGTCCCCGTCCTCGCCGTCGGCGGCGGGCTCCAGCTGTTGGGGGAGTCCGTCCGGCTCGCCGACGGCGGCGAGCTGGTCGGCGCCGGGGTCCTCCCGGTGCGGACGACGCTGACGGCCGAACGCCGCGTGGGGGACCTCGTCCTCGACACCCCGGACGGCGAGCTCGTCGGCTACGAGAACCACGGATCGACGCTCGACATCGGCGCGCACGCTCCCCTCGGGACAGTCCGCGCGGGGTTCGGCAACTCCGGGCAGGGCGGCGGTGAGGGCGTGCGCGTCGGCGCCTCGATCGGCACCCACCTCGGCGGGCCGGTGCTGGCGCTCAATCCGCGCCTCGCCGACGAGCTCCTCGCAGCGGCGCTCGCACGGCACGGACGCGAGCTGCCCGCCGACATCTCCGGCGTCCTCGACCGCCTCGACGGGTGGGCGCGCGAGGCGCGCGCCACCGTCATGGCACGGCCCGCGCACTACTAGCATGCGCCGGCCGGTCGGGCCGGGCATGGCGAAGGGCGCATCCCCGCGGGGGATGCGCCCTTCGTCGTGCGTCGGCCGGAGCCTCGGCGCGTGGCGCCCTAGGCGCGCTCGTCGAGCAGGCGGCTCGACTCGTCATGCCAGCTCGTCGCGATGGCCGACAGCTTCTCCTGGTACTTCTTGCCGTGGTGGGCGCAGAAGAGGAGCTCGGAGCTGTTGACCTCGACTCGGATGTAGGCCTGCGCGCCGCAGCTGTCGCAGCGGTCGTTGGCGGTGAGCTGGTGGTTGTCGAGCTCGTCCACGGGACGCTCGGTGGCGGTCGGTGTCATGTGATGCTCCCCTCCGGGTCGGGTCTGGGTCGAGCCGAATGCGTCAAGTACACCACGTGCTCCCGGGTGCCGGCCCACCCTGCGGCCGCCGTTTCGCTCTGCGCGTAGGCGCAGGCCGGGGACGGCGGGTCGGAGGGGGAGGCACCGGGCGGCGGTTAAGATCGACACCGGCTCGCGTCCGGCGATCGCCGGACGCACATGGAGGACAGCACGTGGCAGCATCCGATTATTCCGCCCGCCATCTCTCCGTCCTCGAGGGGCTCGAGGCGGTGCGCAAGCGGCCCGGCATGTACATCGGATCCACCGACTCGCGCGGGCTCATGCACTGCCTGTGGGAGATCATCGACAACAGCGTCGACGAGGCGCTCGGCGGCCACGGCGACCGGATCGACGTGCGGCTGCACCCGGACGGCAGCGTCGAGGTGCGCGACACCGCACGCGGCGTCCCCGTCGACATCGAGCCGAAGACGGGACTGTCGGGCGTCGAGGTCGTCTTCACGAAGCTCCACGCGGGCGGCAAGTTCGGATCCGGCTCCTACGCCTCGTCCGGCGGGCTCCACGGTGTGGGCGCCTCCGTCGTGAACGCGCTGTCGGAGCGCCTGGACGTGGAGGTGGACCGCGGCGGACGCACTCACGCCATGTCGTTCCGCCGCGGCGAGCCCGGCATCTTCGACGACCAGGGCGAGCCCAGCCCCGACGCCCCGTTCCGCCCCTTCACGTCGGGGAGCGAGCTGCGGGTCGTCGGGAAGGTGCGCAAGGGCGTCACGGGCACGCGCATCCGCTACTGGGCCGATCGGCAGATCTTCACCCGCGGGGCGTCCTTCCTCACCGAGGAGCTCCTCGGTCGCGCGCGGCAGACCGCCTTCCTGGTGCCGGGGCTCAGCATCGACATCGAGGACCTCCGCGGGGAGCAGCCGGTGCGGGAGTCCTTCCGCTTCGACGGGGGCATCGCCGAGTTCGTCGACCACCTCGCCGTCGACGCGCCGCTCACCGACACCTGGCGGCTCGAGGGGTCCGGCACCTTCACCGAGACGGTCCCCGTCCTCACCGACGGCGGCGCCATGGTGCCGACGGAGCTCACCCGGGAGTGCGCGGTCGAGATCGCGCTGCGCTGGGGCACGGGCTACGACACCCGGTTCAAGTCGTTCGTCAACATCATCGCCACGCCCAAGGGCGGCACCCACCAGGCCGGGTTCGAGGCGGGGCTGCTCAAGTACGTCCGCGCCCAGGTGGAGGCCAACGCCCGGCGGCTGAAGGTCGGCACCGACAAGCTCGAGAAGGACGACGTGCTCGCGGGGCTCACCGCCGTGCTCACCGTGCGCTTCCCCGAGCCGCAGTTCGAGGGCCAGACGAAGGAGGTCCTCGGCACGCCCGCCGTCCGCGCCATCGTGTCCCAGGTCGTCCAGAAGGCCATGGCCGAGCGCTTCGCGTCGACGCGCCGGGAGGACAAGGCGCAGACCGCCGTGCTGCTCGAGAAGGTCGTCGGGGAGATGAAGTCGCGGATCTCCGCGCGCACGCACAAGGAGACGCAGCGCCGGAAGAACGCCCTGGAGTCCTCGTCCCTCCCCGCGAAGCTCGTCGACTGCCGCTCGAACGACGTCGCCAACAGCGAGCTCTTCATCGTGGAGGGCGACTCCGCCCTCGGGACGGCGAAGCTCGCGCGGGACAGCGAGTACCAGGCGCTCCTGCCGATCCGGGGGAAGATCCTCAACGTGCAGAAGGCGTCGCTGCCCGACATGCTCTCGAACACCGAGTGCGCGTCGATCATCCAGGTGCTGGGGGCCGGTTCCGGCCGCACGTTCGACCTGTCGGCGGCGCGCTACGGGAAGATCATCATCATGAGCGACGCCGACGTCGACGGCGCCCACATCCGCACGCTGCTGCTCACCCTCTTCTTCCGCTACATGCGGCCCATGATCGACGAGGGCCGCGTGTTCGCCGCCGTGCCGCCGTTGCACCGCGTCGTGATCATGAACCCGGGCTCCAAGCCCAACGAGGTCGTCTACACGTACTCCGAGCGCGAGCTCGCGGCGGTGCTGGCGCAGGCCAAGCGGCAGGGGAAGCGGTACCAGGACCCGATCCAGCGCTACAAGGGCCTCGGGGAGATGGACGCCGACCAGCTGGCGACCACGACCATGGACCGCCGCAACCGCACCCTGCGCCGGGTGCGGGTGGACGACGCGGAGGCGGCGACGCGCATGTTCGAGCTGCTCATGGGCAACGACGTCGCACCGCGCAAGGAGTTCATCATCGACGGCGCGGGCACGGTGCGCGACCGCATCGACGTCTGACGGGAGGCGCGGGAGCCCCGGACGCCGGACGGCCGCGGACCCCGGGGCCCGCGGCCGTCCGCGCGGGGATGCCGCACCGGCGCGTCAGGTGTCGAGGGGCGCCGACCCGTCCTCCGCCGAGGGCTCGACGACGCCCACGGCCGCGCCGGACGCGGCATCCGGGGCGTCCGCGGGCGTGACGGCCTGCCCGACGCTGCCGACGGGCTTCTCGAGCGGGATGCCCGAGCCGTCCCGCTTCATGCCCGTCGGCGGCAGCTGCCGCACCTCGCCCGCGGCGCCCACCGCGAGCGCGGGGCCGGGGCCCACCCACGCCAGCGCCAGGTGGTCCTCGCCCTTCAGGTAGGCGTGCGCGCGCACGCCGCCCGTCGCGCGGCCCTTCCGCGGGAAGTCGGCGAAGGCGGAGACCTTCGCACGGCCCGGGTCGACGCCGGAGATGGTGGCGGACGACGCCGAGATGGTCACCACCTGGGCGCCCTCGGGCGCCACGGAGGAGAAGTGGACCACGCGGGCGCCCGCGCCCAGGTTGACGCCGGCCACGCCGCCGGCCTGGATGCCCTGCGGGCGGACGGAGACGGCCGGGAAGTGCAGCAGCTGCGCCTCGCTCGTGACGAACACGAGCTCGTCCGTCTCCGCGCCCTGGCGCGCGCCGACGACCTCGTCGCCCTTCTTGAGCGCGATGACCTCGTACTCCGGCTTCGCGGGCAGTGCGGACGGGGCGACGCGCTTCACGACGCCCTGGCGGGTGCCGATGGCGATCGCCTCCTCGGTGCCGAGCGCGACGAGCGCCACGACCCGCTCCTTCTTGTCGGTGAGCCCGAGGTAGTCGCGGATGCGGACGCCCGCGCCGAGCTGCACGCTCGCCACCGGGACCACGGGCAGGTCGACGGGCGTCATGGTGACGAGGCGCCCCGTGCTCGTGATGGCCCCGATCCGCGTGCGGCTCGTCGTCTCGATCGCGGTGAGCACCGCGTCGTGCGAGCTGCGCCGGACGGTCTGCAGCGGCGTGCCCGGAGCGTCCGTCGGGAGGTCGACCCGCACGGCCC
The DNA here is from genome assembly GCF_059422605.1 of Clavibacter sp. GW821-FHT01D01. NCBI lineage: Bacteria > Bacillati > Actinomycetota > Actinomycetes > Micrococcales > Microbacteriaceae > Clavibacter > Clavibacter sp. GW821-FHT01D01. The sequence goes on from NZ_JBWKXC010000005.1 coordinate 207,493, forward strand.
GGCCCGTCGTGGAGAGCAGGACCCGGCACGGCACGTCGGCGATCTCGAGCACCGGCGCGGACCGTCGGCTGGACGCCCCGGCGACGCTCGGCGCCGCCTCCGTGAGGAGCGTGCGCCGCGGCGTGCCGAAGCGGTCGGCGACCTCCTGGAGCTCGGTCGAGACGAGGGAGCGGAGCCGTCGCGGGTCGGCGAGGATCGCCTCGAGCTCCGCGATCTCGGCCTGCAGGCGGTCGCGCTCCTCCTCGAGCTCGATGCGGCTGAACCGCGTGAGTCGGCGGAGGCGGAGCTCCAGGATGTAGTCGGCCTGCAGCGTCGACAGGTCGAATACGTCCATGAGCCGGGCGCGCGCCTGCTCGGTGTCGTCGCTGCCGCGGATGACCTGGATGACCTCGTCGATGTCGAGGATCGCGATGAGGAGCCCCAGCACGAGGTGCAGGCGCTCCTGCCGCCGCGCCAGGCGGTAGCGCGTGCGCCGCGTGACGACGTCGAGGCGATGGGCCACGTAGACCTGGAGCAGCTCCGTGAGGCCCAGGGTCTGCGGGCTGCCGTCGACGAGCGCGACGTTGTTGATGCTGAACCCGTCCTCGAGCGGCGTGTAGCGGTACAGCTGCTCCAGCACGGCCTCGGGGTTGAAGCCCGTCTTGATCTCGATGACCAGCCGCAGGCCGTGCGTGCGGTCGGTGAGGTCCGTGACATTGGTGATGCCGGACAGCTTCTTGTTCTGGACGCCGTCCTTGATCTTCTCGATGACCTTCTCGGGCCCCACCAGGTACGGCAGCTCCGTGACCACGAGACCCGACTTACGGGGCGTGAGGCTCTCGACCGAGACCCGCGCGCGGGTCTTGAAGCTGCCCCGGCCCGTGAGGTACGCGTCCTTGACGCCCTGGAGGCCGATGATGGTCCCGCCCGTGGGCAGGTCGGGACCGGGCACGAAGGCCATCAGGTCGTCGAGCGACGCATCCGGGTGGTCGATGAGGTGGCGCGCGGCGCCGACGACCTCGATGAGGTTGTGCGGCACCATGTTCGTCGCCATGCCGACGGCGATGCCGCTGGCGCCGTTGACCAGGAGCTCGGGGAACGCGGCCGGCAGGACGGAGGGCTGCATGAAGGCGTTGTCGTAGTTCGGGACGAAGTCGACGACGTCCTCGTCGAGCCCCTCCACCATCGCGAGGGCGGACGCCGCCAAGCGCGCCTCGGTGTAGCGGGGCGCGGCGGGCCCGTCGTCGAGGCTGCCGAAGTTGCCGTGGCCGTCGATGAGGGGGACGCGCAACGTGAACGGCTGCGCCATGCGGACCATGGCGTCGTAGATCGCGGTGTCGCCGTGCGGGTGGAGCTTGCCCATCACCTCGCCGGTGACACGGGCCGACTTCACGTGCCCGCGGTCGGGGCGGAGGCCCATCTCGCTCATCTGGTAGAGGATGCGGCGCTGGACGGGCTTCAGGCCGTCGCGCGCGTCGGGCAGGGCCCGCGAGTAGATGACCGAGTACGCGTACTCGAGGAACGAGTTCTCCATCTCGGTGGAGACGTCGACGTCCTCGATCCGCTCGGCGGGCTCGTCGGGCGTGGTGTTCGTGGTGGAGGGACTCATGGACTCTCTGGGTCGGGATCGGCGTCGCTGCGCGGATGCGCGCGGGGCTGCTGTGGCAGACTGGGCCGGATGGCCCCCATGCTACCGGCGCCCGGATCCGGCCGGATGAGCCTCACCGCGGTGATGCCCGGCTGCCTCGCCGCCCTCGCGGGGGAGGAGTCGGAGGCCGGCCTCCCGCCGGTCGACCGCGCGGTCGTCGTCCTCGTCGACGGGCTCGGGTCCACCGCCCTCCGCTCCCGCGCCGGCCACGCCCGCCACCTCGTGCAGCGGTGGCGGAAGCGCGACGTCGTCGACGTCGGCTTCCCCACGACCACCGCCGCGAGCATCACGTCGCTCACCACCGGCGTCCGCGCCGGCGAGCACGGCCTCGTGGGCTACAGCGCGCTCGACCCCGCCCACGACCGGGTCATCAAGCTGCTGTCCGGGTGGGACGCGCGGAGCGTCCCCGAGGAGTGGCAGCCCGTGCCGACCGCCTTCGAGCGCGCGACGGCGGCGGGCGTGCCGGCCTACGTCGTCGGATCCGCGCGGTACGCCGGGTCCGGCTTCTCCCGTGCGGCGCTCCGCGGAGCGGCCTTCGTCCCAGCGGAGTCGATCGCCGACCGGTTCGCGACGACGCGCGCGCTCCTCGACCGGGAGCCGCGCGCGCTCGTCTACCTCTACGTCCCTGAGCTCGACCAGGCCGCGCACGCGCACGGCTGGCAGTCCGACCGCTGGCTGCGCGTCCTCGAGGAGCTGGACGCGGCCGTGGGCCCGTTCCTCGATCGCCTCCGCCCTCGCGAGGGCGCCCTGATCACCGCCGACCACGGCATCGTCGACGTTCCCGCGGAGTCGCAGGTGCTGTTCGACCGGGTGCCCGAGCTCGTCGCCGGGGTGCGTCACGTGGCGGGGGAGCCGCGCTGCCTGCACCTGCACCTGGAGCCCGGCGCGGACGCGGACGCGCTGGCCGAGGCGTGGCGGGCGTCGGAGGGCGCCCGGGCGCATGTGGCGACGCGTGCGGAGGCCGTGGCCGCCGACTGGTACGGCCCGCTGCGGGACGGGGTCGCCGCGCGCATCGGCGACGTCGTCGTCCCGACCCGCGCGCTCATCGCGTACTACGACGGACGCCCGCGCGACCAGGGCGCTCGGCGCATGGTCGGGCAGCACGGGTCGTTCTCGGACGAGGAGCGCCTGGTGCCCCTCATCCGCGCCGGCGCCTTCGCGCGCGACTGAGCCGTCCCCTCCGCCTCACGCGGCCGGGACCACGGTGCGGGAGCACGGACGGAGCCGGCTCCGAGGGCTCCCCGGGCCCGATCAGGCCAGGTGGTCGTCGTCGCTGCGCGCGCCGAACACGATCTCGTCCCAGCTCGGCATGGCCGTGCGGCCGCGGCGGCCGGACGGCTTGGCGGCGCCGCGGCCCTCGCCGGAGGCCGGCGTGCGCAGGCCCTCGTCGTCGCCCTCGTCGCGCGGGCGGTCGCGGCCGGACTCGACGCGGCCGATGCCGGGGATCACGGCGGAGCGCAGGGGAGGAGCCTGGCGCTGGCCGCCGCGCGGGCGGGACAGCGGCTCCTCGCGGCGCGCGGCGGGAGCGGCGGCCGGCGGCGCGGGTGCGTCGTCGACGGCGTCGTCCCCCTCGTCGTCCCGGGGCACCGACTCGCGCTCGCCCCGTCGGCGTCGCAGCGCCTCGAGGAGGTCGGCGGTCTCGTTGAGCTCCACCTGCGCGACGCGCGCCGGCTGCTGGCTGCCGGCGGGGTGGTTGCCCTGGCGGCCGAGGTGCGACACCGCCGCGCCCTCGTCGCGACGCGGCGCCGACTCCCACGGCTGGGGAGCGGTGTCCTGGGTGGCGGAGGCGGCGGGGTCCGGGAGGCGGAAGGCGCCGCTGTCGAAGCGGGTGACGCCGTCCTCCTGGTGCGTGTCCGCGGCCTCGGGCGGCAGGGCGCGGAGGCGCGGGATGAGCGCACCCCGGATCTCGCCCTGCTGCGACAGCGTGATCGCCTCGTTGTTGGCGGGGGAGAGGGCGTGCTTCTTGGCGTCGTAGGACCAGCGGGCGTCGTGGTCGATCTCCTCGGAGGTGAAGGCCACCTTGACGACCCACCCGCCGAGCTGCTCCTTCCAGCTGCTCCAGCGCACCTCCTGCGCGCCGAGCGACTCGAGCCGCTCCTCGATGACCTGGCCGAAGAGCGTGCCCTGGCCCATCGGGTCCACCTCGATGGCCGTGTGCACGGGGACCTTCATCGCGCTGCGCACCACGTGCTCGCGCTCCGCGACGACGGGCCCCTCGAACTTCCGCACGTACTCCACCGAGGCGCCGGTCTCGCGGGCGACGTCCTCCGCGCTCATGCCCTGGCGGATGAAGGACTGGATGATGCGCGGGGCGGCCTTGCGCGTGGTCGTCCCGGCGTCGGACTGGCGACGCAGCGCCTGCCGGAAGGAGTCGTCCATGACGAGGCGGTGCCGTTCACCGCCCGCGGTCTCGACGACGAGGGCGCCGTCCTCGACTCCGACGATTTTCAGATCCTGCATGGGTTCCACGCCTCTCGCGCTCACTGGACGATTCACGATGCCACGAGTCGGCCCCTCTTCCGGGGAATACGCGTGGCGCGCCGTGACTTGTGTCGGACGAGAGCGCCGGGAGGCGGGATCACGGCCCCCGAGCGCAGGTTGTTAGTGCGCGAACGGTGTACCGTGTGAGTCCGCATCCGCGGCCCGGGCACGGGCCGGTGCTCCGCATCGGAAACAGCCGGTCAGGTGCCTCGCGAGGGGCTCCGGAGCGGTTTGCTATCCGGATGCGATTCATGCAAACTGTGCCCGCCGATTCCGTTCGGCGGTTATTCGAGAAGTGGACAGGAATGGCAACTGATTACGACGCCCCGCGCAAGACGGAGGACGACTCCGACTCGATCGAGGCTCTGAAGGAGCGCGTCCCGGACCGCATGTCCGGGGTCGTGGACGTCGACGATGCCGACAACCCCGGGAGCTTCGACCTCGCCGGCGCCGACCTCTCCGACCTCGAGCTCGAGACGGTCGTGCTCCCGCCCCAGGCCGACGAGTTCACCTGCGTGAGCTGCTTCCTCGTGAAGCACCGTTCGCAGATCGACCACCAGGAGAAGCTCGGCCCCATCTGCCAGGAGTGCGCCGCCTAGAGCGACGCCGGGCGAGAGCCCCGGAGGCCCACCGCCTCCCCGCACGTCATGATCGCCGCGATCCCCGGATCGCGGCGATCAGTCGTTCCGGCGACCGCGTCGAGACGAGCCAGTAGGGAGCGGGGTCGGACGGATCCGTCAGCGGCACCCGCACCACGGGGTCCACCCACCCGCGGATGACGAGGTACGCCCGGGCGTGCAGTCGGACTCCCCGCTCCGCCACCGCCTCCGCGCCGCGGAAGCCCTCCGGCTCGCCGAGCTGCGCGACGTCGATCGACGCGCGTCCGGCGCGCAACCGCCCGTCGACCACCTCGATCACCGGGCTCGTGAGCACGAGGGCCGCCACGACGCCCGCGTAGAGGACGATCGCGACGACCACGCCGGCGAGGACGCTGATCGGCAGGAACACGAGCAGGCTCGCGGGGATGACGAGGGCGGTGGCGACGAAGAGCCAGGGAGCCGGCCACAGCCGCTCCCTGTAGGGGGACGCTTGCATGCGCCTATTCGATCAGATTCCTGCACTAGCCTCGGACCGTGCCCGATCCCGTCGACGTCCTCATCGCGGGCGACGCCCCGATCCCGGCCCAAGCGCATCCCGGCGACGCCGGCGCGGACCTCACGAGCGCGGAGTCCGTCCGCCTCGAGCCCGGTGAGCGGGCGACCGTCGGCACCGGCGTCTCGATCGCCCTGCCGGACGGGTACGCCGCGTTCGTGCTGCCCCGCAGCGGCCTCGCGGCCCGCCACGGGATCACGATCGTGAACGCCCCCGGAACCGTCGACGCGGGGTACCGCGGCGAGATCCGCGTGACGCTCCTCAACACCGACGCCCACGCCGCGTACGATGTCGCGGTCGGCGACCGCATCGCGCAGGTCGTCGTCATGCCGGTCAGCCGGGTGCGCTTCGTGCCCGTCGAGAAGCTGCCCGGGAGCCACCGCGGCTCGGGGGGCTTCGGCTCCACGGGCACCGGCGCCCTCCCCGTCCGAGACCCAGGAGACCGAACATGAGCGACGAGAACGCGAACCAGCCGGACGACGCCGCCGTCACCGACGACGCCGCCGAGCACGTGCTGGACGCCAAGTCCGCCCCCGACGACCGTGCCGACGAGGGCCCTCTGGACGAGACCGAGGCCAACCCCGTCCGTCCGTACGTCGACCTCGGCGGGATCAAGATCCTGCCGCGCGAGGGGCTGCACCTCCGCCTCGAGGTCGCGGAGGGCACGCAGCAGGTCGTGGCCGTCGGCCTCGACTACGCGGAGTCCAGCCTCCAGGTGCAGCCGTTCGCGGCGCCGCGCTCGAGCGGGCTGTGGCACGAGATCCGCACGACCATCGGCGAGCAGATCCAGCGGCAGGGCGGCACCACGCGCCTCGCCGACGGGCCCTTCGGTCCGGAGCTGCACGCCGTCATCCCCGTCGTGCAGCAGCCCGGCCAGCCCGCGGCGGCCACGCGCGACGCCCGCTTCATCGGGGTCGACGGCCCGCGCTGGTTCCTCCGCGGAGTGATCACCGGCCGTGCCGTCTCCGACCCCGATGCCGCCGCCGCCGTCGAGGACCTGTTCCGCAGCGTCGTGGTGGTGCGCGGGTCCTCCCCGATGCCCCCGCGGGACCTCATCCCGCTGAAGATGCCGGCCGCGCAGGTCGGCACGACCCCCGGCGCCGCTCCCGCCGGCGACACCCCGGCCCCCGTCCTGGGCTCCTGAGCATGTCGGGCGACGGCCCGCTCGAGCGGGATCCCGCGCGGCCCGACGCCGACGGCGTCGCACGGGAGGCGGGATCCCCGACACCCGGGTCCGCGCCCCGGTCCCCTGCTGCGGGCGACGCCCTGGGCGCGAGCATGGCGCAGGCCGCCGAGCGCGCCGGTCTCGGCCAGGCGGCGCGCGGCGAGACGATGACCGCGGCCGCCCTGCTGCAGGCCATGGGCGGCATCCGGGGCGTGCTCGAGGCCATCGTGCCGGGCCTCCTGTTCCTCGTCGCCTTCACCGTCACGCGCGACATCGTGCTCTCGGTCGCGGTGCCGGTCGCCGTCGCGGTCGTCGCCGTCGTGGCCCGGCTCGTGCAGCGCTCCGCCGTGGCGCCCGCCGTCGGCGGCCTCGTCGGCATCGTCATCTCCGCGCTCCTCGCGCTCCGCTCGGGGGAGGGGCGCGACTTCTACGCGCTCGGCCTCTGGACCAACGGCGCCTACTTCGCGGTGCTCCTGGTCTCGGTCGTCGTCGGCTGGCCGCTCGTCGGCGTGGCGGTGGGGTTCCTCATGGGCGACGGGACGGCGTGGCGCGCGGACCGCAGGAAGGCGCGCGCGCTCCGCCTCCTCACCCTCGTCTGGGTCGGCTTCTTCGCGCTGCGGCTCGCGGTGCAGCTCCCGCTCTACCTCGCCGACTCCATCGACGCCCTGGGCGTCGCGCGGCTCGTCATGGGGACGCCGCTGTACGGCGTGCTCCTGGTGCTCTCGTGGCTCTTCGTCCGGGCCGTGTACGCGAAGGACCCCGCCGCGCCTCCCGCCGGCCCCTCCGCCGCCTGATCCGCCTGACCCGCCCCGGCGCTCGGCGCCGGGCGCGCCCGCGCGCCGGGCGCCGGACCGCCGCGCCCGATGGTAGATTCATCTCGACATCGAGATACATCGATGCCGTCCCCGCCCCGCGTCGGGTGCCCCGTTCAGGGTCGCCTTACTGGACCCGGCCGCGGCGGGCGACCAAGATCGGGTGACGGGCGGAATTCGAGTTCCGCGCCCATCCAGCGAGGGAAGAGGGCCACGTGTCTGCAATCAACAGCTTCGGCGCGAAGGACACACTCCGCGTCGGGGACACCGACTACGAGATCTACCGCATCGACACCGTGGCGGGCCACGAGCGCCTCCCGTTCAGCCTCAAGGTGCTGCTCGAGAACCTGCTCCGCACGGAGGACGGGAAGAACGTCACCGGCAGCCAGATCAGCGCCCTCGGCGACTGGGTGCCCGAGGCCGATCCCGACACCGAGATCCAGTTCACGCCCGCGCGCGTCGTGATGCAGGACTTCACGGGCGTGCCCTGCATCGTCGACCTCGCCACCATGCGCGAGGCCGTCGGCGAGCTGGGCGGCGACCCCACGAAGATCAACCCGCTGGCGCCGGCGGAGCTCGTCATCGACCACTCGGTCATCGCCGACCTCTTCGGCTCCGAGGACGCGCTCGAGCGCAACGTCGACATCGAGTACGAGCGCAACGGCGAGCGGTACCAGTTCCTCCGCTGGGGCCAGACGGCGTTCGAGGACTTCAAGGTCGTCCCGCCGGGGACCGGCATCGTCCACCAGGTCAACATCGAGCACCTCGCCCGCGTCACGATGACGCGCGAGGTGGGCGGCGTCCTGCAGGCCTACCCCGACACCTGCGTCGGCACCGACTCCCACACCACCATGGTCAACGGCCTGGGCGTGCTGGGCTGGGGGGTCGGCGGCATCGAGGCCGAGGCGGCCATGCTCGGCCAGCCCGTCTCCATGCTCATCCCCAAGGTCGTCGGCTTCAAGCTCGCGGGCGAGATCCCCACGGGCGTCACCGCCACCGACGTGGTGCTCACCATCACGCAGATGCTCCGCAAGCACGGCGTCGTCGGCAAGTTCGTCGAGTTCTACGGATCCGGCGTCGGCGCCGTGCCGCTCGCGAACCGCGCCACCATCGGCAACATGAGCCCCGAGTTCGGCTCGACCGCCGCGGTGTTCCCCATCGACGACGTCACGCTCGAGTACCTGCGCCTCACCGGCCGCAGCGAGGAGCAGGTGGCGCTCGTCGAGGCCTACGCCCAGGCCCAGGGCCTCTGGCACGACGCCTCCGTCGAGCCGTCCTTCAGCGAGTACCTGGAGCTCGACCTCTCGACGGTCGTCCCCTCCATCGCCGGCCCGAAGCGCCCCCAGGACCGCATCGAGCTGACCGACGCGAAGTCGCAGTTCGAGCGCGACCTCAACGACTACGCGCAGGTCGACCACGACATCGTGGACCTCGCCTCGGCGATGAGCTTCCCCGCGTCCGACCCCGGGGAGCTGCAGCCCGAGGACGAGCACTCCACGCACGAGCACCACCACGCGTCGCAGAGCCCGGCCTCCGTCACGAAGCCCACCCGTGTCACGCTCGAGGACGGCCGCGACTTCACGCTCGACCACGGCGCCGTCGCCATCGCGGCCATCACGTCGTGCACCAACACGTCGAACCCGTCGGTCATGCTCGCGGCGGGGCTCCTCGCCCGCAACGCCAGCAAGAAGGGGCTGAAGGCCAAGCCGTGGGTCAAGACGACCCTCGCGCCCGGGTCCAAGGTCGTCACCGACTACTACGAAAAGTCCGGCCTCACCACGTACCTCGAGGACCTCGGCTTCTACACGGTCGGCTACGGCTGCACCACCTGCATCGGCAACTCGGGCCCGCTGCTCGACGAGATCTCGACCGCGGTGCAGGACAACGACCTCGCCGTCACGGCCGTCCTCTCCGGCAACCGGAACTTCGAGGGCCGCATCAACCCCGACGTGAAGATGAACTACCTCGCGAGCCCGCCGCTCGTGATCGCGTACGCGCTGGCCGGGTCGATGAACTTCGACTTCGACTCCGACGCGCTCGGCACCGACACCGAGGGCAACGACGTGTTCCTCAAGGACATCTGGCCGGATGCCGACGAGGTCCAGTCGACCATCGACAGCTCGATCGACACCGGCATGTTCACGCACCAGTACGCGGGCGTCTTCGACGGCGACGAGCGCTGGCGCTCGCTCCCGACGCCCACGGGCGCGACGTTCGAGTGGGACGCGGAGTCCACCTACGTGCGGAAGCCCCCGTACTTCGAGGGGCTCACGATGGAGATCACGCCCGTCACCGACATCCAGGGAGCCCGCGTCCTCGCGAAGCTCGGCGACTCGGTCACCACCGACCACATCAGCCCCGCCGGCTCCATCAAGGCCGACAGCCCCGCGGGCCACTACCTCGACGAGCACGGCGTGGGACGCAAGGACTACAACTCCTACGGCTCGCGTCGCGGCAACCACGAGGTCATGATCCGCGGCACGTTCGCGAACATCCGGCTCCGCAACCAGCTGCTCGACGGCGTCGAGGGAGGGTACACGCGGGACTTCACGCAGCCCGACGGCCCGCAGTCCTTCATCTACGACGCGGCGCAGAACTACCAGGCCGCCGGCACCCCGCTCGTCATCCTCGGCGGCAAGGAGTACGGCTCCGGCTCGTCGCGCGACTGGGCGGCGAAGGGCACCAGCCTCCTGGGCGTCAAGGCGGTCATCACCGAGAGCTTCGAGCGCATCCACCGCTCCAACCTCATCGGCATGGGCGTCGTCCCGCTGCAGTTCCCCGCGGGCGAGACCTGGGACACGCTCGGCCTCGACGGCACCGAGGAGATCAGCATCCAGGGGCTCGAGGAGCTGAACCAGGGCACCACGCCCCGCACCGTGCGCGTCGTCGCCGCGCCCACCTCCGACTCGCCCGCGGGCAAGGAGACGGTGGAGTTCGACGCGGTCGTGCGCATCGACACCCCCGGCGAGGCGGACTACTACCGCAACGGCGGGATCCTGCAGTACGTACTGCGCAGCCTCGTCGCGTAACAGGAGGCTGAGGAGGCCGGGCGGCGACGCCCGGCCTCCTTCGTGCATGCAGGGCCCTGCGTACACTCGATGAGGCGGACGTCGCGACATGGCGTCCGAGGGAAGGCGGTCAGCATGGGAATCCTGGAGACGATCACGGGACCCCGGGACCTCGACCGGCTGAGCCACGAGCAGATGCTCGAGCTCGCGGTGGAGATCCGGCAGTTCCTCGTCGCGGAGGTCTCCAAGACGGGCGGCCATCTCGGGCCGAACCTCGGCGTCGTGGAGACGACGCTCGCGATCCACCGCGTGTTCGACTCCCCGCGCGACCCCATCGTCTTCGACACCGGGCACCAGTCGTACGTCCACAAGCTGCTCACCGGCCGGCAGGACTTCTCCCGGCTCCGCGAGTCCGGCGGGCTGGCCGGGTACCCGCAGCGCGCCGAGTCGGAGCACGACATCGTGGAGAGCTCGCACGCGTCGAGCTCGCTGAGCTGGGCGGACGGGATCTCCCGCGCCTTCGGCATCACCGGCCAGACCGACCGCCACGTCGTCGCGGTGGTGGGCGACGGAGCCCTCACCGGCGGCATGACGTGGGAGGCGCTCAACAACATCTCCGACGACAACACGCGGAAGCTGATCATCGTCGTCAACGACAACGGCCGCTCCTACGCGCCGACCATCGGCGGCATGGCGCGGTTCCTCAACACCGTGCGGACGCGGCGCACCTACCGCGGGCTCTACGAGACCAGCCAGCGCGTCTTCGGCGTGTTCGGGGCGCCCGGGGACAGCCTCTACCGCGGCCTGCGGGGCGGCCTGCACGGGTTCCTCACGCGCGTCACGGACAACGAGGCGCTGTACTCGAACCTCGACATCAAGTACCTGGGACCCATCGACGGCCACGACCAGCAGGCCATGGAGGAGGCGCTCCGGCAGGCGCGCGACTACGGCGCCCCCGTCATCGTGCACGCCATCACGGAGAAGGGCCGGGGCTACGAGCCGGCCCGCCGGGACGTCGCCGACCAGTTCCACGCGGTCGGCCAGATCGACCCCGAGACGGGCGAGCCGATCGACCCGTCGCAGGCCGTGAGCTGGACCAGCGTCTTCGCCGACGAGATCCTCGCCCTCGCCGACGAGGACCCGCGCATCGTGGGGATCACCGCGGCGATGCTCCGCCCCGTCGGCCTGCACCGCTTCGCCGAGAAGCACCCGGACCGCGTCCACGACGTCGGCATCGCCGAGCAGCACGCCGTCACGAGCGCCGCCGGCCTCGCGTACGGCGGCCTGCACCCCGTCGTCGCGCTCTACGCCACCTTCGTCAACCGCGCCTTCGACCAGGTGCTCATGGACGTCGCCCTCCACCGCGCGGGCGTGACCTTCGTGCTCGACCGGGCGGGCGTCACCGGACCGGACGGCCCCAGCCACCACGGCATGTGGGACCTGGCGCTGCTGCAGATCGTGCCGCACATCCGCCTCAGCGCGCCGCGCGACGCCACGCGCCTCCGCGAGGAGCTGGGGGAGGCCGTCAAGGTCGACGACGGGCCCACCGTCGTGCGCTTCTCCAAGGGCAGCGTGGGCGACGAGATCGAGGCGGTCCGCCGCCTCGACGACGGCGTGGACGTGCTCCACGAGTCGGACGCGCACGACGTGCTGATCGTCACCGTCGGCCCGATGGCGTCCATGGGCATCGAGGTCGCCGAGCGGCTCGCGGCCCAGGGCATCGGCGCCACGGTCGTCGATCCCCGCTGGGTCGTGCCCGTGCCGCGCAGCGTCGTGGAGCTCGGCGGGACGCACCGCCTCGTGGTGACCATCGAGGACGGGGTAGTCGTCGGCGGCATCGGCACGCGGATCCGCCAGGACCTCCGCGAGGCGGGCATCGACACGGGCGTGACCGAGCTGGGGCTCCCGGACGAGTTCCTCGACCACGGCACGCGGTCGGAGATCCTCGAGCGCGTGGGCCTCACGCCGCAGCACATCGCGCGCGACGTGGTCGCGCAGGTGCTCGGCAGCCGCGTGCCCGCGGCGCGGCCGCTCAGGGCGGACGGGGAGCGCGTCTCCGTGCCCGGTGAGGACGACGAGCAGGCCTGAGGCCCGCCGCGCATGGAGGAGGGCCCGGCCGCGATGCGGCCGGGCCCTCCTGGTCGTGCGGGCGCCGCTACGCCACGCCGCGGATGGGCGGGTGGTGGAACGTGTCGCCGAACGCGCGCTCGCTCGCGCCGACGCGGTCCAGGTACGGCGTGAGCCCGCCCATCTGGAACGGGTAGCCCGCCCCGAGGATGAGGCAGAGGTCGATGTCCTCCGCCGCGTGCACGACGTCGTCCTCGAGCATGCGGTGCACCTCGTCGGCGAGGCCCGTCTCGACGCGCGCGCGGATCTCCTCGGCCGTCATCGGCTCGGTGCCGCCCTTCACGATGCGCACGGCCTCCTTGTCGAAGCCCGTCGGGCGGCCCTTGGAGTCGCGCGCGTAGATGCGCCCGAGGTCCGCGAGCCGGTGCAGGTTCGGGCTCTCGAAGAAGCGGTCCGGGAAAGCCGCGTGGTGCGTGTCCAGCACGTGCGCGCCGACCTTGAGCCCGACGAGCTCGAGCAGCTCGAACGGCGTCATCGGCAGGCCGAACGGCGCGAGCGAGCGGTCGACCACGTCGAAGGGCGTGCCCGTGTCCACCGCGTGCATGGCCTCGCCGAGGACCTTCGCGAGGATCCGGTTCACGACGAAGCCCGGGGTGTCGCGCGTGATGACCGCGTTCTTCTTGAGCTTCCGCGCGACCTGCATCGCGGTCGACAGCGCCTCGTCGGTGGTCCGCGGCGTCCGCACGACCTCGATGAGCGGCATCACCGCGACCGGGTTGAAGAAGTGGAACCCGACGACGCGCTCCGGGTGCGCGAGGCGCTCGGCGATGCGCTCCACCGACAGGCTCGAGGTGTTCGTGGCGAGGATCGCCGTCTCGGAGACGTGCTGCTCGATCTCCGCGAACACCGCCTGCTTCACGCCCAGCTCCTCGAACACGGCCTCGATGACCCAGTCCGCGTCGGCGAAGTCGGCCTTGTCGGTCGTCCCCGTGACGAGGGCGGTGAGCCGGTTGGCCTCGTCGGGGGAGATGCGCCCCTTCTCGGCGAGCTTGCGGATCTCGCCGTGGATCCCGGCGACGCCCGCGTCCACCCGCGCACGGTCGAGGTCGGTGATGACCACCGGGACCTGCAGGCGGCGCACGAACAGGAGCGCGAACTGCGACGCCATGAGCCCGGCGCCGACGACGCCCACCTTCGTCACGGGACGGGCGAGCTCCTTGTCGGGAGCTCCCGCCGGGCGCTTGGCGCGCTTCTGCACGAGGTCGAACGCGTAGATGCTCGCCCGGAACTGGTCGCCCGAGATGAGGTCGGCGAGGGCCTCGTCCTCCGCGGCGAAGCCCTCCTCGCGGGTGCTGCCCTTCGCCGCCTTCAGGAGGTCGAGCGCACGATACGGCGACTGCGCGACCTTGCCGATGCGCTGCTCGAGGGACTTGCGGGCGATGCCGATGGCGACGTCCCACTTGGCCAGCCTCTCGAGCCGGCCGGGGGCGTTCGGGCGCTTGACCTCGACGGCGCCGGAGATGACGCCGTCGGCCCACCGGATCGACTGCTCCAGGAACGACGCCGACGGGAAGGACGCGTCGGCGATGCCGAGCTCCATGACGTCGGCGGCCTTCAGGGTGCGGTTGTTCTTCAGCGGGTTCTCGATGATCACCTTGAGGGCGTTCTCGATGCCGATGAGGTTGGGGAGCAGCCACGCGCCGCCCCAGCCGGGGATGATGCCGAGGAACACCTCGGGGAGCGCGACGGCCGGCACGGACGCATCGACGGTGCGGTAGTCGGAGTTCAGCCCGATCTCGAGGCCGCCGCCGAGCGCCAGCCCGTTGATGAACGTGAACGACGGCACGCCGAGGCGGTGGAGCCGCCCGAGCGTGTCGTGGCCGAGCTGCGCCATCTGCCGGCCCACCTCGCGGCTCGGGATCTCGCCCACCTTGCTGAGGTCGGCGCCCGCGGCGAGGATGAACGGCTTGCCCGTGATCGCCACCCCGGCGATCTCGCCCCGGGCGGCCCGCGCCGCGAGCACGTCGAGCGCGTCCGCGAGCTCCAGCAGCGTCGCAGGACCCAGGGTCGAGGGCCGCGTGTGGTCGCGCCCGTTGTCGAGCGTGACGAGCGCGAGGACCCCGCCCGAGGGCAGCGGCACGTCGCGGACGTGCGAGTGCGTGACGACCTCGTCGGGATCGAGCGCCACGAGCTCCCGGAAGCGGCTGGTGTCAGTCACTTGTTCCTCTTCTTCCTCTTGCCGGTGAAGTGCGGGTTCTCCCAGATGACGCTGCCGCCCTGGCCGAGGCCGACGCACATGGCGGTGAGGCCGTAGCGGACCTCGGGGTGCTGCTCGAACTGGCGCGCGAGCTGGTTCATGAGCCGCACGCCGCTCGAGGCGAGCGGGTGGCCGACGGCGATCGCGCCGCCGTACTCGTTCACGCGCGGGTCGGCGTCGTCGATGCCGAAGTGGTCGAGGAGGCTGAGCACCTGGATGGCGAACGCCTCGTTGAGCTCGAACAGGCCGATGTCGTCGATGGTCAGCCCGGCCTTGCGCAGGGCCTTCTCCGTGCTCGGGACCGGACCGATGCCCATGATCTCGGGCTCGACGCCGGCGAAGGCGAACGACACCAGGGTCATCTTCGGCGCGAGCCCCAGCTCCTTCACGGCGTCGCCGCTCGCGAGGAGCGCCGCGGTGGCGCCGTCGTTCAGGCCCGACGAGTTGCCGGCCGTCACGCGCCCGTGGGGGCGGAACGGGGTGCGGAGACCGGCCAGGCCCTCGAGCGTCGTCTCGGGGCGCATGGCCTCGTCGCGGGTCGCGAGGCCCCAGCCGTCGTCGTTGCGCGTGGCGACGGGCACGAGGTCCGGCTGGATGTCGCCCGCGGCGTATGCGAGCGCCGTCTTCTGCTGGCTCGCGAGGGCGTACCGGTCCGCGCGCTCGCGGGTGAGCGACGGGAAGCGGTCGTGGATGCGCTCGGCCGTGCGGCCCATGTTGAGGGCGTCCTCGCTCACGAGGCGCTCCGCGAGGAACCGCGGGTTCGGGTCCGCGTCGAAGCCCATGGGGTGGCGGCCCATGTGCTCGACGCCGCCCGCGATGGCGAGGTCGTACGCGCCGAACGCGATCCCGCCGGCGGTGGCCGTGACGCTCGTCATGGCGCCGGCGCACATGCGGTCGATGGCGTAGCCCGGGACGGAGCGGGGGAGACCCGCCAGCAGCGCGGCCGTGCGGCCGAGGGTGAGACCCTGGTCGCCCGTCTGGGTCGTGGCCGCGATGGCGACCTCGTCGATCCGGTCCTTCGGCACCTGCGGGTTCCGCTCCAGCAACCCGATCATGGCCTTGACCACCAGGTCGTCGGCGCGGGTCCGCCAGTACATGCCCTTCTCACCTGCTCGTCCGAACGGGGTGCGGACCCCGTCCACGAAATGGACTTCGGCTCTCTCGACCACTGACGCCTCCTCGCATCGATTTCCCCCACCCTAGGGAGAGGCCGGTGGGGAGCCGAATCCGTTGACTGTTCCTACGAGGCCCCGTCGTCCGTCGGGTCGTCGGCTTGGTCGGCATCGACAAAGGCGGAGGCCACCGCGGCAGCCGTCGCCTCGATCTGCCAGGGCCGCGCGCCCCACGACTCGAGGGCCGCCGCGACGGAGTCGGGAGCGAGGTCGGCGGGCGGCGTCCACGCGACGCGGCGCAGCACCTCGGGCGTCAGCACGTTCTCCTGGGGGACGCCCATCGCGGTCGCGACCTCCTGCACGGCCACGCGGGCGCGCTTCAGGCGCCGGTCGGCCGCGGGGTCCTTGTCGGCCCAGGCCTTCGGCGGCGGCATCGACTCGCCCGTGCCGCGCAGCTGCGGGAACTCGGTCGCGGCGAGGCCCCGCTCGACGGCGGCCCACCAGCGGTCGATCTCGCTCCGGCTCGCGCGGCCCGAGAACTCGCGCACGGCGGCGAGGTCGCGCTTGGACTGCGGCAGGACGCGCGCCACGGCGACGAGGGACCCGTCGGGGACCAGGCGGCCGGGGCTCGTGTCGACCTCGCGCGCGTACGCGTCGCGGGCCTCCCACAGCTCCTTGGCGACGGCGAGGTTGCGGCCCCCGCGGATGCCGTGCAGGCCGCTGAGGCGGCGCCACGGCTCGACCCGGGCGGGCTTCGCCTCCTTGGCGATGGTCGCCTGGAACTCCTGCTCGGCGATGGCCGTCTTGCCCTGCTCCTCGAGGCGGCGCGCGATCTCGTCGCGCACGTCCACGAGCAGCTCCACGTCGAGCGCGGCGTAGACGAGCCAGGCGCGGGGGAGCGGGCGGGTCGACCAGTCGGCCGCCGAGTGCTCCTTCGCCAGGTGGATGCCGAGGAGCTCCTCGACGACCGTGCCGAGGCCGACGCGCGGCAGGCCCAGCAGGCGCGAGGCGAGCTCGGTGTCGAAGATGCGCCGGGGGTCGAGGCCGACCTCCCGGAGGCACGCGAGGTCCTGGCTGGCCGCGTGCAGGACCCACTCGACGTCGCGGATGACCTCGTCGAGCTCGGAGAAGCCGCCGACGGCGGGCGGGTCGAACAGGAACGTGCCCGCCCCGCGGCGGAACACCTGGATGAGATAGGCGCGCTGGCTGTAGCGGAAGCCGGACGCCCGCTCGGCGTCGACGGCGATGGGACCGGTGCCCTGGGCGATCGCCTCGACGGCGCGCAGGTACTCCTCGCGCGTGTCGATGACCGTGAGGTCGCCGGTGGCCGCCGCCTCGCGCAGCGGCGCGCGGACGTCCGCCGGCGCCGCGGGCTCGGCCGCGGGGGACGGCGCCGGGGGCGTCACCGCCGCGTGCGCGCGGGCGTCGGCGTCGGGTGCCGACTCCGTCCGCCGCGTGCGGGTCCGCGTCCGGGCGATGACCGCGTCGGTGGCGGTGGATCCCGGGACGTCGGAGAAGAGCGACGCGCCCATGGCCGGACGGCTGAGCCGGGCCGCGGCTGCCGGGGACGCGGGGGTCGCGTCGGGGTCGGGGGTGTCGGACGGGGCGTTCACGTCCGGGTGCGTCGCGCTGATAGCAGTGTCACTCCTTCGCCCGCGGGAGGCAGTCCGGCGAGCATGCACAGTAGTTCCCCCCAGCCTTCCACATGGGCGGTCACGTCGCTGTCCGCCGGGGTCCAGGAGGCCCGGAGCTCGATCTTGGCGCCGCTGCCCTGCCGGGCGAGCTCGCCGTAGCCGGTGGAGATGATGCGCGTCGCCGTGCCCGAGGGCGCGGAGTAGCGGGCACCGCGGGACGCGAGTCCGTCCACGAGCCAGGACCAGGCCACGTCGGCGAGGAACGGGTCGGTCCCCATGTCGGTCTCCAGCGGCGCCTGCGCGAAGCACACGATGCGGAAGGCGCCACCCCACGCGTCCGGCTCCTCCGGGTCGTGCAGCAGGATGAAGCGGCCCGTGCCGAGCTCGGAGTCCGCCGCGTGGCCCGAGGGGGACACGTCGGCGGCCAGCGCCACGGCGTATGGGGCCAGCCCGCCGGCGGGCGAGGGGATCTCGGTGAGCACGAGCTCGGACCGGGTGGTCGCGCGCCGGAGCGCGTCGAGCGCCGCGCGGAACTCGGGTGGATCCTCGGCGCTGTCACGGGTGTCTACCACGTGGGCAGACTACGGTCCGCCGTCGCGGCGGCCGGGAGCCACGCCGGAGGCGCGACAGGCCGCCGATCCCGCCGCGACCAGGGGATCAGCCGCGGGCGACGCTCCAACGGGCGTAGGTGCGGTGGTCGTCGTCCACGAGGAGCTGCGCGAGGCGCATCCGCGCGTCCACGCCGGAGCCGACGGGGACGAGCGGCGTGCGCGGGGTGACGAGCTCCGGGGAGGTGGTCAGGCAGAGCTCGTCCACGCGGCCCGCCGTCAGCAGCGCCGCGGCGAGGGCGGGTCCGCCCTCGCACACCACGCTCGCGAGCCCCAGGCCGCGGAGCGCGTCGACGACGTCGTCGCCCCCGAGCCGGCCGTCCGCCGCGGCGCCGAGGGGCACGGGCACGAGCTCGGCGGGGACGCCCGCGAGCGTCGCGAGGGCCCGATCGCGCGCCTCGGGCGGGCAGAGCACGATCAGCCGGCCGTCGGCGTGCTCGGGGTCGAAGCGGTGGCCGGAGAGGTCGCCGGATGAGGTGGCGACCGCCAGCGGCGTGCGCCGGGGGAGCACGTACCGCTCCGTGCGGACCGTGCCGGCGCCGACGAGGACGACGTCCGCGAGCTCGCGGATGACCCCCAGGATCCGGCGGTCGACGACGCTGCTCAGGCTGTCGGACGACCCGTCGGCGCCGATGACGCTCCCGTCGACGGACGCGACGAAGTTGAGGCGCACGTGCTCGCCGGAGTCCGGCCGGTAGAGGCCCTCGAGCCAGTCCCGGGTGCCCTCGTCGTCGAGCCCGCGCGGACCCGCGTCCCCGCCGGGGCCGGCGACGGGCAGGACCCGCGTGATCCTCACCCGGCGAGCCGCTCGCGCACCTGGCGCTTGACGCGGCCGAGCATCGCGGTCATCCCGCGCATGCGCAGCGGCGACACCGCGGCGTCGAGCCCGATCGTGGACGGGTAGTCGTCGGGGACGGCCAGGACCTCCTCGGCGGGGAGCCCCTCGAGGCCCTGGGCGAGGATGGACGCGAAGCCCCGGCTCGTCGGCGCCTCGGCGGGCGCCTGGGCGTGCACGTGCACGTCGCCCTCGACGACCTCCACGAACATGAACACCGGCGACTGGCACTCCTCGACCCGCTCCAGGAGGTCCGGGTGCTCGGCGTAGCGCTCGGGCAGGGCCGGGAGCTCGTTGCTGAAGTCGAGCAGCAGCAGGAGCCGGTCGCGCTGCCCGAGCGCGAGGAAGTCGTCTCGGATCTCCGCGAGCGCGGCGGGCAGGGCGGGGGAGCCGGTCATCGGGAGGGCAGCTCCCCGGGCTCGGCGCCCTGCACGATGGGGACGCGGACGGCGGAGCCCCACTCGGTCCAGGACCCGTCGTAGTTGCGGACGCCCTCGAAGCCGAGCAGGTGGGTGAGCACGAACCACGTGTGGCTCGAGCGCTCGCCGATGCGGCAGAGGACCACCACGTCGTCGCCGTCGCCGAGGCCGGCGCCCTCGCGGTACACGGCGTCGAGCTCGGCGCGGGTCCGGAAGGAGCCGTCCTCGGCCGCCGCCTTCGCCCACGGGACGTTGCGGGAGGTGGGGATGTGGCCGGCGCGGAGCGCGCCCTCCTCCGGGTAGGCCGGCGCCGTCGTGCGCTGGCCCGTGTACTCCTCGGGGCTGCGGACGTCGATCAGGGGGTTGCCGAGGTGCGCGAGCACGTCCTCCTTGTACGCCCGGATCTCCTCGTCGCGGCGCTCCACGACGGGGTACTCCACGGGCGTGACCTCGGTGGCGTCGGTGGTGAGCGGGCGGCCCTCGGCGACCCACTTGTCGCGCCCGCCGTCGAGCAGGCGGACGTCCTCGTGACCGAACAGCGTGAAGACCCAGAGCGCGTACGCGGCCCACCAGTTGCTCTTGTCGCCGTAGATGACGACGGTGCTGTCGCGGGCGATCCCGCGCTCCGACATGAGCTCGGCGAAGCGCTCGCCGTCGACGTAGTCGCGCTGCACGGGGTCGTTGAGGTCCGTGTGCCAGTCGACCTTGACCGCACCGGGGATGTGGCCCGTCTCGTACAGCAGCACGTCCTCGTCCGACTCGACGACCACGAGGCCGGGGGTCAGTGCTCCGTCCGCGAGGCGCTCCTGGAGCCAGTCGCCGCTGACGAGGCGCTCCGGGTGGGCGTACTCGGCGAACCTGGGGGTGGTGTCCGGCTCGACGGCCATGGGGCTCTCCTGATCTCGCGGCCGCGGGGGCCGCGCTCGGTGGGACGCGGTCTAGTCTGGTGGGTGTTCCGCGGGCGCCCAGGGCACCGCGTCGACCACCATCCACGGTAACGGTTCGCGATGCGCGGGACCTTCCCGATGACAGCCGGAGACCCACCTGTGACGAACGCCGACATCGGATCGCGGAGCCACGACGCCGAGGGCGCGGAGGCCGGCGCGCTCGTCGGCCGCTCGCCCAGCATCACGGGCGCGGAGATCGCCGCGCACCTCGTGCCGCCGCGCCAGTTCGACGAGGCCCGCTTCGACACCTACCGGCCGGATCCCGAGTACGACACCCAGGCGCAGGCGGTGGAGGTGCTCCGCGCGTTCTCCGGCGACCGCGCAGGGTCCCGCGGCGGGCTCTTCTCCCGCCGGAAGGCACCCGCGCCGAAGCCCGGCGTGTACCTCGACGGCGGGTTCGGCGTGGGCAAGACCCACCTGCTCGCGTCGCTCTGGCACGCCATGCCGGGACCGAAGTACTTCGGCACGTTCATCGAGTACACCGCGCTCGTCGGGGCGCTCGGCTACCAGGGCGCCGTCGGGATCCTCCGCGGGGCCACGCTCGTGGCGATCGACGAGTTCGAGCTCGACGACCCGGGCGACACCATGATGATGACGCGCCTGCTCTCGGACCTCGTCCAGACGGGCACGCGCATCGCGGCCACGAGCAACACCCCGCCGAACGCCCTGGGGGAGGGCCGCTTCGCCGCGGCGGACTTCCTGCGCGAGATCCAGGCCATGAGCGACCGCTTCGACACGATCCGCATCGACGGGCTCGACTACCGCCGACGCGCCTTCGAGGGCCACGCCGTCACGGTCGGGGCGGACGACCTCGACGCGCGCGCCGACGCGGCGCGGCAGGGCGGCCGCGCCGTCACCGTCGACGGGTTCCCCGAGCTCGTCGCGCACCTGGCGCGGCTGCACCCCTCCAAGTACGTCAAGGTCATCGAGGGCGTCGACGTCATCGCGCTCCGCGACGTGACCCAGTTGCAGGGGCAGACGGACGCGCTCCGGTTCGTCGCGTTCGTCGACCGCGTGTACGACGCCCAGATCCCGCTGCTGGCGTCCGGCACGCCGTTCGACGAGGCGTTCTCCGCGGAGATGCTGGCCGGCGGATACCGCAAGAAGTACCTGCGCGCCATCTCGCGGCTCATCTCCCTCACGGCCGCCGGGCGCGACGCGTAGCCGTCCCCGCATAGCCCACCGGGCTCCGGCGCGGCTGGGCCGGCGGCCCCGTCGAGCATCCCCGACGGGTCCGGAAACACGATGTTCACACGCGCGGTGCCCGTGTAACGCGCCCGAAACACGTCCGGCGAGCCCGTGAAACCTCGCCCCCGGACACTGGACGCGTACCCGGCACCCGGCTCACGCCGAACCCCCCGACCACACGGGCGGCGTCCCGCCTCCAGTCCGGTGCGACCCCTGCACGATCTACGAGAGGTGAAACACCATGGATCAAGGCAACACCGCCTTCCTCCTGATCGCCGCGGCGCTGGTCCTCCTGATGACGCCGGGTCTGGCGTTCTTCTACGGCGGGCTCGTCAAGGCCAAGAGCGTCATCAGCATGATGATGATGAGCTTCGGGGCCATGGGCCTCATCGGGCTCCTCTGGGTCCTCTACGGCTACGCGGTCACGTTCGGGAACGGACCGGACGGCGCCGCGGGCAACCCGCGCTTCGTCGGCATCGACGGCATCCTCGGCGTCGACCTCGGCCAGCTCGGCCTCGGCGACGCCTACACGGCCGCCCTCGGCGAGCAGACGAGCGCCTACCCGACGCTCGCGTTCGCCGCCTTCCAGGCGACCTTCGCGATCATCACCGTGGCCCTCATCTCCGGCGCCATCGCCGACCGCGCGAAGTTCGGCGCGTGGATGGTGTTCGCCGGCGTCTGGGCGACGATCGTCTACTTCCCGGTCGCGAGCTGGGTCTTCAACTTCACGATCGCCGACGGCTCCACCGTCGACGGCGGCTGGATCGCCTACAACGTCGGCGCCATCGACTTCGCCGGCGGCACCGCGGTGCACATCAACGCGGGCGCCGCGGCCCTCGCGCTGTCGCTCGTCCTCGGCAAGCGCGTCGGGTTCGCCAAGGGCATGCACGTCCCGCACAACCCGCCGTTCGTGCTCCTCGGCGCCGGCCTGCTGTGGTTCGGCTGGTTCGGCTTCAACGCCGGCTCCGAGCTCGCCGCCGACGGCATCGCGGCCATCGCGTTCCTCAACACCATCGCCGCTCCCGCCGCCGCGATCCTCGGCTGGCTCGTCGTCGAGAAGATCCGCGACGGCAAGCCGACCTCGGTGGGCGCCGCATCCGGTGCGGTCGCGGGCCTCGTCGCCATCACCCCGGCGTGCGCCGCCCTGTCGCCGATCTGGGCCATCGTCCTCGGCCTCGTCGCCGGCGCCGTCTGCGCCGTCGCCATCGAGCTCAAGTTCAAGCTCGGCTTCGACGACTCGCTCGACGTGGTGGGCATCCACCTCATCGGCGGCCTCATCGGCACGCTGTACATCGGGCTCTTCGCCACCGACGTCGGCCTCATCTACTCGGGCTCGCTCGAGCAGCTCGGCAAGCAGGCCCTCGCCGCCTTCGCGGTGCTGATCTACTCCTTCGTGCTCTCGTACGTCATCGGCACCGTCATCCAGAAGACCATGGGCTTCCGGGTGAAGAACGAGGACGAGATCGCCGGCATCGACACGATCGTCCACGGCGAGGAGGGCTACGTGCTGGAGACCTCCGGCCGCTGACCCGCACCCCCGGTCGACCACGACGGGCGCCGCACCTCGCGAGGGGGCGGCGCCCGTCCGTCGTGCGGTGGGGAGGCGGCGCGCGCCGGGGGACGCGCGCCGTCTCCCTTGGCAGCGCCCTCCGGGCCGGCGTTGACTGGGGAGCATGGACTTCACACCGAGAAGAGCGATCATCACCGGCGCCGACTCCGGCATCGGCCGATCCACGGCCGTGGCCCTCGCCAAGGCGGGCCTCGACGTGGGCATCACCTGGCACGACGACGAGGCGGGCGCGGAGGCCACCGCCGAGGAGGCGCGGGCCCACGGGGTGCGCGCCGTCACGACCCGGCTCGACACCGCGGAGCTCGACTCCGCCGGGGACGTCGTCACCCGCCTCGCGGGCGAGCTCGGCGGGGTCGACGTCCTCGTGGGCAACGCCGGGACGGGCGACTCCACGCCGTTCCTCGACACCGACCTCGCCAGCTGGCAGCACGTGATCGCCGTCGACCTGACCGGTGCGTTCGTCGTCATGCAGGCCGCCGCCCGCCTCATGGTCGAGGCCGGCACCGGCGGCCGCATCATCGCCGTGACCAGCGTGCACGAGCACCAGCCGCGCGTCGGGTCGAGCTCCTACGACGCCGCCAAGCACGGCCTGGGCGGGCTCGTGAAGACGGCAGCGCTCGAGCTCGGGCGGCACGGGATCACGGTGAACAGCGTCGCGCCGGGCGAGATCGCGACCCCCATGACCGGGCAGACCGACGAGGACCCGCGCGGCATCCCCCGCCCCGGCATCCCGCTCGGACGCCCCGGCCACGCCGACGAGATCGCCGACGTGATCGCCTTCCTCGCGTCCGACGCCGCCGGATACGTCACGGGCGCATCATGGGCGGTCGACGGCGGGATGCTGCAGATGGGACCGCAGGGCGGCTCGCACATCACGAGCGACGACTGGCGGTCCGTCTAGGCAGACCGGTCGACCGCACCGCCGGTCGGCCGGCTGTCCGCTCACCGCGTCCGGTGTTCGCCCGGAGCGGAGCGCCCCGCGCCCCCGCCGTCCGGGAGGGAGCCGGGCGTACGGTGGGTGGACGCGGGAGGGCCGTCACGGCCATCCCCGTCCCCGACCATCGAGACGAAGAAGACGAGAGCACATGGCATCCCCCCTCATCACCCTCAACAACGGCGTCACCATCCCGCAGCTGGGCTTCGGCGTCTTCCAGACCCCGCCCGACGAGACCCAGCAGGCCGTCGAGCGCGCGTTCGAGGCCGGCTACCGGCACATCGACACCGCCGCCGGCTACTACAACGAGGAGGGCGTGGGCGCCGCCATCGCGGCGACCGGCATCCCCCGCGAGGAGCTCTTCATCACCACGAAGCTCCGCAACGGCGACCAGGGCGCGGACAGCGCCCGCACGGCCTTCGAGGACAGCCGCCGCAAGCTCGGCGTCGACGCGGTCGACCTGTACCTGATCCACTGGCCCTACCCGAAGCACGGCCTCTACGTCGAGACCTGGAAGACGTTCGAGGCGCTGCACGCCGAGGGCCTCATCCGCGCCATCGGCGTCTCCAACTTCCTCCCGGAGCACCTGGAGAAGCTGGCGGCCGAGACCGACGTGGTACCCGCGGTGAACCAGATCGAGGTGCACCCGACGTTCCAGCAGCACGACCTCTCGACCTTCTCGGTCGAGCGCGGCATCGAGGTCGAGGCGTACAGCCCCCTCGGCCAGGGCGCCGACCTCGAGTCGGAGGTCGTCACGCGCCTCGCGAAGGAGCACGACGCCACCCCCGCCCAGATCGTGCTCGCGTGGCACCTGGCGCAGGGCCGCATCGTCATCCCGAAGTCGGTCACCCCGGAGCGCATCGTCGCGAACTTCCAGAGCATCGAGGTCGAGCTCTCGATCGAGGAGCTCGCGGAGATCGACACCCTCGAGACCGGCACGCGCCTCGGCGCCGACCCGGCGACGGCGGACTTCACGCAGTTCCCGTCCTGATCGGCACGCCGGCACGCCGGCTGCGCGACGCCCGCCCGGCCCTCGGCCGCGGCGGGCGTCGTCGCGTCCGGCTCCGTCGCCCGGCTGATCGGCGGCCGGAGGGCTAGCGTGAGGGGCACGACGCTCGCCGGCCCGGGCCTGGACCCGGTCCGGACAGCACGACCGACCGTGAGGACCACCGTGACCGATCCGACTCCGGCGCACGCCCGGCTCGCCGACGCCATGATCACCCTGTCCGAGCGGATCGACGTCTCGGTCGACCCGAGCTGGGACGGCCTGACCGGCGTGCAGATCCTCATCCTCCGCCGGCTCGACGGCGCGGAGCGCATGGACCGGGCCTCGCTCGCGCTCGACACGCGCACGGCCCGCGCCGCGACGGTGCCCAGCCTCGCCTCGCTCATGCACAAGGGCTTCGTGCAGGAGTCCGAGGACGAGTCCGGGTCGTACCTGCACTTCACCGAGGCGGGCCGCGGGCTCCTGCTGCGGGTCCGCGCGGCGCGTGCGGACTGGCTCGAGCGGGCGGCCCGGGAGGCCCGCCCGCCGGTGCGCGCCGACGACCTCCTCCGCGTCGCGGCGCTGCTCGACCACCTCTCCCAGGCGGAGCTCGACTGAGCCCGCCGTCCGGCCCCGACCGCCCCGCCGCCGACCCTCTTAGAGAGCTGATCGGTCGGCTGCGCGCGGCCGGGTGCGTGTTCGCCGAGGAGGAGGCGGACCTGCTCCGCGCCGAGGCCCGGGACCGCCACCCGGCGGACGGGGCCGACGCTGCGCGCGCGGCGGCGCTCGAGCGGATGACGACGGCGCGCGTCGCCGGCGAGCCCCTCGAGACCGTGCTCGGCTGGGCCGCCTTCGCGGGGCGCCGCATCGTCGTCCGGCCCGGCGTCTTCGTGCCGCGGCGCCGCACCGAGCGGCTGGCGCGCATCGCCGTCGCGCGGGCACGAGCGGCTCCGCGTCCGGTCGTGGTGGACCTGTGCTGCGGCTCCGGGGCCATCGCCGCCGTGATCGCCGACGAGGTGCCGGGCGTCGAGCTCCACGCCGCCGACGTCGACCCCCGCGCCGTCGCGTGCGCGGCCGAGAACCTCGTGCCGCGCGGGGCCGCCGTGCACCGGGGCGACCTCATGGCGGCGCTGCCGGGAGAGCTGCGCGGGCGGATCCACGTGCTCGTCGCCAACGTGCCCTACGTGCCGCGCGCGGGGCTCGCGCTCATGCCTCCCGAGGCCCGCCTGCACGAGCCGGCGGCGACGCGCGACGGCGGCGAGGACGGGCTCGACGTGCTGCGGCGCGTCGCCGCCGAGGGCGGCGCGTGGCTCGCACCCGGGGGAGTCCTCCTCCTGGAGGTGTCGGATGCGCAGGCCACCGCCGCCGTGGAGGCCCTACGCGCGGCCGGCCTCGTGGCCCGGGCGGAGGCGGGCGGAGGAGACGCCGACCACGGCGGAGCGGTGTCGGACGCGGCGGCCGGCGGCGAGGACGAGGACGAGGACGAGGACGACGGGACCGTCGTCGTCTCGGGGCGGCGCGCGGGCTGAGCCGGCCGGCGCCCGCGGCGATGCGGAGACGCGGCGCCACGCGAGGCGGCACCGGATCGCCGCGCCCGCTCCACCGGGACCCCCGCGGCGTTTTCGTTGCCAAACACAACAAAGGTTTTCGAATACCTTGCCCCCTGTTGGGGAGGGTGCGAGCGTCGAGGGCATCCGACATCGACGTCGGACCACATGGAAGGTGTTCGACGATGAGCATTCCCCGCACCACGCCGTCCGCGCTCGCGGACGTGAGCCCTCCCCGACCGGACGGCCGCCGGCCCGCCCGCCGCCGCGGGCTCGCCGCCCTCACCGCCCTCGGCCTCGCCGTGGCCGCCGGCGCCCTCGCCACCCCCGCCGCCCAGGCCGTCGACGCCGCCCCCGCCGGCATCGGCTCCGGCTTCGAGGGCGGCACGGACGGCTGGTCGCCGCGCGGCGACGGCGTCCGCATCTCGCCCAGCGCGATCGCCCACACCGGATCCGGCAGCCTCCTCGTCGCGGACCGCACGCAGGAGTGGCACGGCGCCGCACTCGACGTGACCTCGGCGCTGGCCGTCGGCCAGCAGGTGGAGGTCACCGTCTGGGCGCGCCTCGCCGCGGGCGAGGAGCCCGCGTCGCTCAAGGTGTCCGTGCAGCGCGACACCGGCGGCGGCAGCGGCTACGACGGCGTCGCCGGAGCCGCGGCGCGCGTCACCGCCGACGCCTGGACGGAGCTCACGGGCACGTACACGCTCGGCGGTCCCGTCGACAAGGCGCAGGTCTACGTGGAGGGGACGGTCGGCACCGACTTCCTGCTCGACGACTTCCAGCTCGGCGACGCCGTGGAGACGCCCGTGCAGACGGACATCCCCGCCCTCCGGGACGTCCTCGGCGCCCGCGGCATCGAGCACGTCGGCGTCGCCATCGACGGACGCGAGACGGTCGGCGCGGGAGCGGACCTCGTGAGCCGCCAGTTCGACGCGTTCACCCCGGAGAACGCCGGCAAGCCCGAGAGCGTGCAGCCCGTCGAGGGGCAGTTCACCTTCACGCAGCTCGACCAGCTGCTCGACTTCGCCGACCGCACCGGGACCGACGTCTACTACCACGTGCTGTTCTGGCACTCGCAGACGCCCGCCTGGTTCTTCCTCGACGGCGACCGCCCCCTCACCGACAGCCCCGCTGACCAGGCGCTGCTGAAGGCCCGCATGGAGGCGCACGTCACGGGCATCGCGGACCACATCGCGGCCCGCTACCCCGACGGCGACAGCCCCATCTGGGCCATGGACGTCGTCAACGAGGTCATCGCCGACGGCCCCAACGACAACGCGCACGACATGCGCGACAGCCGCTGGTACCAGGTGCTGGGGGAGGGCTTCGTCGACGAGGGCTTCCGCCTCGCGCGCGCCCACTTCCCGGGCGTGGAGCTGTTCATCAACGACTACAACACCGAGCTGCCGACGAAGCGCGCCGACTACCTCGAGCTGGTCTCCGCCCTCGTCGCCCGCGGCGTGCCGATCGACGGGGTGGGCCACCAGGCGCACGTCGACTTCGCCCGGCCCGTGTCGTGGCTGCGCGACTCCATCCGTGCCGTCGAGCGCATCGACACCCGCCTCCTCCAGGCCATCACCGAGCTCGACGTGAACGCGTCGAACCAGAACGAGGGCGCGGACGTCAGCGGCGCACCCCAGGATCCGTACACGCCCGTCTACGACGACGACGCGCAGGCCGGAGCCGAGGTCGGCTACTACTACCGCGACCTGTTCCAGATGATCCGCCAGCAGTCGTCGTCCATCGACTCGATCACCTTCTGGGGCGTGAGCAACGCCCGCAGCTGGCTGCGCACGTGGCCCATCGCGCGTCCCTGGGAGCAGCCGCTGCCGTTCGACGACGACCTGCAGGCGGCTCCCGCCTACTGGGGCATCGTGGACGCGCGGAAGCTGCCGGCCCGTCCGGCGGACCTGTCCGCCCCGCGCATCGCGGACGTCGACGACATCACCGCGGTCGCCACGAAGGCGACCGGCGTCCGCGTGCCCTACGCGCTGCCGTCGGCCATCGACACGCGCGACGGGAACGTGCGGGTGGTGTGCGCGCCGCCCCGCAGCGGCGTCTTCCCCGTCGGCACGACGACCGTGTCCTGCACCGCGAAGGACCGCGCCGGGAACGTCCGGACGACCACCTTCGACGTGATCGTGACCCGCGCCGGCTCGTGATGCGCTGATCCGCTCCGTCGCGGCCCCCGTCCCCCTCGCGAGGCGGGGGCCGCGTCGCGCCCGGGCTAGGGTCGGGACACCGCGGGGCGCGCCGGGTCCGCACCGGACGGCGGGCGTCCTCGAGCGGAGAGGAGACAGCATGACCGGGCAGATCGCCGTCACCGGCGTCACGGGCGCCATCGGGGGCCAGGTCGCCCGCCGCCTGGCCGACGCGGGGCTCGCCCTGCGCCTGATCGCGCGCACGCCGGCCCGGGCGCCGAGGCTCCCGGGGGCGACCGTCCACGAGGCGTCGTACGGGGACCGCGGCGCGTCGCTCGCCGCGCTGCGCGGCGTGGAGACGCTGCTCATGGTCTCGGCGGCGGAGGACGAGCACCGGCTCGACCAGCACCGCGCGTTCGTGGACGCGGCCGCGGAGGCGGGCGTCCGGCACGTGGTCTACACGTCGTTCGCCGGCGCGGCACCGGACGCGACCTTCACGCTGGCGCGCGACCACCACGCGACCGAGGAGCGGATCCGCGCCTCCGGGATGCGCTGGACCCTCCTGCGCGACGCCTTCTACCTCGACTTCATCAGCGCGCTCGTGGGCGACGACGGCGTGATCCGCGGGCCCGCCGGCGCGGGGCGCGTCGCCGCCGTGACCCGGTCGGACGTCGCCGAGGTCGCCGCCGCGGTGCTCCGGGACCCCGACGCGCACCGCGACGTCACCTACGACCTGACCGGCCCCGAGGCGCTCTCCCTCGCCGAGGTCGCGGCGACCCTCACGGCGCACGGCGACCGCCCCGTCGCCTACCGGGACGAGAGCCTCGCGGAGGCGTACGCCTCCCGGGAGCGCTGGGGCGCGCCGCGCTGGCAGGTGGACGCGTGGGTCAGCACCTACACGGCGATGGCCGCGGGGGAGATGGCGCACGTGAGCGGCGACGTGGAGCGCGTGCTCGGCCGCCCGCCCGTGGGGCTCGACGCGTTCCTCGCGGCGTCGACCGGGTAGCCGCGGACCGCTAGCCGAGCGCGCCGACGGAGCTGCTGGCGCGGACGATGAGCCGCGGCGACAGCGTGACCGTCTGGTGGGCGTGCACGTGGTCGCCGGACGTCCCGATCTCCTCCGCCAGCAGGCGCATGGCCCGGTGGCCCATCTCGACGCCGGGCTGCCCCACCGTCGAGAGCGGCAGGAGCGTGCTGTCCGCGAAGTGGTTGTCGTCGTAGCCGACGATCGCGATGTCCTCCGGGACGCGGACGCCCTCGACGACGAGCGACTGCACGATGCCGGCCGCCAGGGCGTCGGAGGCGGAGACGATCCCGTCCGGACGCGATCGCGCGTCCCGCCCCGCCAGCTCCCGACCCACGGCGATCCCCGGGGGCACCGTCAGCTTGGGGGTCGTGATGAGCTCCAGCGTCACGCCCGACGCGGCGCGGACCGCGCGGGAGGCGCCCTCGAAGCGGTCGCGGACCGCGGTCAGGCTGAAGGGACCCCCGATGAAGGCGAGGCGCGTCCTGCCCTGCTCGATGAGGTGCCGCGCCGACAGCTCGCCCCCGAGGACCTCGTCGACGACCACGCCGCAGCTCTCGCCCTCGACGCCCGGCCAGTTCACGTAGACGACCTGCGTCCCGCGTCGGCGGAGCGCCCGCACCTCGTCCAGGGGGCCGTCGAAGGGCGCGAGGACGATGCCGGCCGCGCGCGCCTGCTCGAACAGCTCCAGGTGCGCCGTCTGCTTCCCGAGGTCGACGTCCGAGTTCGCGAGCAGGACGCGGCGCCCTCCGGCGTCCGCCTCCTGCTCGATGCCGCGGGAGATGTCGAGGAAGTAGGAGTTGCCGAGGTCCACCGCGATGAAGCCGATCGCCGTCCCGCGGCCGACCGCCAGGCTGCGGGCCGTGCTGTTGGGGACGAACCCCAGGGTGGAGATGGCGTCGAGCACCTTCTCCCGCGTGCTCGCCCGCACCGCGGCGGGACTGTTGAGGACGTTCGAGACCGTGCCGATGGAGACGCCGGCGAGCTTCGCGACGTCCGACATGAGCGGTGCCCGGCGCGGGGGAGTCGAGGAGGAGACCGTCATGGTGCGACCGAGCGTACCGCCCCGGACGGCGCACGCCCCTTGACATCGCGATCTGGGCGTGTCTTACTTTGAAGCGCTTCAACTTCTGGAGCGTCCAGCCATTCAAGGAGGAATGTTGCTCAAGTCAGCTCGTCGGGCTGCTGCGGTCACCGCAGCGGGCGTGACCATCTTGGCCTTGTCCGCGTGCGCCGGCGGCGGCGGGGGCGCTGCCCCCACGGAGTTCACCGTCCTCGGGAACGTCGAGAACGAGGTCGTCCCTCGAACGCTTCAAACGTTGGCGGAGGGCGCGTGCGCCACCGAGCAGGCGGCCATGCCGTTGAAGGTCGACACCGTGCCCCAGACCAACCTCAACCAGCAGGTCCAGCTCCTCGCCGGCCAGGGCGGCCTCCCCGTCATGTACGCCGTCGACACCAGCGAGCTCACCCTGCAGCTGAAGGAGGCCGGCAGCGGCGCCGACCTCAGCACCCTCTTCGACGACCTGGGCGTCTCCGACAGCATCGAGCCCGCGGCCCGCTCCACCGTCGAGTCCCTCTACGACGGCGACTTCGTGGTGCTCCCCACCGAGTACAACATCGAGGGCGTCTGGTACAACGAGGCGCAGTTCGACGAGCAGGGGATCGCGGTCCCCACGAGCTGGGACGAGCTCGTCGAGGCCGCCGCCACCTTCGCGGACGCCGGCGTCGTGCCGTTCTCCGCCAGCGGCGAGCAGGGCTGGCCCCTCACGCGCCTCATCGGCAACTACATCGAGCGCGACCTCGGCCCGGACGCGCTGCAGAAGGTGAAGGACGGCGACGCCGAGCTGACCGACCCCGAGTACGTGGCGGCCGCGCAGGAGGTCGCCGACCTCGGCGCCGCCGGCTACTTCGGCCAGGGCGTCGGCTCCATCGACTACGACACCTCCATCAACCAGTTCCTCAACGGCAGCTCGCCCATGATCTACATGGGCAGCTGGATCCTCAGCAGCATCGGGGACCCGGAGCTGAACGAGATCGGCGAGGAGAACATCGGCTTCATGCCGTTCCCCGACGTCGACGGCGGGTCCGGCGACAGCAGCCAGCTCGTCGCCAACGTGGGCCTGCCCTTCACCATCAACGAGTCCGCGCTCAACGACGACAGCCGCGCCTGGGTGAAGTGCATCACCGAGAACTACGGCACGGTCGCCCTGCAGGACAGCAGCCGCATCTCCGGCTTCACCGTCGACGGCGACGTCGAGACCTCGCCGCTGACCACCGAGGTGCGCGACCTCATCTCCTCCACGGACACCACCGTCCCGTGGTTCGAGGCGTACTTCTCCGCGCAGGCCACGACGACCTCGCAGCAGAACGCCGCGCAGCTCGTGACCGGCGCCATCACCGCCGAGGAGTTCATGACCCTCGTCCAGGGCGACCTGGACTGATCGACCCCGGGGGGGGGGGGGGGGGGGGGGGGGGGGGGGGG
>NZ_JBWKXC010000006.1:0-221439 GCF_059422605.1 Clavibacter sp. GW821-FHT01D01
GACACCGCCGGACTTGATTTGATCGAACGGGAAGGCCCGTCGCACTTGGTGCGACGGGCCTTCCTGCGTTAACAGCCCTTTCTGCGTCAACAGCCACGGTGGCCGCCTGGACCAGGCGACCGCCAGCTGGCGCCGCAGGACGGGGGATCTGGTCGCCCCGGAAGATCCGTGGACGCCGGCAGCCTGCCCCGTCGCCCAGCTGGCCGACGCTGCCAGCGCCCTCACATCGCGCCCATAAGAGCGGCCGATATCCTCGTCGCTCGTGACCGATCCCCACGAGAACGCCCGAGACGCAACTCAGACCCCGCCGGCAGCCGGAGGCGATCCCCAGGGATCTCCTGTGCGGCCGGACGCCGACG
This sequence comes from Clavibacter sp. GW821-FHT01D01, assembly GCF_059422605.1. Lineage (NCBI taxonomy): Bacteria > Bacillati > Actinomycetota > Actinomycetes > Micrococcales > Microbacteriaceae > Clavibacter > Clavibacter sp. GW821-FHT01D01. The sequence goes on from NZ_JBWKXC010000006.1 coordinate 360, forward strand.
CGGCGCGAGGGTCGAGGGCGTCGGGCCGAGGGGCCCCGTCGTCCTCCGCCACCGCGACGCCGCTCGGCCGTGCCCTGTCCGCGGCGCTCGTCGCAGCCGGGGTCTCCGCCATCCTGGGGTTGCTCTTCAGCGTGCTCGCGCTGTTCAGTGCCAATCAGCCCGGAGCCGCCATCCTGGTCACCCTCCTCGACTACTGGACGGTCCACACCCTCGTCGCGTTCGTCCTCCTCGCGGCCCTCGCCGGTACCGGCCTCTACCGCAGGCTGTGGACCACCATCGTCGGGTCCGTCGCCGCTGCGGTCGTCGGTGCTCTCGTGGGCAGCCTCGTCGGGGCGCTCGGCCAGGGGGCGACCATCACCGGCGACATCGTGGTGCCGCTGCTGGAGACCCTCCTGGGACTCAACCTGATGTTCGTCATCGGCGTCTCCCTGGCGTCGATCCTCCTGGGCCGTCGGCTGTGGATCCGGCTCGTCGGCAGCACGAGTGACCCGGTGCGCGAGCGGATCGCGCTGGTGCGCATCCCGTCGTCCCGCCTCGCCGAAGGAGAGCTGACCCACCTCGACCGTCGGCCCGTGGACGCGGAGCTGGCGGATCAGCAGTGGGAGGGCTACGTCCTGGCGCTCGAGGAGCACGGCTGGTCGACGCGCGAGGTGCCGCCCGCGGACGAGCACCCCGACTCGGTCTTCGTCGAGGATGCCGTGCTCGTCCTCGGCGGCACGGCCGTCCTGCTGACGTCCGGCTCGGACTCCCGTCGAGGCGAGCGGACCGGCGTCGAGCGCGCGGTCGAGGACATGGGCCTCACGGTGGCATCCATCGACCTCCCCGCGACGATCGACGGCGGGGACGTGCTCGAGGTCGGTCGCACCCTCTACGTGGGGGCCAGCAGCCGCACGAACTCCGCCGGGATCCGCCGCCTCCGCGAGATCGCGCGCCCACTCGGCTACGCCGTGGTGGCCGTGCCCGTCCGGCGGACCCTGCACCTCAAGTCGCAGGTCACGGCCCTGCCGGACGGCACGGTCATCGGGTACGAGGCTCTCGTCGACGAGCCGCGCCTCTTCCCGTCGTTCCTGGCCGTCCCCGAGGCCGAGGGGACCGCCGTCGTGGCCCTCGACGACGACACCCTGCTGCTCTCCGCCGCGGCGCCGCGGACGGCGGAGCTGCTGCGCGGCCTCGGCTACGAGGTGGTGACGGTGGACATCAGCGAGTTCGAGAAGCTCGAGGGCTGCGTCACCTGCCTGTCGGTGCGCATCGGCTGATACCGACGGACGTGAGCTCGAGGGCCCGGCCCGCATCCACGGATGCGAGCCGGGCCCTTGCTTCTTCGCGTCTCCCGTCCATATCCTGGAAGGCTGCCTCGCGCGGCCATTCACGTGGTCCATCGGTGCGGCCCACACGTGAATCGCATACGCAGCCAGGGAGGGTGTCATGACCACGACATCGATGACGCACGCACGCACGACCTCGAACAGGATCGGTGCCGTGACCGCGCACCCCACGATCCCGTCCGGCGTCCCGCGCCGCTAGCTCCCGCCGCTCCCACCACCCGGCGCCACGGGACACCGGGCCCCTCGGCCCGCACGTCCAGCACCGGGGATCCGGCACCGGCCGGGCGCTCCCGCGTCGGGGCACGTCGTCGTGCTCCGCTGTGCGGGACGCCGGCGGCTGACCGCCAGCCCGCACCCACCGTCCTCCCGCGAGAGATCCCGGGACCTCGTCATCCGTCCGGCCGCCGCGCCGGGGCCCCGCCACGGGTGCCCTCCGCCCGTGGCCGCAGAGCACCTCCGGCCGCGCATCGGCCGACTACGAAAAGGAATCCCTCGTGTCCACCTCACCGCCCGAATCGCCTGACGCGTCGTCGGCCGACCGCCACGGCCCCCGGCCCGGCACCATCCCGGTCCTGATGCGGCTGCTGCCGTTCGCGCGTCCCGCCATGCCGAGCATCATCGCCGGCATGGTGGTCGCGCTCGTCGGCTCGCTCCTGTCGCTCGTCATCCCGCAGATCCTCCGCGGCCTGGTCGACGGGCCGCTCGGCGACGGCGACTCGGCCGCCGTGGTGCCGGCCGTGCTCCTCATCCTCGGGCTCGGGATCCTCGAGGCCGCGATGATCGCGCTCCGTCGCTGGTTCGTGCTGAAGCCGGGCACCCTCATGGAGGCCGACATGCGGAACGCCTTCTACCGGAAGCTGCAGCAGCTGCCGGTCGCGTTCCACGACAGGTGGCAGAGCGGGCAGCTCCTGTCCCGCATGGTGAGCGACCTGAACCTCATCCGACGGTGGATGGCGTTCGGCCTGGTGCTGTTCGTCGTCAACATCCTCACGATCCTCGTGGGCATCGGCTTCCTCGTCTCCATCGACTGGCGCCTCGGCATCGGCTTCCTCCTCTGCTCCATCCCGCTGTGGGTGTACGGCTACCTGTTCGAGCAGAAGTACTCCTCGGTGGCCCGGCTCAGCCAGGACCAGTCCGGCGACCTCGCCACGAGCGTCGAGCAGTCGGTGCACGGCATCCGGGTGCTGAAGGCCTTCGGGCGCGGCAAGCACATGCACGACGCCTTCGCCGAGCAGGCGGAGGAGCTGCGGGGCACGGAGATCAAGAAGGCCCAGGCCATCGCCGGGATCTGGCTGTGGCTCCTCCTCATCCCCGACCTCACCTTCGCGCTGGCGCTGCTCGGCGGCGTTCTCCTCGCCTCCGGCGGGGAGATCTCCGTGGGCGAGCTCGTCGCCTTCTTCGCGACCGCCGCCGTGCTGCGCTGGCCGATCGAGTCGGTGGGCTTCCTGCTGTCCATGACGTTCGACGCGCGCACCGCCATCGACCGGTACTTCGAGGTGATGGACGAGGAGGACACCATCACCGACCCCGCGACGCCCGTGCGCATCGCCGAGCCCCGCGGGCACCTCGTGTTCCGGGGCGCGCACTTCCGCTACCAGGACGCCGCCGCGGGCCAGCCCGACCTCATCGACGGCATCGACCTCGACCTGCGTCCCGGCGAGACCATGGCGCTCGTCGGCGTCACCGGCTGCGGCAAGTCCACGCTCACCGCGCTGACCACGAGGCTGTACGACGTCACCGGCGGCAGCATCGAGCTGGACGGCGTGGACATCCGCGACCTCGGCCTCGAGGAGCTGCGCAGCCGCATCGCGATGGCCTTCGAGGACGCGACGCTGTTCTCCTCGAGCGTCCGCGACAACGTGCTCCTCGGGCGCCCGGACCTCGCGGCCGGCGGGCCGGAGGCCGAGCGCGTGCTGCAGGAGGCGCTCGACATCGCGCAGGCCGGGTTCGTCCGGGATCTGCCGGAGGGCGTCGACACGACCGTGGGCGAGGAGGGGCTCAGCCTCTCCGGCGGGCAGCGGCAGCGCCTCGCCCTGGCGCGCGCGGTCGCCGCGGCGCCCGACGTGCTCGTGCTCGACGACCCGCTGTCCGCGCTCGACGTGGACACGGAGGCGCTCGTCGAGGCGGCGCTGCGTCGCGTGCTCGCGTCGACCACCGCGCTGATCGTGGCGCACCGCCCCTCGACCGTGATGCTCGCGGACCGGGTGGCCCTCATGCAGGACGGCCGCATCACCGCGGTCGGCCGGCACTCCGACCTGCTCGCCACGAGCGAGCACTACCGGTTCGTCATCTCGAGCCTCGACGTGGAAGGGAACACCGTGCGCGAGGAGGCCTCAGCATGAGCGTCACCGGAGTCACCGGCGAGGAGAGGGACGACTTCTCCCGCAGCGAGAGCAAGCAGATCCGCAAGCGCTCGACGCGGCTGCTCGTCAGCACCATCCAGCCGGTCAAGCAGTCGCTGATCCTCACGGCCGTCACGATCCTCGTCGCCACGGCGGCCAACGTCGCGGGCCCCGCCCTCATCGGCATCGGCCTCGACCGGGCGTTGCCCGCGCTCCTCGACACGGGGGACTTCACGCAGCTCGCGCTCGTGATCGGCGCGTACGTCCTCGTCGCGGTGACGGGCGCCGTCCTGGTGGCCAAGTACCAGGTCATGTCGGCGCGGATCGCGCAGGAGATCCTCCTCGACCTCCGCAAGCGCATGTTCCTGCACACGCAGAAGCTGAGCCTGGAGTTCCACGAGACGTACACGTCCGGCCGCATCATCTCGCGCCAGACGAGCGACCTCGACTCGATCCGCGAGCTCCTCAACGGCGGGATCAACCAGCTCGTGCAGGGGGCGCTCTACATGGCCTTCACCGCCGTCGCGCTGTTCTCGTTCGACTGGGTCTCGGGCCTCGTGCTGCTCGCCGCCCTCGTGCCGCTGTTCCTCCTGAGCCTCTGGTTCGCCGTGAAGTCGCAGGCGCTGTTCCGCCAGACGCGCGTGAAGTCCGCGCGCCTGATCGTGCACTTCGTCGAGACGATGACGGGAATCCGGGCGGTGAAGGCCTTCCGCAAGGAGAACCGCAACGCCGCCGAGTTCTCGGAGCACGTCGAGGGGTACCGCGACACCAACATGCGCGTGATCCAGGTCTTCGGCGTGTTCGACCCCGGGCTCATCCTCATCGGCAACGTCACCGTGGCGGTCGTGCTGCTCGTCGGCGGCCTCCGCGTCGCCGACGGCCAGCTCGGCATCGGCGCGCTCCTGGCGGTCGTGCTCTACACGCGGCAGTTCTTCGGGCCGGCGCAGGACATGGCCATGTTCTACAACAGCTACCAGTCGGCGTCGGCCGCGCTCGAGAAGATCTCGGGCGTGCTCGAGGAGGAGCCGAGCGTGCCGGACCCGGTGCGGCCGGTGGACCTGTGGGAGTCCACGGGCCACGTCGCGTTCGAGGGCGTGGAGTTCGGCTACGGGAAGGGCAAGACGATCCTGCCCCGCTTCGACCTCGACATGCCGGCGGGGCAGACCATCGCCCTCGTCGGATCGACGGGCGCGGGCAAGACGACGCTCGCCAAGCTCATCTCGCGGTTCTACGACCCGTCCGACGGACGCGTCGCGCTCGACGGGATCGACCTGCGGGACCTCCACCCGAAGGACCTCCGCCGCGCCATCGTCATGGTGACGCAGGAGGCGTACCTCTTCTCGGGGTCGGTGGCCGACAACATCGCCATCGGCAAGCCCGAGGCGACGAGTCGGGAGATCCAGGAGGCGGCGGAGGCCGTGGGTGCCCACACCTTCATCGAGTCGCTCCCGGACGGGTACGACACCGACGTGAACAAGCGCGGCGGCCGCGTCTCGGCCGGGCAGCGGCAGCTGATCTCGTTCGCGCGCGCGTTCCTCGCGGATCCGGCGGTGCTGATCCTCGACGAGGCGACCAGCTCGCTCGACATCCCGAGCGAGCGCCTCGTGCAGCAGGGCCTCACGACCCTGCTCGCGGACCGGACGGCCATCATCATCGCGCACCGGCTCTCCACGGTCGCGATCGCCGACCGCGTGCTCGTGATGGAGCAGGGCCGCATCGTCGAGGACGGGACGCCGGACGCGCTCATCGAGGGCACCGGCCGGTTCTCGCAGCTGCACGCGGCCTGGCGGGAATCGCTGGTCTAGCGCCGGCGCCAGCGCCAGCCGGGATCAGAGGTCGAGCGCGGGGGATCCCGTCGGCAGCCAGGCGTGCACGACCTCGCCGTCGGGGGCGGCGTGCCAGCCGTCGCCGCACGTCATGGTCGCCGCGGGCGTCGGATCCGGCCACCAGGTGTCCTGCACGCCGGGCGCGGGTGCGTCCGGCGTCGCGGCCTCGCATCCGAGCCGGTCGGCGGGCGTCGCGGAGCGGAACTCGAGGATGGCGCCCTCGCCGCGCAGCGACGTCTTGATGCGGATGTCGGTGGCGTCCGCCGGGATCCAGGCGGGGAGCCGCCCCTCGGCGTCCTCCGCCGCCGCGTAGACGCGGGCGTCCGCCGGCGTGGTCATGCCGCCGACGGTGCGGGCGGCCCCGCAGCCGCCGAGGGCGAGCGCGAGGGTGGCGGCGAGGGCGGAGGCGGCGAGGGGGCGGACGGACCGGCGTCGGGGCATGGTCCCAGTCCAGCGGACCGACCGGCTCCACCGCGTCGGCCGGGAGGCCCCGGTCGTGGTCCCCGGGCATGACCCGGGGTCGGCCGCCCGGGGGAGGCCGCCGCGCGCCGCACGGGATCAGCCGGTCACGGGAACCAGCGGGCCGCCGCGAGGTCGACGCGGTAGCCCTCGTCCGTCGGGGCGACGAGGAGGGGCGTGCCCTCGGCCTCGTAGCGGGGGCGGGCCTCGTCGGCGAGGCCCGTCGGGGGATGCCCGCCGGCGCGGAGGACCCGCCACCAGGGGAGCCCGGCGCCGTGGTAGCGCAGCACCATGCCGACCGCCCGGGCGCCGCGGCGGCCGAAGACGGCGGCGACGTCGCCGTACGTCATGACCCGACCGGGCGGGATCTCCGCCACGACCTCGAGCACGCGGTCGGTGAACTCCCCGGGGGTGGCGAAGACGGCCACGCGCTAGAGCGCCAGGGCGCCGATGGACTCGCCGTACTGGGTCTCGCCGATGACCTCGAAGCCGACGTGCGTGAAGAACTCCTCCGGACCGTCCTCGCCCGGCTCCCACACCACCGTGAGGCGGTCGAAGCCGCGCGCGCGCGCCTCGTCGGCCAGGGCGAGCACGGCGAAGCGGCCGACGCCGTGCCCCTGCGCGTCCGCGTCGACGTTGATCCGCCAGATGCAGCTGCGGAAGATCTCCTCGTGCGCCTCGGGGTCGAAGTTGCCCATGATGAAGCCGACGACCTCGCCGTCCTCCATGACCACGCGCGGCCAGGCGGTGGTCGGGTTCACGTAGGCCTCGGCGATGGAGTGCGACACGGGGGCGACGTACGCCTCCTGCCCCGGCTTGAGCGTCAGCGTGTTCGCCGCCACGATCGTGCGGGCGCTCAGCTCTTCGAGTGTCATGTCGCTCATGGCCACAGGGTATCGGGCGGGCGTCCCGCGGACCAGGCGCCGGAGCGGCGGGATGCGCGCGGGTGACGGCGGATGCATCCGCGGCACCGGCGGCTCCGCGCGCGCATCCCGCGGGATGTCTCGATGTCGAGAGACAGGGCCCGCCGGGTAGGCTGGCCGACGGATCCACCGGCGACGAGCCGGACCCGGGGTGCGCCGACGGAGACGCGCCCACGGAGGGCACCGACGAGCATGAGGAGGACTTCGTGGAGAAGATCAAGGTAGAGGGGACCGTCGTCGAGCTCGACGGCGACGAGATGACGCGCATCATCTGGCAGTCCATCAAGGACACGCTCATCCACCCGTACCTCGACATCGACCTCGAGTACTACGACCTGGGCATCGAGAAGCGCGACGAGACCGACGACCAGATCACGATCGACGCGGCCAACGCCATCAAGAAGCACGGCGTCGGCGTCAAGTGCGCGACGATCACGCCCGACGAGGCGCGCGTCGAGGAGTTCGGCCTCAAGAGGATGTGGCGCTCGCCGAACGGCACGATCCGCAACATCCTCGGCGGCACGATCTTCCGCGAGCCCATCATCATCAGCAACATCCCGCGCCTCGTCCCCGGCTGGAACAAGCCGATCATCGTCGGCCGCCACGCCTTCGGCGACCAGTACCGCGCCACCGACTTCCGCTTCGAGGGCGAGGGCACCCTCACGATGACCTTCACGCCGAAGGACGGCTCCGAGCCGCAGCAGTTCGAGGTGTTCCAGAGCCCCGGATCCGGCGTCGCGATGGGCATGTACAACCTCGACGACTCGATCCGCGACTTCGCGCGCGCCTCGCTGTCCTACGGGCTCGCCCGGAACTACCCGGTGTACCTCTCCACCAAGAACACGATCCTCAAGGCCTACGACGGCCGCTTCAAGGACCTGTTCCAGGAGGTGTTCGAGGCGGAGTACCAGGACCAGTTCGCCGCGGCCGGCCTCACCTACGAGCACCGCCTGATCGACGACATGGTCGCCGCGTCCCTCAAGTGGGAGGGCGGCTACGTCTGGGCCTGCAAGAACTACGACGGCGACGTGCAGTCCGACACCGTCGCGCAGGGCTTCGGCTCGCTCGGCCTCATGACGAGCGTGCTGACCACGCCCGACGGCAAGGTCGTCGAGGCGGAGGCCGCGCACGGCACCGTCACGCGCCACTACCGCCAGCACCAGCAGGGCAAGCCCACGTCGACGAACCCCATCGCGTCGATCTACGCCTGGACGCGGGGCCTCGCGCACCGCGCGAAGCTCGACGGCAACGACGCGCTGAGGACCTTCGCGGACACCCTCGAGGACGTCGTCATCACGACGGTCGAGAGCGGCAAGATGACGAAGGACCTCGCGCTCCTCGTCGGGCCCGACCAGCCGTACCAGACGACCGAGGAGTTCCTCGCGTCGCTCGCGGACAACCTGCAGGCGCGCCTGGCCTGATCCGACGCCCGCCGGCCCGCCGGTGAGAGGCCCCGCATCCCTCGGATGCGGGGCCTCTCGTGCGTCCGGGACAGGCGAGCCGGCGGGCGCGCCCGACGCGGGCGGCGCGGTGCTGTGCACCAGGCCCACGGGAGATCCACAGGTCTCCTTAGCCTGACGGGAATCCACCCCCGTCCGGCCTCGAGCCGGTGACCGAAGGGAACCACCATGCTCCTTCCCCCGTCCTCGCCGGTCCGATCCGCGGCGCCGCCGGCCCGTGCGGGACGCCGTGCGTGGCCCGTCGCCGCGGGCACCGCGCTCACCGCCCTCGCGCTCGTCGCCGCGACGCTCCCCGGGGTCGCGCAGGCCGCGCCCCGTCCCGCCGACGGCGGCGGGAGCGCCGGCGGCGCCTCGTCCTACGTCGTCACGCTGCGTGCCGACCCCGCGGCGACGTACGCCGGCGGCACGCCGGGCCTGCAGTCGACCCGCGCGGATCCCGGCACGCAGCTCGACGCCGGCTCCGAGGCCGTGGAGGACTACGCGGGCCACCTGCGGGACGTCCAGCGCCAGACCGCGGCCGCCGTCGGCGCGGAGGTCGACCAGGCCTACGCGCTGACCCTCGACGGGTTCTCCGCCCGCCTCACCGCGCACCAGGCGGCGCGCCTGTCGGCGGACGACCGCGTCCTGAGCGTGCAGCCCGACACGCTGCTCCACCCGCAGTCGACCCCGGCGCTCGACGCGCTGGGGCTCCCCGGTCCCGACGGCGTCTGGGCCCGTACGGGCGGCCAGGAGCACGCGGGCGAGGGCGTCGTGCTGGGCGACATCGACACCGGGATCGCGCCGGACAACCCCGCGTTCGCCGGTGCTCCCCTCGGGACCGCGCCCGGTGCCGAGCCCTACCGGGACGGCGACGCCGACGGCACCGCGTACCGCAAGGCCGACGGCCACGTGTTCCACGGCGCCTGCCAGACCGGTCCCGGGTTCTCGGCCGCCGACTGCTCGACGAAGGTCATCGGCGCGCGCTACTTCGTCCAGGGGCGCCAGGCCGACGGCGACCCGCTCGGGCCGCAGGAGCGGCTCTCGCCCCGGGACACGAACGGGCACGGATCGCACACGGCCAGCACGGCCGCGGGCGACGGCGGGGTGACCGCCGTCGTGGCCGGCCAGGAGGTGGACGAGATCTCCGGCGTCGCCCCCGCCGCGCGGATCGCCGTCTACAAGGCCTGCTGGGACGGACCGGACGCGGCGGTGGAGACCGACGACGGCTGCTCCAGCAGCGACCTCGTCGCGGCCATCGAGCAGGCGACGGCGGACGGCGTCGACGTCGTCAACTACTCGATCGGCGGATCCGGGCAGACCGAGCTGAGCCCGACCGACCGGGCGTTCTTCGGAGCGGCCTCCGCGGGCGTCTTCGTCGCGGCGGCCGCGGGGAACAGCGGCCCGGACGCGGGCACGGGCGACAACAGCACCCCCTGGGTGACCACGGTCGGCGCGAGCTCCGCGCCGCACCCGTACTCCGGGACGATCGCGTTCGCGGACGGACGGAAGGTCGTCGGGGCGTCGCTGACGGTGATCGCCCCCGTCGCGGCGCCGCTCGTGCTCGCCTCCGCGGCGTCCGTCGCGGGGACGTCCTCCCCGGCCGTCTGCGCGGCGGACTCGCTCGATCCCGCCCGGACGGCCGGGCGGATCGTCGTCTGCGACCGGGGCGTGACCGGACGGGTGGAGAAGTCGGCGGAGGTGCGCCGCGCCGGCGGCGTGGGCATGGTCCTCGTCAACACGAAGACCGACTCCGCGGACGCGGACTCCCACTCCGTCCCCACCGTGCACGTCGACGTGCCCTCGCGGCAGACGGTCCTCGACGAGGCGCGCGCCGGCGCGACGGCGACCATGGTCCGCGGCAACACGACGGGCAGCGAGGCCCCGGCCCCGCAGATCGCCGGCTTCAGCTCCCGCGGACCGGCCAGCCTCGCGGGAGGCGACGTCCTCAAGCCGGACGTCGCCGCTCCCGGCGTGGCGGTCCTCGCCGCCACCGCGGACACCGAGGCGGGTCGGCCGACCTTCGGCGCCCTGTCCGGCACGTCGATGGCCGCCCCGCACGTGGCCGGCAGCGGGCTGCTCTACCTCGGCGAGCACCCCCAGGCCGCGCCCGCGGAGATCAAGTCGGCGCTCATGACCACGGCCCGCGACACCGTGGACGCGGACGGCCATCCCGTGACGGACCCGTTCGCGCAGGGCGCGGGCGAGATCCAGACGACCCGCTACCTCGATCCCGGGCTGCTCTACCTCGCCGGCCACGACGACTGGGCGCGGTACGTCGCGGGCATCGGCGGCGACCTCGGTGACGGCGCCCAGCCCCGGGACCCGTCCGAGCTCAACCTGCCCAGCATCGCCGTCGCATCCCTCACGGGGCCGCGGACGGTGACGCGCACGGTCACCGCGACCCGCCCTGGCCGGTACACGGCGTCGGTCCAGGGGCTGGCCGGGGTGCACGCCGACGTGGTCCCCGCGACCCTCGCCTTCACGAAGGCCGGGCAGACGCGGTCCTTCACCGTCCGGCTCTCGTCCACGTCCGACGCGGAGGTGGGCCGGTACGCCACCGGCTCGCTGACCTGGACGGGCGGCGACACGACCGTGCGCAGCCCGATCGCCGTCCGGCCGGTCCCGGTCGTGGCGCCGGGGTCCGTGTCGGGCTCCGGCACGACGGGGGCGGCCGACGTCACGGTGACGGCCGGATCGACCGGCACCCTCCGGCCCGTGGTCGACGGGCTGGTCCGCGGCGTGCCGCTGCCCGACCCGACCCGCCCGGGCTCCGGGGAGTCCGGACGCGGGGAGGAGGGCGAGGTCCTCGCGCACCGGATCCACGTCGACGCGGGGGAGCGCGCCCTGGTCGTGGACGTGCACCCGACCGCGGGGACGACGGACCTCGACCTGACGCTCGACCGGGTGGCGGCGGACGGCAGCGTGATCACCCGCCGGCAGTCCGGGACCGAGTCGGCGTCCGAGCGGATCACGGTCTTCGACCCGGAGCCCGGCGACTACGTGGCCCAGGTCCTCGTCTTCGGGGTGAGCACGGCGGGCGGGACGGGCGCCTACGTGATCGAGCCGTACCACCTGCGCCCGGGCGCGGGCGAGGGCGCCCCCTCGGTGCGACCGGAGTCGGTGCGCCCGGTGCAGGGCGAGCAGGCGACGTTCCAGGTCGCGTGGGACGGCCTCGCCGCGGGGCCGGAGTACCTCGGGCTGGTCTCGTACGGCACGGACGCGTCGCCGCGCACGCTGGTCGACGTCACCACGGCGCCGAGCGCGGCACGCCCGGTCGCGGCGACCTCGGCCGCCCGCATCGAGGGGACGCCCATCGTGGGATCGCGGCTGACGGCCGACGTCGGGACGTGGGCCGCGAGCGGCCTCGCCTTCCGGACGAGGTGGCTGTCCGACGGGAAGCCGATCCCCGGCGCCGACGACGCCGCGTACCAGGCCACCGCCCAGGACGTGGGCAGGGCGCTGACGGCGGAGGTCACGGCGACGGCTCCCGACGGGTCGCACGGGGTGTCCGTGACGCAGCCGATGGCCGTGCGGTTCGCCCCGCGGGCGAGCGTGACCGTCACCGGGGCGGATCCGCGGAGCGGCCGGACGTCCGCCGTCGCGGTCCGCGTCGCGAGCCGGGCGCCCGCCCCCGCCACCGGCACGGTCACCGTCTCGGTCGACGGGCAGGCGCACGACGTCGTCCTGGACGCGCAGGGGACCGCGCGCCTGGAGCTCGCCGACCTCGCGGCGGGCAGCCATCCCGTGCAGGCCGCCTACGCGGGCGACGCCGTCGTCGCACCGGGCACGAGCCCGCGGAGGCAGCTGCGCGTGATCGGCTGAGACGGGCCCGCGCGAGCGGCGGGCAGCACGACGGGAGGGGCGCGCGCCAGCAGGCGGGCGCCCCTCCCGCGTGCCGGGTCCGTCCGGACGGGATCCTGAACACCTGCTGCATGGGTGGCGTACGCGAGCCCCTAGGGACCGCCCCGGGAGCAGCCGGGAGCGCTCGGGATCGGCGGGATGACGGGCTTCGAGGGACCTGTCCGATCTGTTACACGGCGGTAACACCCGGCCTATCTCAGGGCGAATACCCGGGGTATGTTGAGGATTCGTGCGCGTCTTCGGGGCGCGTGCGGGCCACTCATCCCCACTGAAGGACGTGTTCGTGATCCCACGCTTCTCCAGGCTCCGCACGGAGCCGAACCGCGCAGCATCCCTGCGCAGGGCGACGGCCTCCGCCGCCATCACCGCCCTCGTCGCAGCCGGCCTCGTGACCGTCGGAGCCGGAGGCGCCATGGCCGCCCCCGCCCCGACCGTCGCGAAGCAGGCCGTCGACCTGAAGGACGGCCGCTACATCGTGACCCTCGCCGACGAGGCCGCCGCGACCTACCAGGGCGGGGTCTCCGGGCTCGCCGCCACGCAGGCCCGATCGGGCACGCAGCTCGACGCCGACGCCGCTCCGGTCGTCGAGTACACGGACTACCTCGAGGGACAGCAGGAGGAGGTCGCCGCCAGCGTCGGCGCCGACATCGACTACTCGTACTCCCTCACGGTCAACGGCTTCTCGGCCGACCTCACCGCCGAGCAGGCGGCACGGCTCTCGAGCGACCGCAAGGTCGCGAGCGTCGAGCCCGACCGCATCTACCACCCCACCTCGACCCCGGCCATCGACTTCCTGGGGCTCACGGGCCCCGACGGCGTCTGGGCGGAGACGGGCGGGCAGGACTCCGCGGGCGAGGGCGCGGTCATCGGCGTCATCGACACCGGCATCGCCCCCGAGAACCCCTCCTTCGCGGGCGAGGCGCTCGGCACGACGGCGGGCGACGAGCCCTACCTCGACGGGTCCACGATCCGCTTCGACAAGGGCGACGGGACGCAGTTCACGGGCCTGTGCCAGACCGGCGAGCAGTTCACCGCCGCCGACTGCAGCACGAAGGTGATCGGCGCGCGCTACTACGTCGACGGCTTCGGCAAGGCGAACATCGGCACCGCGAAGACGGGCGAGTACGTCTCGCCGCGCGACGGCGACGGGCACGGCTCGCACACCGCGTCGACCGCGGCGGGCGAGTCGGGCGTCGAGGCGACCATCGCGGGCGCCGAGCTCGGCGAGATCTCCGGCGTGGCACCCGCGTCCAAGATCTCCGCCTACAAGGTGTGCTGGTCGGGTCCCGACCCCGCCGTCACCACCGACGACGGCTGCGCGGGCGCCGACCTCGTCGCCGCCATCGAGCAGGCGACGGCGGACGGCGTCGACGTCATCAACTACTCCATCGGCGGCGGATCGGCCGAGACCACGGTCTCCGCGACCGACGTCGCGTTCCTCGGCGCCGCCGCGGCCGGCATCTTCGTGTCGGCCTCTGCGGGCAACTCCGGCCCCGACTCCTCCACCCTCGACAACGCCTCGCCGTGGATCACCACGGTCGGCGCCAGCACGGTGGCGGGCAACTTCCAGGCCACGGCCCAGCTCGGGGACGGCCAGGCCTTCGCGGGCGCGTCGATCACGGTCACCGAGCCCGTCTCGGGCGCCTTCGTCACGGCGGCCTCGGTCGCCGCGGCCGGCGCCACGACACCCGCGCTCTGCGGTCCCGGCGTCCTCGACCCGGCGAAGGCCGCGGGCACGATCGTCCTGTGCGAGCGCGGCACGTTCGACCGCGTCGCCAAGTCGGCCGAGGTCGCCCGCGCGGGCGGCATCGGCATGGTGCTCGTGAACCCGACGCCGAACTCGACGGACTCCGACACCCACGCGGTGCCGACCGTCCACCTCGACGCGGACGTCTACGCGGCCGTCACGGCCTACGCGTCCACGCCCGGCGCGACCGTCACGCTCGTCCCGGACAACACGACCGGCATCGAGGAGCCGACCCCCCAGGTCGCCGGCTTCAGCTCGCGCGGCCCGGTCCTCGCGGACGGCAGCGACATCCTCAAGCCCGACGTCACGGCGCCCGGCGTCGCGATCATCGCGGCGACCAACAACGTCGAGGGCGGCGAGCCGACCTACGGCCTCCTCTCCGGCACGTCGATGGCGGCCCCGCACGTGGCCGGCCTCGCGCTGCTGTACCTGGGCGAGCGCCCGAACGCGCCCGTCTCGGAGATCAAGTCGGCCCTCATGACCACCGCGTACGACACGGTGGACGGCGACGGCCAGCCCGTCACCGATCCCTTCGTGCAGGGCGCGGGTCACGTCGACCCGACCGAGTACCTGGACGCCGGGCTGCTCTACCTGAACGGCCTCGACGACTGGCTCGCCTACATCGCGGGCGTGGGGATCGAGACCGGCTCCGACCCGATCGACCCCTCGGAGCTCAACCTGGCGAGCATCGCGATCGGCACCCTGACGGGCGCCGAGACCGTGACCCGCGAGGTCACCTCGACGGGCGCCGGCACCTACACCGCCACCGTCCAGGGCCTCGAGGGCATCGAGGCGGACGTCACGCCGAGCACGCTCGAGTTCACCGCGGCCGGCCAGACGAAGTCGTTCGAGGTGGCCTTCACGCGCACCACGGCGACCGTCGACGAGTACGCCACCGGGTCCCTGACCTGGACGAGCGCCGACCACGTCGTGCGCAGCCCCGTCGCCGTCAACCCCGTCTCCATCGCGGCCCCGGCCGAGGTGCAGGGCACCGGCATCGACGGATCCGTCGACGTCACCGTCACGCCGGGTGCCACGGGCGAGATCGCGCTGACCGCCGAGGGCCTCGCCCCCGGCGTCGTCATCCCGAACCCGAAGGACAAGCGGTCGCCCTTCACCGGCTCCGGCAAGGCGAAGTCCTCCTTCACCTACCCGGTCACCGTGCCGGAGGGGCTGCTGGCCACGCGGATCGACGTCGACTCGGCGGACGACGCCGCGGACCTCGACCTCACGGTCACGCGACTCGAGGGCGGGAAGGCCGTGGAGCAGTTCGTCTCGGCGACCGCGTCGGCCGACGAGTCGGTCACCATCGAGGACCCGACCGCGGGCTCGTACGTGGTGCAGGTCGACGTGTTCTCGATCCCGAAGGGGACGCGCACGCAGGACTTCACGGTCACCACGTTCGACCTGTCCACGACGACGGACGAGGGCGCCTTCCAGGTGTCCCCGAACCCGCTCGACGCGGTGCAGAGCACCCCGCTCACGTACACGGCGTCCTGGACGGGCCTCGAGCCCGAGACCGCGTACCTCGGTCGCGTGGCCTACTCGGGCAGCGCCGCCACGACCTACGTCCGCGTGGAGTCGGGCCCGATCCCGGCACCGGTCGCCACCGCGCCGCCCGTCATCTCGGGCTCGCCCGTCGTCGGTCAGACGCTCACCGCGTCCACCGGCGAGTGGGAGGCCGAGGGCCTCGCGTTCTCGTACCAGTGGTACGCGGACGGGAAGCCGCTCGCCGGCCAGACGCGCGCGACCTACCGGGTCTCGCCCTCCGTGGCGGGCAAGTCGATCACCGTCGTCGTGACGGCGAAGCCGGCCGCGGGGCTCTCGGGCACCGCCACGAGCGAGGCCGTCGTGGTAAAGCTGGCCAGCACCGTCACGGTGGGCCTCAAGCCGTCCGTGGTGACGAGCACGCAGAAGGCCGTCGTCACCGTCAAGGTCGACAGCGCCGCCAAGGCGGCGCCGACCGGCACGGTCGTCGTGCAGGTGGGGTCGGACTCGTTCGACGTCACGCTCGACGCGTCCGGCACCGGCCGCGTGGAGCTGCCGGCGTACGCGAAGGGCCGCTACACGGTCACCGCTACGTACGCGGGCGACGACGCCAACGCCGCGAGGACCAGCTCGCCGAAGTACCTCTCCGTGAGCCGCTGACCCGGCTGACAGGAGGGAAGTCCCCGAGGGGCGGGTGCCGGTCGGCATCCGCCCCTCGCGGCGTCCGGGATCCATTGCGCGGGGAAATCACCGGCGCTAGCATGCGCCATGGCCGTCATCGAAGCCGAGGGGCTCGTCAAGACCTACCACCCGCGCGGTGCGCCGCCGGTGCACGCGCTCGCCGGCCTCGACCTGCAGGTCCCGGAGGGCACGGTCCTCGGCCTGCTCGGGCCGAACGGCGCCGGCAAGACCACCGCCGTCAAGGTCCTCACGACGCTCGTCCGACCGGACGCGGGCACCGCGCGGGTCGACGGGGTCGACGTGCTCACGCGCGGGGCGGACGTCCGGGCGATGATCGGGGTGTCCGGCCAGTACGCCGCCGTCGACGAGAACCTCACCGCGTTCGAGAACCTCGACATGGTCGGCCGGCTGTACCACATGGGCCGGCGCGCCTCGCGGGCGCGGGCCGACGAGCTCATCGCCACCTTCGGGCTCACGGAGGCGCGCGACCGCGCGGTGAAGGGCTTCTCGGGCGGCATGCGGCGGCGCATCGACCTCGCCGGCGCCCTCGTCGCCCGGCCCCGCGTGCTGTTCCTCGACGAGCCGACCACCGGCCTCGACCCGCGCAGCCGGCTGGGGCTCTGGGACGTCATCACGCAGCTGGTGACGGAGGGCACGACCGTGCTGCTGACGACGCAGTACCTCGAGGAGGCGGACCGGCTCGCGGACGACATCGCCGTGATCGACGGCGGGACCGTCATCGCGCGGGGCACCGCCGACGAGCTGAAGAGCTCCATCGGCGGCCACCGGGTGGAGGTCGCGCTCGTGCGCGACGCGGACGGTCCGGCGGTGCGGGGGATCCTCGAGCGGGTCGGCACGACGTCGCCCGCGGTCTCCTCGGACGGCCGGACCCTCTCCGTGCAGGTCGACGACGGGCCGCGCGCGCTCGCCGCGGTCGTCGGCGAGCTGACCGCCGCGGGCGTCGAGCTGCACGACGCGGGCATGCGCCGCCCGACCCTCGACGACGTGTTCCTCCGGCTGACCGGCCACGGGACGGACGACGGGGACGGGGAGCAGGGGGAGGGGCCGGCGGATCCCGCCGCGGCCCGGCCGTCCGCCGCGGAGCCGCCGGCGGGGCCGGCACCGGACGCCGCGCCGGATCCCGCGCGTGCCGCGACCGCGGATCCACCGCCGTCCGACCACCCGCGCCGCGACGCCCGACGGGCCGCGTCGTGACCGCCGTGGACGGCCGCCGGGAGACGTCCGGGGCGTCCGGGGCGCCCGCGCGCCCGGAGCAGCGCGCCACCCTCGCGACGTGGCTCACCGACGGCTGGATCGCCACGCGCCGCAACCTCATCAAGATCAAGCGGCTGCCGGACATCCTCGTCTTCACGCTGATCCAGCCGATCATGTTCGTGCTGCTGTTCAGCTTCGTCTACGCCGGCGCGATCGACATCCCGGGCAGCGACTACAAGGAGTTCATCATGGCGGGCATCTTCGCCCAGACCGTGGTGTTCGGCTCCACCTACTCGGGCTCCGCGATGGCGAACGACCTGAAGGACGGGATCATCGACCGGTTCCGCACCCTGCCGATGAGCCCCTCGGCGGTGCTCGTCGGGCGCACCAACGGCGACCTGCTCATCAACGTGTTCTCGATGGCCGTGATGCTCGCGACGGGCTTCGTCGTCGGCTGGCGGGTGCGGTCGAGCCTCCTGGAGGCGCTCGCGGGGGTCGCCCTCCTGCTGCTGTTCGCGTACGCGCTCTCCTGGGTCATGGCGTTCCTCGGCATGAGCGTGCGGAGCCCCGAGGTGATCAACAACGCGTCGTTCCTCGTGCTGTTCCCGCTCACCTTCATCAGCAACGCGTTCGTGCCGAGCGACACGCTGCCGACGCCGCTGCGGGTGTTCGCCGAGTACAACCCGGTGTCCTCCGTGGTGCTGGCCGCGCGGCAGCTCTTCGGGAACGTGCCGCCGGGCACGCCGGTCCCCGACGCGGTGACGCTGCAGCACCCCATCGTGACGACCCTGATCTGGGCGGTGGTGCTGCTCGTGGTGGCCGTGCCGCTGGCCGTGCGGAAGTACCGGACGATCAGCACGCGCTGAGCCGGGCGGAGCGGAGCCGCGCCGCGGCGGTCGCCCGCGTCGGCGTGGGCGTCGGCGTCGGCGTCGGCGTCAGCGGAAGATGATGGTGCGCGCGCCGTCGAGCAGCACCCGGTGCTCCGCGAACCAGCGGACGGCCTGCGTGAGGGTGCGGGACTCCTCGTCCTGCCCGATGGCCATGAGCTCCCGCGCGCTCCGCGAGTGGTCGACCCGCACCACGTTCTGCTCCACGATCGGGCCCTCGTCGAGGTCGCTCGTGACGAAGTGGGCGGTCGCGCCGATGAGCTTCACGCCGCGCGCGTGCGCCTGCTTGTAGGGGTTCGCCCCCTTGAAGCCGGGCAGGAAGGAGTGGTGGATGTTGATGATCCGGCCGCTGAGCGCCGCGCACAGCCCGGGGGAGAGGATCTGCATGTAGCGGGCCAGCACCACCAGCTCGATGTCGTGCTCCTCGACCGCGCGCATCACGCGGGCCTCGAACGCCGCCTTCGACCCCTCGTCCGTCACGGGGACGTGCTCGAACGGGACCCCGTAGAAGCCCGCGAGGTCGGCGAGGCGCCCGTGGTTGCTGAGCACCAGCGGGATCTCGACGGGCAGCTGCCCCGCGCGCTGCCGGAACAGCAGGTCGTTCACGCAGTGCTCGGCCGTGGAGCCCAGCACGAGCGTGCGCAGCGGCCGCCCCACCTCGTCGAGGTGCCACGTGGCGTCGTACCGCTCGACCACGGCGGAGAGGGCGTCGGCCAGCCGGTCGTCGTCGTCCGCGGCCTGCACCTGCAGGCGCATGAAGAACCGGCCCGTGTCGGCGCTCGAGAACTGCTGCGACTCGGTGATGTCGCCGCCCGCCGCGACGATGGCGCCCGCGATGGCGTGCACGATGCCCGGCCGGTCGTCGCAGGAGAAGCTGAGGACGCGGTGGGGCGCGCGGGCGCGGGTGGCCTGGTCGGTCATCCGTCTAGGCTATTGCCTGGCTGCGCGGATCCCGCCGGCCCCGGGAGCTCTCCCGCCGTCACGTCCCCTGGGTCCACATGACGAACACCTCCCCCATCTTCCTGCCCGATCCCGACCGGGCCGCCGGCCGCGCGCGGCGCTCGCTGGCGGCGCACGACGCGTCGGATCCGGCGTTCCGCTTCCCCTGGGTCGGCATCCTGACGCTCGCGGCGTGCGTGTTCCTCAGCGTCACGAGCGAGATGCTGCCGACGGGCCTCCTCAGCGAGATGAGCGGCGACCTCGGGGTCGAGGAGTCGCGCGTCGGCCTCCTCGTCTCGGTCTTCGCGATCGCGGTGGTCGTGTCCAGCGTGCCGCTCGCGGCCCTCACCCGCCGGGTCCCGCGGCACGCGCTCCTCCTCGCGGTGCTCGCGGTCTTCGCGACGAGCAACCTCCTCACGGCGCTCGCGCCCACGTTCGAGCTCGTCACCGCGACCCGCGTGCTCGGCGGGCTCGCCCACGGCCTGTTCTGGGCCATCGTCGGGGCGTACTCGGCGCACCTCGTGCCGCCCGCGCTCATCGGCCGCGCGGTCGCGCTCACCGTCGGCGGCGGGAGCCTCGCGTTCGTGCTGGGCGTGCCCCTCGGCACGGCGGCCGGGCAGGCGTTCGGCTGGCGGGCGGCGTTCGCGGGCATCGGCGTCCTGACGCTCCTCGGGATGGTGCTCGTGTGGCGCTTCCTGCCCGCGGTCGGCCGGCCCGCCCGCGACGCCCCGCCCGTCGTCGTCGCCGCCCGGCGGCTGGGGATCCGGGAGCGCATGTCCGGGCAGGGCGTCGGCGGGGTGCTGTTCGTGTGCCTCACCGCGATGGTGATCATGATCGGCCAGTACGGCTTCTACACGTACGTCGACCCGTTCGTCACGCGCGTCATGGGCATCCCCGAGCAGCAGCTGAGCGCCATGCTCTTCGGCTACGGCATCGCGGGGGCGGTGGGGCTGCTCCTCGCGGGCACCCTGTTCCCGACGCGGCCGCAGCTGGGGGTGCTGCTGGGGCTCGCGGCGGCGGGGATCGGCGTCGCCTCCCTCGCGCTGGTGCCGGGGATGTGGGCGCTCGCGATCCCCGGCTTCCTCCTGTGGGGCCTGGCCTTCGGCGCGATCCCGACGCTGCTGCAGACCCGGATGCTGCACGCCGCGCATCCCGCGTTCCGCGACACGGCCAGCTCCTTCTACACGACGGCGTTCAACGTGGGCATCGGCGGCGGCGCGCTCGTGGGCGGGGCGCTGCTCGACGGGCTGGGCATCGCGTCGCTGCCGGGGGCGTACCTCCTGGTTCTCGCGGTCTCGGTCGTGCTCGTCGTCGGATCCGCGGGTCGGGCCGTCCGCGTCCGCGCGGCCGCCTCCCGCCCGACGGCCTAGCGCCGCCCGACGGCCTAGCGCCGCCCGACGGCCTGGCGCCGCCCGCCCCGCCCGCCTGCGGGAGGATGGAGCCGTGACCACGACCCCCGCGCCCCTCGGCCTCCTCCTCGACGTCGACGGCCCCATCGCCAGCCCGATCACCCGGACGCTCGCCATCCCGAGCATCGCCGCCGACCTGGTGGAGCTCGCGGCCGCGGGCGTGCCGATCGTGTTCAACACCGGCCGGTCCGACGCCTTCATCCGCGCGCAGGTCGTCGGCCCGCTCGTCGACGCGGGGCTCCCCGCCGGCGCGCGCGTGCACGCCGTGTGCGAGAAGGGCGCGTCGTGGTTCTCGATCACGCCCGAGGGCGCCGGCGAGGTGCACGTCGACGGCTCGCTCGCGCTGCCGGAGGCGTTCATGCGCGACATGGAGCGCCTCGTCGCGGAGCGCTTCGCGGACTGGATGTTCTTCGACCGCACCAAGCTCGCGATGGTCTCCCTCGAGCAGCTGACGAGCGTCGCCTCCGCCGACTACCTCGCCGTGCAGCCCGACCTCGACGCGCGCGCGGTCGAGATGCTGACCGCGCACGGGCTCGGGTCCGTCCTCGAGGGCCGGGAGACGCCCGACGCGGACGGCCGGGTGCAGGTGCGCGTGGACCCGACCATCATCTCCACCGACGTCGAGTCGATCCGGCTCGGCAAGGACCTCGGCGCCGCCCGCGCCCTGGAGCTCCTGGCCGACAGCGGCCCGCTGCCGCTGCGCTGGCGCACGGTCGGCGACTCGCGCACCGACTACGCGATGGCGGACTGGCTGCACGAGAACGGGCACGAGGTCGCGCACGTCGACGTGCGGCCGGCGGACGGCATCCCCGCGACCCCCTACCCGGTCCTCACGGCCGGCGACCTGATCCACGACCACGCCGGCGCCGCGCTCCTCGCGCACTGGGTGCGCGTCGTCCGCGGCGAGGAGGCGGACGACTCCGCGTTCCTCGCGCCGGGCCGCGCGGCGAGCTGAGCGACGGGATCCGGATCCGCCCCTGTCCCCGGCCGCCGACGGATGTTAGCCTCGGCTAACACTTCATCGGAGAGGCCGTCATGACCCGCACCGCTCCCACCCGCCGGCGCGCGGGCCGGCCCGTCACCGGCCCGCGCCTGGTGCTCCTGCTGGGCCCTGCCTTCGTCGCGGCCATCGCCTACGTCGACCCCGGCAACGTCGCCGCCAACCTCACCGCGGGCGCCCGGTACGGCTACCTGCTGGTGTGGGTGCTCGTGGCGGCGAACCTCATCGCGGTGCTCGTCCAGTACCAGTCCGCGAAGCTGGGGCTCGTCACCGGCCGCAGCCTCCCCGAGCTCCTCGGGCAGCGCCTGCCGACCACGCGGCGCCGCGCGTTCTGGGTGCAGGCCGAGCTCATCGCCGCGGCGACCGACCTCGCCGAGGTCATCGGCGGCGCGATCGCCCTGCACCTGCTGTTCGGCATCCCGCTGCTGGCCGGCGGCGTGATCGTCGGCCTCGTGTCCATCGGCCTGCTCGCGGTGCAGTCGCGGCACGGGCAGCGGCCGTTCGAGCTCGTGATCGGCGCCCTGCTCCTCGTCATCACCGTCGGCTTCCTCACGGGCCTCGTCGTGAGCCCGCTCTCCGCGTCGGGCATCGCGGGCGGCCTCGTGCCCCGCTTCGACGGTCCGGACAGCGTGCTGCTCGCCGCGAGCATGCTCGGCGCGACCGTCATGCCGCACGCGGTCTACCTGCACTCCTCCCTCAGCCGCGACCGGCACGGCGTGCAGCGGGACCCGGGCGTGCTGCGACGGCTCCTGGCGGCGACGCGCTGGGACGTGATCGCCGCGCTCGCCGTGGCCGGCGCCGTCAACATCTCCATGCTCCTCATCGCGGCAGCGAGCCTCGGGGGCGTCCCCGGCACCGACTCCATCGAGGGCGCGCACGCGGCCATCACCGCGTCGCTCGGTCCCGTCGTGGGCGTCGTGTTCGCGGTCGGCCTGCTGGCGTCCGGGCTCGCGTCGACGTCGGTCGGCGCGTACGCCGGCGCCGCGATCATGGGCGGGCTGCTGCACGTGAAGGTGCCGCTGCTCGCGCGCCGCGTGGTGACGCTCATCCCCGCGCTCGCGATCCTCGCGGTGGGCGTCGACCCGACCACGGCGCTCGTCATCAGCCAGGTGGTGCTGAGCCTCGGGATCCCGTTCGCGCTCATCCCGCTCATCCGCCTCACAGGCGACCGCCGCGTGATGGGTGAGCACGTCGACCGGCCGCTGACGCGCATCGCCGCCTGGGTCGCGGTCTCGCTCGTGGTGGTGCTGAACGTGGCGCTGGTGGCCCTCACCTTCGGCGGGTGAGGGGCGGCGGCCGACCGCGCACGGGGTCAGCCGGCGTCGGAGACCCAGACCGCGGACGCCGCGGCGGGCGTGAGCGGGCGCCCGGCGGACCCGTCGACCGTCACGACCACGGCCCCCGGGTCGGCGTCGAGCGCGGCGGTGCGGACGAGCGTCGCGTCGAGCCCGATGCCGTGCTCCGCGAGCTCGCGCAGCAGCCGCGGGTCCTCGTCGGAGATGCGGCGCACGCGCAGCGGGCGGTCGGCGTGCGCCTCCGCGAGGCGCGTCGCGTCGGGCAGGTGCGGCTCGCCGTCGGCGGACGGGATGGGGTCGCCGTGCGGGTCGCGGGACGGGTGCCCCAGGTGCGCGTCGATGCGCGCCACGAAGTCGTCGGAGACCGCGTGCTCGAGCACCTCGGCCTCGTCGTGCACCTCGTCCCAGCCGTAGTCGAGCACCTCCACGAGGAACGTCTCGAGCAGCCGGTGGCGCCGCACCATCTGGATCGCGTGCCGCCGCCCGTCGTCGGTGAGCTCGATGCTCCCGTAGGGGCGGTGCTCCACGAGGCCGCGCGCGGCGAGGCGGCGGAGCCCGTCGGACGCGGTGGCCGGCCGGACGCCGAGCCGCTCCGCCAGCCGGGTGACGGTGACGGGCTCGTCGGACCACTCGGTCGCGGTCCAGATGAGCTTCAGGTAGTCCTGGGCGGCGCTGGTGAGCTCGTCGACGGACATGCCGCCATGGTACCGAGCGTCCGCGGACGGCCCTCGGCCGACCCGCGATGCCGGGGCGGTGCATGCTGGAGGGTGACCGCGGGCAGGGACGCCCGCGGCGCATCCGATGGAGGAACCACATGCAGTACCGCACTCTCGGCAACAGCGGCGCGATCGTGTCGACCTACGCGCTCGGCACCATGACCTTCGGCGCGGAGGCCGACGAGGAGACCTCGGGCCGCATCCTCGAGGCCTACGTCGCGGGCGGCGGCACGTTCATCGACACCGCGGACGTGTACAGCGCCGGCGTCTCCGAGGAGATCGTCGGCCGGTGGCTCGCGGCGCACCCGACGGAGGCGGACCAGATGGTCGTCGCCACCAAGGGCCGCTTCCCGATGGGGGAGGGGAACAACGACGTCGGCACCTCGCGCCGCCACCTCGTGCGCGCGCTCGACGACTCGCTCCGCCGTCTCGGCGTCGACACGATCGACCTGTACCAGATGCACGCGTGGGACGCGGTGACCCCGCTCGAGGAGACCCTGCGCTTCCTCGACGACGCCGTGCGCGCCGGCAAGATCTCGTACTACGGCTTCTCGAACTACCTCGGGTGGCAGCTCACGAAGGCCGTGGAGCTCGCGAAGGCGCTCGGGTTCACGCCGCCCGTCACCCTCCAGCCGCAGTACAGCCTGCTCGTCCGCGAGATCGAGTCGGAGATCGTGCCCGCGTCGCTCGACGCCGGCATCGGGCTCCTGCCGTGGTCGCCGCTCGCGGGCGGCTGGCTGACCGGCAAGTACCGCCGCGACGAGGCGCCGACGGGCGCGACGCGGCTCGGCGAGGACCCGGAGCGCGGCATGGAGGCGTTCACGCCGCGGAACGGCCAGGAGCGCACGTGGGCGATCCTCGACGAGGTGCGCCGCATCGCCGACGCCCACGGGTCGAGCTCCGCGCGCGTCTCGCTCGCGTGGCTCGAGGCGCAGCCGGCGGTGACCAGCGTGATCCTCGGCGCCCGCACCGTGGAGCAGCTGGAGGACAACATGGCGAGCGCCGACCTCGACCTGACCGCGGAGGACATCGCGTCGCTCAGCGCGGTGAGCGCGCCCGTGGTGTCCGACTACCCGTACGGCCCGGCCGGCGTGCAGCAGCGCCACCGCGCGATCGACGTGCGCGGCTGAGCCGGCCGCCGGCCGCCCCCTCGTCCGCTCCGGCGACGCGGGGGCGACCGGCACCCGCCGCGCGCGGGGTGATCCGCACCCGCGGGACGTGCCGGCGCACCACGACCTCCAGGGTCAGCTGGCCGCGGCGGGCGAGGATCCCGGCCACGACGGCGGCGGCCAGGGCGGGCACGCCGCCCGAGACGACCATGCCGACGTGCACGCCGAACGCCTCGACGATCCCGCCCATGAGCGGTCCGCCCACGGCCTGGCCGCCGAGGAGCACGAGCACGTAGACGCTCATGACCCGCCCGCGGATGGCGATGTTGCTCGAGAGCTGCACGAGCGAGTTCGCCGCGGTCTGGAACAGCAGCGCCGACATGCCGACCGTGACGAGCACGACGGCGAACGGCGCGATGCCGGGCATGAGGCCCGCCGCCGCCTGCAGGAGGCCGGTGATCCCCACGCCGACCACGATCGTGCGCAGCCGGACGCTCGCCCGCCGGGTCGAGAGCAGCGCGCCCGTGAGCGCGCCGACGGCGACCATGGAGTTGAAGAAGCCGTAGCCGCCCGCGCCCACGTCGTAGACGTCGCTCGCGAACGCCGCCAGCAGCACGGGCATCGTCAGCCCGAAGACGCTGAAGACCGCCACGAGGACGACGGGCCACAGGATGGTCGGCTTCGACCGGGCGTACCGGAGGCCCTCCGCGAGCTGGCCGCGGCGCCGCGGCGCGGGCGGGATGCGGATGAGCTGCCGCGCGTCGAGGCTCCACAGGGTGAGCACCACGACGACGCACGCGAGCGCGTTGATCGCGAACGACCAGCCGGCGCCGACGGCGAGCAGCAGGATCCCGCTCAGCGCCGGGCCCACCATGCCGCCGAGCTGGAACACGGAGGAGTTGACGCTGATCGCGTTGCGGAGGTGCTGCTGCCCGACGATCTCGGTGACGAACACCTGGCGCGCGGGGTTGTCGATCACCGTCACGAGGCCCGTCGCGAAGGCGATGGCGAAGATGTGCCACGCCTCGACCCGGCCCGTGAGCGTGAGGACGGCGAGGAGCGCGCTCAGCACGGCGTAGGTGCCCTGCGTGATCATCATCAGCATGCGCTTCGAGCAGCGGTCGACGATGACGCCGCCGAGCAGCCCGAAGAACAGCATCGGCGCGAACTGCATGGCGACCGTGATGCCGACCGCGGTGACGCTGCCGGTGAGCTCGAGGACGAGCCAGTCCTGGGCGATGCGCTGCATCCACCCCGAGGTCATGGCGATGACGTTCGAGGCCGTGAAGCGGCGGAAGTTCGGCACGCTCAGGGCGATGAGGGTGTGGCGCCACGGCGGGCGCTGGGTCTGGATCGGGAGCGGGGCGGTCGGGGGGAAGGCGTTCGGCGGCGGGGTCACTTCATCCTGCGGTGTGCGTTGCGTATGGGCGGATCGGTTCCGTATGGGTCGGCCCTCGTGGGGCCGACGTCGACGCTACCCGCGGCCTTCCCATTCGGATCCCGTCTCGACATGATGAGTGTCATCACCAGATCGAATGGGAGCCCGAGTGCTGGATCCGACCCTGCTCGCCACGTTCCTCGCCGTGGCCGACACCCGCAGCTTCACGCAGGCGGCCGGCCGGCTCGGCGTCAGCCAGCCGACCGTGAGCCAGCAGGTGCGGCGGCTCGAGCGCGCCGTCGACCGCACCCTCATCGCCCGGGACACCCGACGGATGAGCCTCACCGACGCGGGAGACGCCATGGCCGGGTTCGCGCGCACCATCCTCGCGGCCCACCAGGCGGCCGAGAGCTACTTCGGCGGATCCGAGGTGAGCGGCCGCCTGCGCTTCGGCACCGCGGACGACCTGGCCATCACGCAGCTGCCGCGCATCCTCCGGCACTTCCGGCAGCTGCACCCGCAGATCGAGCTGGAGCTCACGGTCACGCAGAGCGGGCCGCTGCACCGGCGGCTCCTGGCGGGGCAGCTCGACCTGATCCTCACGAAGACCACGGTCGACGAGCACCCGTCCGCGCGGCTCGTCGGCCGCGACCGCATGGTGTGGGTCGGCCTCGACCGCACCCTGGTGGAGCCGGGCGCCACGGTCCCGCTCATCGCGTACCGGGCGCCGAGCATCAGCCGGCAGATGGCGATGGACGCCCTCGAGCGGGCCGGCCGCACCTGGCGGATCACCTGCAGCACGCGCGACGTGAACGGCGTCCTCGCGGCCGTGCGCGCGGGCATGGGGGTGGCGGTGCTGCCGCAGGCGCTCATCCCGACGGACCTCGTGAAGGTCACCTCGCGGCTCGGCCTCCCGGAGCTCGACGAGGTCGACTACGTGCTGATGGACCACCCGGCGGGGCCACGCGCGTCGATCGAGGCGCTGACCTCGGCGATCATGTCGCGCGGGGTGACGCGCGCCAGCTGAGCTCGCGGGCTACCAGCGGGCGACGGGCGGCAGGCCGTCGTCGGCGAGGCCGGCGTCGCGCGCCCGGCCCCGGCGGCCGCGGGCGCGCCCGCCCGGCTGGTGCGGGGGCTCGGGGAGGTCGGGATCGGCGCCCGGCGTGCCGGGCTGCTCCAGCTGCATGGCGAGGGCGCGGAGCCGCGCGTCCATCTCGGCGTGCGCGGCGGCGGCCTCGGCGATGCGCGCCCGCTCCTCGTCGACGTCCGCGGGCACGCGCGTGGCCTCCTCGAGCGGCAGCGCGTCGGCCTCCGCCTCGGCGAGCCGACGGGCCCGGCGGCGCGAGGCGAGGATGCCGAAGGCGCCCACCCCGATCTGGAACGCGCCGAGCCAGCCCGACGCGTCGTTCACGGGCGCGAGCATGTGCCACGCGCCGAGCGCGATCCAGCCGATGTTGACCCACATGGGCCATGCGAACCCGGACGCGCCGCGCGCACCCGAGCCCTCTCGCGGCTGATCCCCGCCGCGTCCCTCGTCGCTCATGCCGTTCCTCCGTGCCGACCCGCCTGTGGATGCGAGTGTGTCACGGCAGGTGGGGAGTGGCCTGGAGCCAGACGAACGTCCGCGGACTCAGCACGATGCCCTTCGTCAGGCGGAGCCGCTCGTCGCGCACCAGGTCGACGGCCTCCTCGGCGAAGCCGCCGAGCGTCTCGGCGGAGACCGTCGCGGCCTCGTCGCCCAGGTTGGCGAGCACGAGGACGGTGCCGTCCTCGTGCGGACGCTGGTAGCCGAGGACGTGCGGGTCGTTCGCGTCGAAGCCGACGACCCGCGTGCCGCCGAGCGCGGGGGTCGCCCGCCGGACGGCGACCAGGCGCCGGATCCCGGCGTGGATGACGCCCGTGCTGGTGGTGCGGTCGTCGCGCTGGTCGTAGCGCTCGAACGGGTAGAGCGGGCGGTTGACCCACCTGCTGTCGTCGGCGTGCGCGGGCACGTCGTCGTAGCCGTAGTCGTTCAGCTGCCCGACCTCGTCGCCGAGCACGAGGAGCGGCAGCCCGCCGGTGCTGAGGGCGATGGAGTGGGCGAGGAGGATGCGCTCCACGGCGCCCGGGTCGTCCTGCTCCAGGCCCGCGAGGGACGCCGTGGTGCCGGCGACCGCGCCGCCGGGGTGCTCGACGCCGCGTGCGTGGCTGCCGGGGAAGCGGCCCACGTGGTACTCGGCGAGGAAGCGGCGGTGCTCCTCGGGGCCGATGCCGAGGGCGCGCGCGTCCTCGTCGTCGAAGGACCAGCGGAGGGCGTCGTGGCTGCGGACGCGCGTGATCCACGCGGATCCGGCGGGGGCGTCGGCCCGGCGCCCAAGGGCGCGGGAGAGCAGGGACGCGGAGCGGGTGGCGAGCGCCTCCCAGACGAGCGCGGTCAGGGCCGGGTCGTCGGCGAGGCGCACGGCGTCCCCGTCGAGGAGCGGGGCGCCCGCGCGCGGGTCGGCGTCCGCGGCGGCGGCCAGCGCGAGGGCGGGGGCCGTGCGGCGGGCGAGGCGGGCGACCAGGTGCAGCAGGGCGGCGCGGTCGGCGTCGGGGCGGTCGCCGAGAACGTCGGCGGGGTCGACCCGGACGACGTCGGCTCCCACGGCGGCGAGGGCGGCGGCCTCGCGCACGGCGCCGCGGATCCGCTCGGGGAGGTCCGCGCCCGCGTCGGCGGGGGAGAGGTCGACGGCCAGGGTGAGGCCGGCGTCGTGCAGGGCCTCGGCGAGGTCGGACAGGTCGGCGGCGGAACCGAGGCCGGCGCGCACGCGGATCCCGGGGGCCAGCCGCGCGGCGTCGTCGTCCGCGAGGTCCTCGGCGCGCTCGGCGACGGGCGTCACCTGGAGGTGGGTGAGGCCGAGGTCGCGGAGGGCGGGGATGCGGGCGGCGAGGCCCGGCAGGTCGTCGGCGTACCGGTCGACGTAGCAGACGCCGCCGGTGCGGCGGTCGAGGTCGAGAGCCGGATCGCGGGGCGCGGGGGGACGGACGGCGCGCACGCCGCCGAGGTCGTCGGCCAGCGCGTCGGCGAGGGCGTCGGCGGCGTCGCCCACGAGCGGGCGGAGGTCGGCGGCGAGGGCGTCGCGGTCGACGGGGGGCGCGGCCTCCGGCGCGACGGGGGCGCGGTCCTCGGCCGGGAGGGCGGCGTCCGGGCGCGCCGGGTCGTGGTCGTGTCCGCCTGCCGCGGGATCGGTCGTGAGCGCTGCGCTCCCCATGCTCGGTCCTTCCTCCGCATACGGCGGGCACCGTCGCCCGACCCCCTGATCCTACGGGCGGGCGGTCCCCGTGACCGGCTGGATCGTTCGTGCCCATCGGGATTCCTCGCTGACCGGCCAGACGACCGTCGCGCCGGCGGCGGAGGGGCACGGCCACGGCGACCGCGGGGGAGCGTCGAGGCCCGTGCGTCGACCGTCCCCGCCTCGCGTCCGCGCCCCCACCCGGGTAGGCTCGACGACGTCGCGACTGGCGTTCGGATGGGTCACCATCGGGGAGCGACTCACACGGTTGGTGGCCGTACGCCTGGGCCACGACGCATCCGCTCGTCCACCGTGCACAAGGAGTCCCATGCCCGTCGACCAGTCCTTCAACGCCCCCCTCTCCGAGGTCGACCCGGAGATCGCGGCCGTCCTCGAGCAGGAGCTCGGCCGCCAGCGCGGCACCCTCGAGATGATCGCCAGCGAGAACTTCGTGCCGCGCGCGGTGCTGCAGTCGCAGGGGTCCGTCCTGACGAACAAGTACGCGGAGGGCTACCCGGGCCGCCGCTACTACGGCGGCTGCGAGTTCGTGGACGTCGCCGAGCAGCTCGCCATCGACCGCGCCAAGAGCCTCTTCGGCGCCGAGTTCGCGAACGTCCAGCCGCACTCCGGCGCGACCGCCAACGCCGCCGTCCTCGCCGCCATCGCGCAGCCGGGCGACACGATCCTCGGCCTCGAGCTCGCGCACGGCGGCCACCTCACGCACGGCATGAAGCTCAACTTCTCCGGCAAGCTCTACGACGCCGCGGCCTACGGCGTGGATCCCGACACCTTCCTCATCGACATGGACGTCGTGCGCGAGAAGGCGCTCGAGCACCGCCCGCAGGTCATCATCGCCGGGTGGTCGGCCTACCCCCGCCACCTCGACTTCGCCGCGTTCCGCGCGATCGCCGACGAGGTCGGCGCGAAGCTCTGGGTCGACATGGCGCACTTCGCCGGGCTCGTCGCCGCAGGCGTGCACCCCTCTCCCGTCCCCTACGCGGACGTCGTCTCCTCCACCGTGCACAAGACGCTCGCCGGCCCCCGGTCCGGCGTGATCCTCAGCCGCGACACCGCGCTCGCCAAGAAGCTCAACTCGGCCGTGTTCCCGGGCCAGCAGGGCGGGCCGCTCATGCACGTCATCGCGGCCAAGGCCACCGCGTTCAAGATCGCCGCCACCGAGGAGTTCGCCGACCGCCAGCGCCGCACCATCCAGGGCGCGCAGATCCTCGCCGAGCGCCTCGTCGCCGCCGACTCCACCGAGGCCGGCGTCTCCGTGCTCACGGGCGGCACCGACGTGCACCTCGTCCTCGCCGACCTGCGGGACTCGCCCATCGACGGCAAGCAGGCCGAGGACGCGCTGCACGAGGTGGGCATCACGGTCAACCGCAACTCGGTGCCGTTCGACCCGCGCCCGCCCATGGTCACCTCGGGCGTCCGCATCGGGACGTCCGCGCTCGCGACCCGCGGCTTCGGCGAGACCGAGTTCACCGAGGTGGCGGACATCATCGCCGAGACCCTGAAGCCCGGGAGCGACCTCGCCGCCCTCCGCGCGCGCGTGCTGACGCTCACCGACGGATTCCCGCTCTACGAGGGCCTCGAGCAGTAGGGCGCCGGACGATGACCGCAGTGAAGCTCGACGGCGTCGCCACCGCGTCGGCCGTCAAGTCCGAGCTCGCCGTGCGCATCCGCGCGCTCCGCGAGCAGGGCCTCGTCCCCGGGCTCGGCACGCTCCTCGTGGGCGACGACCCGGGATCCCGCTCCTACGTCGCCGGCAAGCACCGCGACTGCGCCGAGGTGGGCATCGAGTCCATCCGCGTCGACCTCCCGGCCGACGCCACCGAGGCCGACGTGCGCCAGGCCATCGAGCGCCTCAACTCCGACCCGGCCGTCACGGGCTACATCGTGCAGCTGCCGCTCCCCGCCGGGATCGACGAGAACGCGATGCTCGAGCTCATCGACCCGTCGAAGGACGCCGACGGGCTGCACCCGACGAACCTCGGGCGGCTCGTGCTCGGCGTGCAGGGCGAGCTCACCTCGCCGCTGCCGTGCACGCCGGCCGGCATCGTCGAGATGCTCGAGCGCTACGACGTGCCGATCGCCGGCCAGCACGTGGTCGTCGTCGGCCGCGGCCTCACGGTCGGGCGTCCGCTCGGCCTGCTGCTCACGCGGAAGGGGCTCGACGCCACCGTCACGCTCACGCACTCGCGCACCCGTGACCTCGAGCAGGAGGTCCGCCGGGCGGACATCGTGGTCGCGGCCGTGGGGGTCGCGGGCCTCATCCAGCCGGACTGGGTCAAGCCCGGCGCCGCGGTGCTCGACGTCGGCATCACGCGCGTCGTGGATCCCGAGACGGGCAAGGCGCGCCTCACGGGCGACGTCGATCCCGCCGTCGAGGAGGTGGCCGGCCACCTGTCGCCGAACCCGCGCGGGGTGGGCCCGATGACCCGGGCGATGCTGCTCGTCAACGTGGTGCTGGCCGCCGAGCGCGACGCGCGCCTGGCCGCCGAGCTGCGCGGCTGACGGCGCTCGCCGCGACAGCGCTGGACTCGACCGCGCGGCGGCGGTGCGGGAGGGGACGGCCGGTCAGGCCGTCCCCTCCTCGCGTCCGGGGTACGGGGCGGAGGCGGATCCGAATCCGGATCCGGATGCGGATGGGGATGTCGACCCGGCGCCGAGGAGCGCCGCCGGCGTCGGGACCGTCCCTGCGTGCAGCCGCGCGTTCTCCGCGTAGTGCGCCGCATTCGCGCGGAGCCCCGCGACCTCGTCGTCCGTGAGCTCGCGCCGCACCCGGCCGGGCACGCCCGCGACGAGCGAGCGGGGCGGGACGACCTGCCCCTCGAGCACGACCGTGCCGCCCGCGAGCAGCGACTCCCGGCCGACCACGGCGCCGTTCATGACGGTCGCGGACATGCCCACGATGCAGTCGTCCTCGATCGTGCAGCCGTGCAGCACCGCGCCGTGGCCCACGCTCACGCCGGTCCCGACCGTGAGCGGGAAGCCCGCGTCGACGTGGCAGCTCACGTTGTCCTGCAGGTTGGAGCCCGCGCCGATCGCGATGTCGGCGGCCTCCGCGCGGAGCACGGCGTTGAACCACACGCTGGATCCGGAGGCGAGCGACACCCGCCCCACGATGCGGGCGCCCGCGGCCACGAGGGCGGCGGCGGCGACGTCGGGCGCGGGCGAGCCGGGGAGCGCGCGGACGGTGGCCTGGGGATCGACGGTCATGCGGCCAGGGTAGGCGCCGGGCGCATGCGCGTGCCGCGGTCCATGGGCGCGAATCCCGCGGCGACGTACGCGTCCCAGGGCGCCCGGTAGTAGGGGAGCGGGGAGCTGTTGATGAGGACGTCCCGGCCGCCGAGCTCGCCGACGCGGCGGCAGACGTCGAGCGCGAGGATCTGCGCGAGCCCCCGGCGGCGGTGCGCGGGCACGATGCCGAGCGGCTCGAGCTCCGCCCATCCGCTCGCCGGGTCGAGCCAGGCCGTGCACGTGCCGGCCAGCGAGCCGTCGGGCGCCTCGACCACGAGGTCGAGGTCGGGGCGGTAGGGGGCCGAGGCCCGGACAGCCGCGTACGCCCGGTCGTCGAAGCGGCTCTCGGCGGCCGGGTCGATCCCGTCGCCGGACCCGTCCGTGAAGGGCAGGTCGACGGGTCGCCAGGCGCGGCGGTGCGCGTCGACGCGCCGCCGCTCCTCCCCGGGGGCGACCGGGCGGATCGCGTAGCCCGCGGGCGGCCGCGCGCCGGTGTCCCGGGCGGGGTGGCGGAGCCCGGCGAGCGGGACCTCCTCGTCGACGAAACCGCGGTCGGCAAGGATCCCGCGCAGGCGGTCCTGGCCGCGGTGCACGGCGACGCTGACGGGTCCGCCGCCTGCCGCGTCGAGGACCCAGGCGGCGAGCTCGGCGGTGGTGGCGTCGTCACCGGGGGCGCACTCGACGCGCGCGTCGTCGGGGGAGCAGCCGGCCCAGCCGACCATCCCTCCCGCGGCGTCGCGCACCACGGCGATCCGCGCGGGCAGCTGCCCGGTGGCGGCCTCCCACGCGAATCCGCCCGGGTGCGTGGACGCCGGGAACCACGCCGGGAGCGCGTGCCCGATGTCGCGGACGGCGTCGTCCCGGGCGTCGACGACCTCGGTGAGGCCCGCGGGTGGTCGCATGCCGCCGAGCCTAGGGCGGTCCGACGCGGGGGCCTACCGCTCCGCCTTCGTCCCCTCGGAGGGCGTCACCGTGAACACGGTGGGGCCCGTGTAGCCGTGCTCCGCGAAGGCACCGTCGATGGCGACCTGCAGGCGGGAGAGCGAGTCGACGTCGATCAGCGCGATGGCCGAGCCGCCGAAGCCGCCGCCCGTCATGCGCGCGCCGACCGCGCCCTCGTTCTGCGCCACCTCGACCGCGAGGTCGAGCTCCGGGACGCTGATCTCGAAGTCGTCCCGCATGGAGCGGTGGCTCGCGTCGAGCAGCTCGCCGATGGCGCGCGGGCCCTCCTCGCGGAGCGCGCGCACGGTGTCGAGCACCCGCTGGTTCTCCGTGACGATGTGCCGCACGCGGCGGAACGTCTCGTCGTCGAGCACCTCGCGGGCCCGGGCCAGGTCGTCCACGGACAGGTCGCGGAGCGAGTCGACGCCCATGAGCCGGGCACCGGTCTCGCACGACTCGCGCCGGGCGCGGTACCCGCCGTCGGCGTGCGCGTGGGCGACGTGGGTGTCGATCACGGCGATGGTAAGGCCGGCGGCCTCCAGCCCGAGCGGGATGACCTCGGAGACGAGCGTGCGGCAGTCGAGGAAGACGCCCGCGTCGGGCTCGCCGAGGAGGCTCGCGGACTGGTCCATGATCCCCGTGGGGGCTCCCACGATCTCGTTCTCGGCGAGCTGGCCGACGGCGGCGAGCGTCTGCCGGTCGAGGCCGAGGCGCCAGATGTCGTCGAGCGCGAGGGCGACGGCCCCCTCGAGGGCGGCCGAGGAGGACAGGCCCGCGCCGACCGGCACGTCGCTGTCGATGAACACGTCGAAGCCGGGCACGGCCGCGAGGTCGGCGCCGCGCTGCCCGAGGGCCCAGGCCACGCCCAGCGGGTAGGCCTGCCAGCCCTCGATGCGGTCGCCCGTGAGGTCGGCGAGGCGCGCCTCGACGACCTCCTCGGAGAAGGAGCTGGCCAGGCGGATGCGGTCGTCGTCCCGCGGAGCCAGCGCGATGACCGTGCGGCGGTCGATCGCGAACGGGAACACGAAGCCCTCGTTGTAGTCGGTGTGCTCGCCGATCAGGTTCACGCGCCCGGGCGAGGACCACACGCCGTGCGGCTCGCGGTCGAAGCGCTGGCGGAATCCCTCGCGCACGTCGTCTCGGATGTCGGTCATGCGTCCTCCACTGCCTTCCGGATCATCTCGGCCGCCTTCTCCGGCGGCACGTCGCCGATCCAGGCGCCCATGGCCGCCTCGGATCCGGCCAGGAACTTGAGCTTGTCGGCCGCGCGACGCGGCGAGGTGATCTGCAGCATCAGGCGGATCTCGTCCCGGTGCGCGTCCACCGGCGCCTGGTGCCAGGCGGAGATGTACGGAGTCGGGGTGTCGTAGAGCCGGTCGATGCCCTGCAGGAGCCGCAGGTACATCGTCGCGAGCTCGTCGCGCTCGGCCTCGGTGGTCTCCGCGAGGTCGGGCACGTGGCGGTGGGGGAGCATGTGCACCTCCACGGGCCAGCGGGCGGCGAACGGCACGAACGCCGTGAAGTGCTCGCCGCGGAGGACGACCCGGTCGGACGCCTGCTCGGTCTCGAGGATCCGCGCGAAGAGTCCCGGGCCGAAGCGCTCGATCGACTCCACGAGGCGGCGCGTGCGCGGCGTCACGTAGGGGTACGAGTAGATCTGGCCGTGCGGGTGGTGCAGCGTGACGCCGATGGCCTCGCCGCGGTTCTCGAACGGGAACACCTGGCGGACGCCGGGCATGGCGGAGAGGGCGCGCGTGCGCTCCGCCCAGGCCTCGACGACCGTGCGGGCGCGCGAGGGCGCGAGGCCGCTGAACGAGCCGGTGTGCTCGGGGCTGAAGCAGACGACCTCGCAGCGGCCGACCGAGGTGCGGGTGCGCTCCAGGCCGATGGCGGTGAGGTCGGCGTCGTCGACGGGGGCGTCCACGCCCTCCGCGTCGGCGAGCGAGGGCCCGAAGGACGGCGACTTGTTCTCGAAGACCGCCACGTCGTACATGCTCGGGATCTCGGACGGGTTCGACGGGCTCGCGGGGGCGAGCGGGTCCAGCTCCGCCGGGGGCAGGTGCGCGCGGTTCTGCCGGGCGGCCGCGATGGAGACCCACTCGCCCGTGAGGACGTCCTGCCGCATCGTCGCGGTCGGGGGGCGGGGAGCGGCAGGGCGGGCGTCGGCGGCGCGCTCCGGCGGCAGCGCGGTGTCGGCGTCGTCGAAGTAGACGAGCTCGCGGCCGTCGGAGAGCAGCGTGCGGCGCTGCGTGATCCCGGACGGCGATGTCGTGACGGTCTGGTCGGCATGCATGATCCCCCGATCCTACGGGCTCCGGATCGTCCGATCTGCGTCCGCGAAAGCGGCATTTGCGCTTTGACAAGCGCGAGCGGGTGGATCAGGCTCGCCGCATGGCCGACGACACCGCCTCCGTCCCCGCGGCGCTCCGCCGCTCCCGCCTGCTCGAGCGGCTCGCCGACCGCGGGTTCGCGACGGTCGCGGAGCTCGCCGCCGACGCCGGCGTCTCCGCCGTCACGATCCGCGCCGACCTCGACGCGCTCGCCGACTCCGCCGCCGTGCAGCGCGTGCACGGGGGCGCGGTGCTGCGGTCGGGCCTCGCCGCGCGCGAGCAGAGCCTGGAGGTGTCGCTCGAGTCCGCCGCGGACGCCAAGCGGGCCATCGGCCGGGCCGCCGCCGACCTCGTCGAGAGCGGGCAGAGCGTGCTGCTCGACGTGGGCAGCACGACGCTCCAGGTGGCGCGGGCGCTCGTCGCCCGCGAGGACCTCGTCGACGTCACCGTCATCACGAACGGGCTCACCCTCGCGCTGGAGCTCGAGCGGGCGATGCCGCGCTTCACCGTCATCGTGACGGGCGGCACGCTCCGGTCGCTGCAGCACAGCCTGGTGGACCCGCTCGCCACCGTCGTGCTCGACCGGCTGCACCCGGAGATCGCGTTCATCGGCTGCAACGGGGTCGACGTCGACCGCGGCGTGACGAACGTGAACCTGCCGGAGGCGGAGGTGAAGCGGCGGATGGTCGCCGCGAGCGGCCGCACGGTCGTCGTGGCGGACGGGGCCAAGCTCGGGCGCACCCACCTCGGATCCGTCGCGCCGCTCGACCTCGTCGACACGCTGCTCACCGACGGGGGCGCCGATCGGGGCGAGGTCCGCCGGCTGCGCGACGCGGGCCTGCGCGTGGTCGAGGCCGGCGCGGCGCCCGGGGCCGGACGGTCGTAACGTGGATCCCATGAGACCCGTCACCGGAGAGCAGCACCACCTCGTCCACGCCGGCCCGTCCGGCGAGCTCCGCGCCAGCGTCGTGCAGCTGGCGGCGGCCCTCCGCGGCCTGACCCTCGACGGCGTCGACCTCGTCGAGCCGTACGGGGAGGACGTCGTCGCGCCCATGGGCGCCGGCATGGTGCTCGTGCCGTGGCCGAACCGCATCCGCGGGGCCCGCTACGACCTCGACGGGAAGGCGCAGGCCCTCGACGTGTCCGAGCCGTCGCTCGGCAACGCGTCCCACGGCCTCCTCCGGAACACCGGGTACACGGCGTCCGACCGGCAGGACGACCGCGTCACCCTCTCCGCGACCGTGTTCCCGCAGCACGGGTACCCGTTCCTCCTCGACACGTCCGTCACGTACCGCCTCGCCGACGACGGCCTCGTGGTCACCCACCGCATCCGCAACGACTCGGCGGCACCCGCGCCCGTCGCGGTCGGCGCGCACCCGTACCTCGCGCTCGGCGGGATCCCGTCCGCGGAGCTGACGCTGACCGTGCGGGCCGACACGTGGTCGGAGGTCGACGACGCGCTCATCCCCGTCGCCGACCACCCCGTCGAGGGGGCCGACGAGGACCTCCGCGAGGGCCGCGTCGTGGGCGGCCTCGACCTCAACACCGGCTACGGCGACGTGCACCTGGTCGACGGCACGAGCCGCCACGGCCTCACCGCGCCCGACGGACGGGGCGTCGAGCTCTGGGCGGACGCGTCCTTCCGGTTCCTCCAGGTCTACACGCCGCGCGAGTTCCCGACCCACGGGCGCCAGGCGGTCGCCATCGAGCCGATGACGGCCCCCGCCGACGCCTTCAACTCCGGCGTCGGCGTCCGCCGCCTGGAGCCCGGGGAGGAGTGGACGCTGAGCTGGGGGATCCGCGCGACCGGCTCCTAGCCCTCGTCCTCCTGCGCCCACTGCAGGGCGACCCGTCGCGTGTACTGCTCCAGCGCGACGCGGTTCTCCTCGGGCTCCCGCAGCCCGTCGATGTAGGCGAGCAGCCGCCCGACGACGCCCGACAGGTACTGCACGCCCCGGTCGTCGTGCTCCTCGAGGGCGGACTTCAACAGGTCGTACCGCTCGGAGGTCTCCTCGGCGGTCAGCATCGCGATCACGAGTTCGTCGGCGTGCATGCTCATCCGTCCAGCATCGCACCGCGCATCCTCCGGGGTCCGGATGCACCGCGCTCGTGCGAGGCGCCGGCGCGCTGCGGGCCGCCCCCGCCGGCGCCCCGGCGCGCCCTGGCGGGATCCGTGCCCAGCCCGCCCCCGATCTGGGCATTGCGCGAAGGCGCGCTGGACGCCACCCTTGCCCTGACAGCGTGGTAGGGCCGGAGCCAGGGGAGCGGACCGGCACGATCCTCCTGCACCCGACAGCGCGCTCACCCGGAAGGCCCCCCTTGTCCTACCCCCGTGTCCGTACCACCCCGCCCACCACCCCGACGGAGCCCGGCCCCGACGCCGCGCACGCCGCCGACGCCGGTGCCATCGACGCCTCGGTGCCGCGGTCCTCGGCCTTCCTCCACCGCCGCGCCGTGATCCTCGCCGCCGTCGGCGCCACCGCGGGCGCCGCGGTCGCCGCCGCGCCGCTCGTCGCGACCCCGGCCTCGGCAGCCGTCGTCGGCGACCAGTCGCGCGTCTACTACCCCGAGCAGTTCGGCTTCGTGCCGTCCGCCGCGGACCACACGAAGGCCATGAACGCCTTCTTCGCCGCGCTGCAGAAGACCGGCGGCCGGGGGATCCTCCCGCCCGGCGAGATCCGCGTCTCGTCCACCGGCATCGACTACTCCAGCGCGATCTGGCCGAAGCAGCCCCTGTCGGGCGCGCCGTACGGCTACCCCGCCATCTCCATCGAGGGCTACGGGCGCCGGGTCACGACCATCCGCCAGATCGCGGGGTCCACGGGCGACGTGCTCAAGGTCCAGGGCAAGATCGGCGCGGACTCCGGACCCGCGGCGAACAACAAGGCCACGGTCACGCTGAGCGGCTTCAGCATCTCGGGCACGCGCACGGGACGCCACGGGCTGTACCTGCGCTCGCTGCTGCACTGCCGCATCACCGACATCGAGCTGAACGCGACCGGCGGCGCGGGCGTCTACTTCGCGCGCACCAACTTCACCGCGGCGAACGACGAGTACTCGTACGCGAACGTCATCGAGGGGCTGCGGGTCATCACGGCGGGCACTTGGGGCATCGACTGCGACGGGGTGAACGCCATCGACATCGTGATGCGCGACACGGAGATCGTGAACTGCGTGGCGGGCGGCATCCGCATCGCCCCGACGAACGCGCGCTTCGAGAACACGCGCATCATCGGCTGCGGCGCCGGCAACAAGGCCGCGCGCGGCTTCCTCGCGATCCCCACGAGCAACACCTCGTCGATGGTGTCCGAGCTGGGCGTCAACGGGATCCGCCTCGAGGGCAACTCGGGCCCCGGCGGCTACCAGATGGAGATCGGCGCGGGAGTCGGGGCCACGGTCGTGGGCTACAACATCGTCACGGGCGGCGACCTCGGCGCCCACGGCATCGGCGTCGGGCTGGTCGACCAGGGCACCCGCCGGGCCGTCGACACCCTGGTCGGCCGCGGCACGATGTTCATGACCCCCTCGAAGTACCCGACGCAGAAGGTCGTGGTGGTGGGCGCGTTCGCGCGCGACACCCGGGTGGAGCGCCCCTCGCTGCCGAACAACCCCGACACGCCCTTCGAGAAGGTCGTGTCCGACGCCGGCGTCCGCACCATCGACGCCTTCGGCCGCCTGCTGACCCCGCCGGTGGTGCCGACGCCCACTCCGACGCCGACCCCGACGCCCACTCCGACGCCGACGCCGACGCCGGCGCAGGCCGCGGAGGTCGTCCCGGTCGCCTGACCGGTCCGGACGACGGGTTCGCCCGGTCGAGGCGGCCCGGGTCGGAGGTGGGGGTGGGCCCCGTCGGGCTCGAACCGACGACCCAGGGATTAAAAGTCCCTTGCTCTACCAACTGAGCTAGAGGCCCGTGGTCTCCGATGCTACGGGATGGGCGGGGGCGTCCTCAGAGCCGGTCGACGTCGCGGGACGACCCGCGGCGGACCACCGCGCCCGCGACGATCGTGACCACCACCAGGAACACCCCGACCCCGACGAGCCACGCCAGCGCCTTGACGACGAAGCCGAGGATCACGAGGACGAGCCACAGGGCCACGAGGCCGTACACGAATCTCATGCCCCGAGCCTACGGCCGCCGCCCGGGCGGGAGCCGGGGCGGGGTCGCCCGGGGCGGCGTACGCTTGCCGGGATGTCCGGCGAATACCACAAGCCCACCAAGTTCTCCGGGTCCAAGTTCGAGAGCATGCTCGGCGGCGAGGACCCCGCCACGATCAGCCGCGTGGCGCACGAGACCGCGTCGGCGCTGCTGGCGCGCGTCCGGGCGGATCCGGACCCAGCGGTGGTCGAGCGCCTCATCGCCTACACCGACGAGCACGGCATCGACGCGGTCGCGGAGCTGTGGTCGCGCGCGAGCCCCCGGAGCCTGCCGGGCGCGCTGTGGCGGCTCTACCTGATGCGCGCCCTCATCCGCCAGGATCCCGACGGCATCAGCCTGCTCTACCAGCGCGGGACCGAGGTCGCCACCACGATCGACCCCGTGGTCGCGGGCGCCACCGCGCCGACCGGTCCCGCGGAGATCGTGGAGCTCGCCGACAGCATCCTCCGCGGGCTCTTCACCGGCGACTTCGCCGTGGCCCTCGACCGCGCGGGCGCGTTCAGCCGCCTCGCCGCCCTCGGCGCCACGAGCGTCGCGGACGACCTCGACGCCACGGCCTCGCCGGAGCGCGCCGGCGAGCTCACGACGCGCGCCCTGCGCCTCTCGCAGATGGCCGCCGACCTCGTCCAGTGCGCGCGCCTCTGGAGGAGCGAGCGGCTCGACTGAGGCCCGCCGCCCGCGACGGCATCCGGCCGTTCGCTGTGAGCGGGATCCCCGGGCTGACACTCCGCGCGGACTCGGTTACAGTGGACGAGGTCGGGCCGCAGTAACCCCGGGCTCCAATATTCGCCGCTCCGAGCGGCCTCGCGCCGAGAGGCGTTCTGCGGCCCGGCTCCTGACTCCCTTCCCCTCCTCCTGGAGGGACGGCCCCCACGCGAGCGGCCGAGCATCCGATGGCAGGTCTGATCCCCGCGGCCTGTGACCAAACCGTGACGCACTCCGCGCCGAAGAGTCATCGTGAGGCGTTCACCCGCCTCGCACACGTCACCCGCGAGGGTGCGACCCGCATCGGCCGGGTCCTGCCCGCGCGGCAGGCCACCCGGCCATCCCAGATGTCTCGCGCCGCGGGATCCGGCCGATGCGGTGTCACGCACCGCCCGCGCACCCGACTCCGCACCACTCGAACCCCGACCGGAAGAAGCACATGTCCTCCCCGCAGATCCACCTCAGCTCGCCGGGCCCCGCCCTGCCTGCATGCGGAACGCACGCGGGTCTGGGATGCTGGGGCTCGTGCCTTCATCGATCGAGCGTCCCGACCTGCCAGGGTCGGCGGACCCCGAGTCGAAGGAGTCCCTCCTCGGCCGTGTCGCCCTCGGCGACCGGCGCGCCTTCTCGGAGCTCTACGACCAGCTCGCCCCCCGCGTCCTCGGACTCGTCCGACGCCTGCTCGTCGACCACGCGCAGTCGGAGGAGGTCACGCAGGAGATCTTCCTCGAGATCTGGCAGTCCGCTTCCCGCTTCGACCCGTCCAAGGGCGCAGCGACCACGTGGGTCCTCACCATGGCCCACCGCCGCGCGGTCGACCGCGTGCGCGCCTCCCAGTCCAGCCGCGATCGTGATGTCCGCATCGGCATCCGCGACCACGAGAACGGCTACGACCAGGTCTCCGAGACCGTCGAGATCAGCATCGAGCACGAGAGGGTGAAGAAGGCGATGAC
Source organism: Clavibacter sp. GW821-FHT01D01 (assembly GCF_059422605.1). Lineage (NCBI taxonomy): Bacteria > Bacillati > Actinomycetota > Actinomycetes > Micrococcales > Microbacteriaceae > Clavibacter > Clavibacter sp. GW821-FHT01D01. Next base: position 41,985 of record NZ_JBWKXC010000006.1, read on the forward strand.
GAAGCTCACAGAGATCCAGCGCCAGGCCGTCTCCCTCGCGTACTACGGCGGCTACAGCCACAGCGAGGTCGCGTCCATGCTCGACGTCCCCATCGGCACCGTGAAGACCCGGCTGCGCGACGGCATGATCCGCCTGCGCGATGAGATGGGGGTGGCGTCATGACCGACGACGACCTCCGCGACCTGACGGCCGCCTACGCGCTCGGCGCGGTGGACGCCGACGAGGCGGCCGGCTTCGAGGCGCTCCTCGAGCGCGATCCCGCGTTGCGCGCCGAGGTCGACGAGCTGCGGGAGACCGCGGCCGACCTCGCCTGGACCACCGAGCCGGTGGAGCCCTCCCCGCGTCTCAAGTCCGACCTCATGGCCATGCTCGACGCGACGCCGCAGCTGCCGCCCCTCGGGGCGCCGGCGGTCGGGCCGAGCGAGGAGCGGGCTCCCGCGCCCGTCACCGAGCTCCGACCGGCAGCGATCCCGACGGCGCCGTCCGCGTCGACGTCGTCCGCTCCGCGCGAGCGGCTCGGCTCCGCGTCGTCCCGCGCCTCCCAGCGCTGGTTCCGCAAGCCCGGCGCCCTCGTCGGCGTCGCCGCCGCGGCCGTGGTCCTCGTGATCGGCGGCGTGGTCGTGGGCACGGGCCTCGGCGGTCCCGGTTCGTCGCAGGCGCCCGTCGCGTCCGCGTTCGACCGGGTGACCACGGCATCCGACGTCGTGGTCGACACGCGCGACGTCATGGGCGGCGGCACCGCCACGGTCTACTTCTCGGCTGCCGAGGGTCGGACCGCGATCGAGCTCGACGACGCCGCCCCGCTGCCCGAGGGCCGCGTCCACCAGCTCTGGTACGTCGGCGCGTCGGGTCCCGTCTCGGCGGGAGTGCTGCCCGAGGAGGGCGGCGCCGGTCAGGCGGTCCTCGAGGGTCGGTACACCCCGGGCGACACGGTGGCCGTCACGGTCGAGCCCGAGGGCGGATCCGAGCTGCCCACGACCGAGCCCATCGTGGCGGTCACGAGCACCTGACGCGCGGCCCGCGCATGACGACAGCCCCGCATCCTCCTGGAGGATGCGGGGCCGTCGTCATGCGGTCGGCGGATCAGCCGAAGCGGCCGGAGACGTAGTCCTCGGTGGCCTGCACGCTGGGCTTGGAGAAGATCGTGTTGGTGTCGTCGTACTCGATGAGCTTGCCCGGCTTGCCGGTGCCCGCGATGTTGAAGAACGCGGTGCGGTCCGAGACGCGGCTGGCCTGCTGCATGTTGTGGGTCACGATGACGATCGTGTACTGCGCCTTGAGCTCCTCGATGAGGTCCTCGATGGCGAGCGTCGAGATGGGGTCGAGCGCCGAGCAGGGCTCGTCCATCAGCACCACATCCGGCTGGACGGCGATGGCGCGCGCGATGCAGAGGCGCTGCTGCTGCCCGCCGGAGAGGCCGGAGCCGGGGAGCGCCAGGCGGTCCTTGACCTCGTTCCAGAGGTTCGCGCCCATGAGCGACTGCTCCACGAGGGCGTCGGCGTCCGACTTCGAGATCTTGCGGTTGTTGAGCTTCACGCCCGCGAGCACGTTGTCGCGGATCGACATGGTGGGGAACGGGTTCGGCCGCTGGAACACCATGCCGACCTGGCGGCGCACGAGCACCGGGTCGACTCCGGGGCCGTAGAGGTCGTTGCCGTCGACCAGCACCTCGCCCTCCACGTACGCCCCGGGGATCACCTCGTGCATGCGGTTCAGCGTGCGGAGGAAGGTGGACTTGCCGCAGCCGGACGGGCCGATGAAGGCGGTGACGGTGCGCGGCTCGATGCGCAGGTTGACGTCCTCGACGGCCTTGAACTTCCCGTAGTAGACGTTCAGGTCGTTGACTTCGATGCTCTTGGACAAGGGGTTCCTCTGTTCGGGTTCGTGGCCGGGGGAGCGGGCGCTAGCGGCCGAGCTTGGGGGCGAAGACGCGGGCGATCATGCGGGCGACGATGTTCAGCGCCATCACGATGAGGATGAGCACCAGCGCGCCCGTCCATGCCCGCTCGACGTAGGCGGCCGCGTCGGCGCCCTGGTCGGCGTACTGCCGGAAGACGAAGACCGGCAGGGTCATCATCTGGTCCTTGAAGGGGTTGTAGTTCATGCCCTGGGTGAAGCCGGCGACGATGAGCAGCGGCGCGGTCTCTCCGATGACGCGGGCGATGGCGAGCATGACGCCCGTCACGATGCCGGCGAGGGACGTGGGCAGCACGATCTTGACGACCGTCAGCCACTTCGGCACGCCGAGCGCGTAGGACGCCTCGCGGAGCTCGTTGGGCACCAGCTTCAGCATCTCCTCGGCGCTGCGCACGACCACGGGGATCATCAGCACCGACAGCGCCAGCGCGCCGCCGAAGCCCATCCGCACGCCCGGCCCGAGGAAGAGCACGAGCAGCGCGTAGGCGAAGAGGCCCGCCACGATGGACGGGATGCCCGTCATGACGTCCACGAAGAAGGTGATGGCCCGCGCGAGGCGCCCGCGGCCGTACTCGACCAGGTAGATGGCCGTCATGAGCCCCACGGGGATGGAGATGACCGCGGCGATGGCCGTGATGATCAGGGTGCCCATGATCGCGTGGAGACCGCCGCCGCCCGCGCCCACGACGTTGCGGAGGCTGGAGTTGAAGAACATCGGGTCGAAGCGGCCGGAGCCGTTCGTGACGGCGGTGACGACGAGCGAGACCAGCGGGATGAGCGCGAGCACGAAGGCGACGGTCACGAGGATCGTGATGACCCGGTCCTTGGCCTTCCGCTCGCCCTCCACCGCCAGCGAGATGCAGAAGAGCGCGACGCCGAACAGGAGGGTGCCGAACACGGCGGTGCCCACGAGGTTGAACTGCTCGGCGGCGCCCGAGAGGACGAGCACCAGGAACACGGCGGCCACCACGAGCCAGGACACGAGGAAGATCGCGGGGGCCGTGAAGCGGTGCAGCTTGCCCGCGGTGAGCGAGTTGGGGAGCGCGCTCGCGACGGGACGCGTACGGGAGGGGGCTGTCGTCGCCATTAGTTCGCTCCGGAGAAGGCCTTGCGGCGGCTGATGATGTAGCGGGCCAGCATGTTCACGGCCAGCGTGATGATGAAGAGCATGAGGCCGGAGGCGATCAGCTCGTTGATCTTGAGGCCGTACGCCTCGGGGAAGCTCAGCGCGATGTTCGCGGCGACGGTGTTGGAGTTCGTCGACTGGAACCACGCGAAGTTCACGACGGCGGCCGGGGAGAGCACGATGGCGACGGCCATCGTCTCGCCGAGCGCGCGGCCGAGGCCGAGCATGGAGGCCGAGATGATGCCGGGGCGGCCGAACGGGAGCACGGCGGTCTGGATCATCTCCCAGCGCGTCGCGCCCAGGGCGAGCGCGGCCTCCTCGTGCAGCTTCGGGGTCTGCAGGAAGACCTCGCGGCAGAGCGCGGTGACGATCGGCAGGATCATGACGGCGAGCACGACGGCGACCGTGAAGATGGTCCGGCCGGTGCCGGAGACCGGCCCCGCGAACAGCGGGAACCAGCCGAAGGCGTCCGTCAGGAACGCGTAGAACGGCTGCAGGAACTTGGCGAGGACCGTGATGCCCCAGAGCCCGAACACGACGGAGGGCACCGCGGCCAGCAGGTCGATGATGTAGCCGAGGCCCTGCGCGAGCCGGCGGGGCGCGTAGTGCGAGATGAAGAGCGCGATGCCCACGGCGACGGGCACGGCCATGATCATCGCGAGCGCGGCGGCGTAGACGGTGCCGAAGAGCAGCGGGCCGACGTAGCCCCAGAAGCCGGCGCCGCCGGAGACCTCGGCCGGCGGCGCGGTGAGGGCCGGGAGGCTCTGGACGATGAGGAACAGCGCGACGGCCGCGAGGATCACCAGGATGAGCGTGCCGGACCCGGAGGCGAGCCCCGAGAACACGCGGTCGGCGAGGCGGGCCTTGGCCTTCACGCCCTGGCTGCTGCGGGGGACGGCGGCGTCGCGCGGCCGATCGGACTCGGGAGCCTGGGGAGGCTGCGGGGCGGCGGTCGTCATGGGTCGGGTTCCCTACGGTCGAGATGGCGGGGCAGGGGGCGGCGGGCCGCCCGTGGGAGCGCCCCCTGACCCGGGTGAGCGGGTCAGGGGGCGGACGGAGGGTCCTACTTGATGGACTCGACGGCGGTCTTGACCTGCGCGGCGACGGTCTCGGACAGCGGTGCGGCGCCGGCCTTCTCCGCGGCGACCGACTGGCCGTCGGTGCCGGTCACGTAGCCGAGGTACGCCTTGACGAGCTCGCCGACGGCCGGGTCCTTGTACTCCTGGCAGGCGATGAGGTAGCTCACGAGGACGATCGGGTAGACGCCCGCCTCGGTGGTGCTGTAGTCGAGGTCGAAGACGACGTCGTTCTCCTCGCGGCCCTCGGCCTCGGGGGATGCCTCGACGACGGCCGCGGCGGCCTCCGGGGAGAAGCCGACGAACTCGTCGCCGACCTTGATCTTCGCGGTGCCGAGCGCGCCGGCGCGCGAGGCGTCCGCGTAGCCGATGATGTTGGTGCCGCCGGTGACGGCGTCGACGACGCCGGACGTGCCCTGGGCCGCCTCGCCGCCCTCGTAGGGCCAGACGCCCGCGGGCTCGGCGTCCCAGACGCTCTCGGCGGTGGTGTTGAGGTACTTCGCGAAGTTCTCGGTGGTGCCCGAGTCGTCCGAGCGGTGCACGGCCGTGATGGCCGCGTCGGGCATCGTGGCGTCGGGGTTGAGCGCGACGATGGCCGGGTCGTTCCACTTCGTGATGGTGCCCTTGAAGATGCCCGCGGCGGTGGCCGGGTCGAGGTTCAGCTCGTCGACGCCGTCGATCTGGAAGATCATCGCGATGGGCGAGATGTAGGCGGGGAGGTCGATCGGCTTGGTGCCGTCGGCGCACTGGCCGAAGGTGCCCTCGAGCTCCTCCGTCTTCAGCGCGCGGTCGGAGCCGGCGAAGTTGGCGTTCTGGCCGCCGGCCATGAAGGCCTCGCGTCCGGCGCCGGAGCCGTCGGGGGAGTAGTTGATGTTGACGCCCGTGTTGTCGGTCTGGAAGCCGGCGATCCACGCCTCCTGCGCGGAGCCCTGCGACGAGGCGCCGATGCCGTTGATCGTCCCCTCGAGGGTGGACGCCGACGGGTCGCCTCCCTCGGCGGGCGCCTCGTTGGCGGCGCAGGAGGAGAGGGCGAGGGCGGTGACGGCGGCGAGCGCTGCTGCGCTGCCGAGACGCGAGATCTTCACGTGATGGAGCCTTCCGGGTATTTCGTGCTGTGAGGGGGCCGGTGCGTGCCCCTCGAAGAAGCTATGTCGGGCTCTTGACCGGATCGGCCGATATCGGTGAACGGGAGGTGAACAGAGCGCGCCGATCGCCACGATCCCCGGCACGCGGGTGCACGGTGGTGGGTCGGGGCCGCGCCGACGGACCGCGGGCCGCGCGCATCGGGGCGACGGGCCTCAGACCGGCGGGCCGTACGTCTCCACGGCGAGGATGCCCGCCTCCGGGTCCGACGCCGACAGGTGCACGACCGAGAACTCGGCGGGCGACAGCATCCCCGCCCGCGGCATGCGGCTGGCGCTGGGTGTCTCGGTGGCGAGCGCGATCTCGTGCAGGATCTCCGGCAGCACCGGGCTGTGGCTGCAGAGCACGGCGCTCCGGGCCTTGCGCACGCGCTTCGCGACCGTCTCGCGCACGGATCCGCCGTCCGTCTCGTAGGCGTCCTGGCTGATGCCGACGTCCTCCTTCACGCGGCGGCCGAGGGCCTCCGCGAGCGGCTCCACCGTCTGCAGGCAGCGCTCCGCCGTGCTGCTCGTGATGACGCGCGGGCCGAACGCGAGGAGCGTCGGCACGATGGACTCGGCCTGGTCGCGGCCGCGCGCGCTGAGCGGCCGGCCGGAGTCCGCCCCGTCCCACTCGTACGGCTGGACCGCGTGGCCGTGCCGCAGCGCGATGAGCGCGAACGAGCGATGCGATCCGGTCTCCACCAGACCCGCGAACAGGTCGAGGATGTCGATCTCGCCGGGGTAGTCGAGGCGCTTGCGGGCGTTCGGGATCGAGACCCACTCGACGCTCTCGACCTCGTGGTCCGGCTGGAAGCTGCCCGCCTCCACCATGGCGTCGGTCGCCTCGGCGGCCCAGTAGCTCACCGACTTCCGGCGCCCGCCGGAGATGCCGTACTCGATGGCGCCGAGCGGGACGCCGAGCGCGACCCGCAGACCCGTCTCCTCGTGCACCTCGCGGACGGCGGTCTGCGGGAGCGTCTCGCCGGGATCCACCTTGCCCTTGGGGAGGGAGGTGTCCCGGCGGCGCGTCCGGTGGATGATCAGCACCCGGATCCGGCCGTCGACGACGCGCCAGACGACGGCGCCGGCGGCGAAGACGGAAGGGGCGGGAGGCACGTCCCCCACGCTAGCCGGGTCGGTGCCCAGCGGAGCGCCGCTCAACGGAGCGGTGCTCAGCGGAGCGTCGCTCAGCGGAGCACGCGCCGCTTGCGCTTGGCCACGATGCCCATGACCGCCGTCTGCAGGTCCTCGAGCGTCGTGCCGTCGGCGCCCTTGTTGCGCCGGGTCCACTCGCCGTCGGCGTCCAGCACCCACGCCGAGGTCGTGTCGGCCATGGCGCGGTCGAAGAGGTCCTCGATCTCCTGCAGGTGCGCGGGATCCACCAGGCGGACGAGCGCCTCGACGCGGCGGTCGAGGTTGCGGTGCATCATGTCGGCGCTGCCGATGTAGGTGGCCTGGTCGCCGCCGTTGACGAACGAGAAGACGCGGCTGTGCTCCAGGTAGCGGCCGAGGATGGACCGCACCTCGATGTTCTCGCTGAGCCCGGGCTGCCCCGGCGTCAGCGAGCAGATGCCGCGCACCCAGACCTGCACGGGCACGCCCGCGTTGCTGGCCCGGTACAGGGCGTCGATGATCTTCTCGTCGACGATCGAGTTCACCTTGATGCGGATGCCGCTCGGCTTGCCGTCCAGCGCGTTCTGCGTCTCCACGGCGATGCGCTTCAGCAGGCCCTTCCGGAGGTGCAGCGGCGCCACGAGGAGGCGCTTGAACTTCTTCTCGATGCCGTACCCGGAGAGCTCGTTGAACAGGCGGGTGAGGTCCTTGCCTACCACGTCGTCCGCGGTGAGGAGCCCGAGGTCCTCGTAGATGCGGCTCGTCTTGGGGTTGTAGTTGCCCGTGCCGATGTGGCTGTAGTGGCGCAGCACCCCGCCCTTCTCCTGGCGGATGACCAGCGCGAGCTTGCAGTGCGTCTTCAGCCCCGCGACGCCGTAGACGACGTGCACGCCGGCCTTCTCGAGCTTGCGCGCCCACGTGATGTTCGCCTGCTCGTCGAAGCGCGCCTTGATCTCCACCAGCGCGAGGACCTGCTTGCCCGCCTCGGCCGCGTCGATGAGCGCCTCGACGATGGGGCTGTCGCCGCTCGTGCGGTACAGGGTCTGCTTGATGGCGAGCACGTGCGGATCCGCCGCGGCCTGCTCGAGGAACGCCTGCACGCTCGTCGTGAACGACTCGTACGGGTGGTGCAGCAGGATGTCCTGCTGCGCGATGGAGCGGAAGATGTCGGCGCGCGAGTTGTCCTCGGCCGGCTTCAGCGCAACCGCGGTCGTGGGCACGTTGTTCGGGTAGTGCAGCGCCGGCCGGTCGAGCTTGGCGAGGTCGAACAGGCCGCCGAGGTCGAGCGGGGACGGCAGCGTGAACACCTCCTGCTCGGTGATGTCGAGCTCGCGCATGAGGAGGTCGAGCGTGACCGCGTCCATGTCGTCCGAGATCTCGAGGCGGATGGGCGGGCCGAAGCGGCGGCGCAGGAGCTCCTTCTCGAGGGCCTGGATGAGGTTCTCGGTCTCGTCCTCCTCGATCTGCACGTCCTCGTTGCGGGTGACGCGGAAGACGTGGTGCTCGACGATCTCCATCCCGGGGAACAGTGTCTCGAGCTGGTTCGCGATGAGGTCCTCGAGCGCGATGAAGTCGATCGGGCCCGAGCGGGTGTCCGGCGTGAGCGGCATGAAGCGCGGCAGCATCTGCGGCACCTTGATGCGCGCGAACTCCTGGCGGTTCGTCTTGGGGTTCCGGATCCGCACGGACAGGTTGAGCGAGAGCCCGGAGATGTAGGGGAACGGGTGCGCGGGATCCACCGCGAGCGGCATGAGCACCGGGAAGACCTGCTCGGAGAACAGCTCGTGCAGGCGGTCCTGGTGGGCCTCGTCGAGCGAGTCCCACCGGACGATGCGGATGCCCTCCGCCTCGAGCGCCGGCCGGACGCTGTCGTTGAACGCGGCCGCATGGCGGACCTGCAGGCGGTACGCGGTCTCGTTGATGGCGGAGAGCACCTCGGACGGTGTGCGGCCGATGTTCGTCGGCACGGCGAGCCCGGTGGCGATGCGGCGCTTGAGGCCGGCGACGCGCACCATGAAGAACTCGTCGAGGTTGCTCGCGAAGATGGCGAGGAAGTTGGCGCGCTCGAGGACCGGCAGCTCCGGGTCCTCGGCGAGCTCCAGCACGCGGCGGTTGAAGGCCAGCCAGCTCAGCTCCCGGTCGAGGAAGCGCCCCTCGGGGAGGGTCCCGTCGTCCTCGAGGATCTCGTCCTCGTCGAAGTCGTCCAGGGATTCGGCGACCGCCTTCGCATCGCCGATGTACGTCTCGCTGTCCATCCGCCCATCATGGCATCGCGGTGTGCGCTTGGCCCTCCGGCAGGTGAACGCACGGTGAACCGCCACGGGCCCGCCGTGGCGGGCTCACGGGGATCAGGCGCGGCGGTACTGGACGTCGACCGCGGCATCGCGGAAGGCGGCCCGGCGGTAGAGCGCGAGGGCCGGCGCGTTGTCCGCCTCCACGTACAGGTCGACCTCGTCGTGGCCGCGCGCGGCCACCAGGTCGAGGCCGGCGGCGAGGAGCGCGGAGCCGAGGCCCCGGGCCGCGCGGTCGGGATCCACGCCGAGCACGTAGACCTCCGCCTGGCCGTCCTCCGCCTTGAGCCAGTGGAACCCGGCGAGGCGGCCGTCCGCGTCCCGCGCGAGCAGCAGCAGCGCCGGGTCGAACCAGGGCTCGGCGACGCGGTCGTCCAGGTCGCCGCGGGTCATGCGGCCCTGCTCGGGGTGGCTGGCGAAGGCGCGCGCGTTGAGGGCGACCCAGTCGTCGGCGTCGTCCGGGGTGAAGGAGGAGAGCGCGAGGCCCGCGGGCAGGGGGCGCTCGCCGAGCCCCGTGCGCGCCGCGTCCACCGCCGCGCGCAGCTGCAGGAGCTCGCGCGCCCGGTCGAGCCCGGCGCGCTCCGCGAGCGCGCGGGCACCCGGGTGGTCGCCGTGCGCCCAGACGGAGAGGGGGGCGGCACCCGCCTCGGCGAGCACCGCGTCGAGGAGGGCCCGGCCGAGCCCCCGGCGGCGGTGGGCGGGATCCACGACGAGCTCCGCCTCGGCGCCGGCGTCCCCGTGGGCGACCACGGCGGCGGCGACCGTCGCCCCGTCCGACCCGCGATGGACGAGGAGCGCGGGCCCCCCGTCGGCGCCGAGGGTCAGGCGCGTCTGCTCGTTGAACGGCCCCGGACCGTCGGACGCGCGGGCGCGGTCGGCGAGCGCGAGGGCGTCGCGGACGGCGTCGGGGGAGGGGTCGACGCGCGCGACGACCGCGGCGTCAGGCTCCGACGGGGGCGGGAACGCGCTCACTGTCCTCCTCGTACACGTTGAAGCGGTAGCCGACGTTGCGCACGGTGCCGATGAGCGACTCGAGGTCGCCGAGCTTGGCCCGCAGCCGCCGGACGTGCACGTCGACCGTGCGCGTGCCGCCGAAGTAGTCGTAGCCCCACACCTCGCTGAGCAGCTGCTCGCGGGTGAAGACGCGCGAGGGGTGGCTCGCGAAGAAGCGGAGCAGCTCGAACTCCTTGAAGGTGAGGTCCAGGGGCTTGCCGTGCACCTTCGCGGAGTAGCTGGCCTCGTCGATGACGACGCCGGAGGCCTGGATCTTGCTGCCCGTGTGCTCCTGCGCGGCGCGGCCGATGACGAGCCGCACGCGTGCGTCGACCTCCGCGGGGCCCGCGGAGTCGAGGATCACGTCGTTCGCGCCCCAGTCGGCGCTCACCGCGGTGAGCCCGCCCTCCGTCAGCACGAGGATGAGCGGCGTGCCGCCGCCCGTGGTGGTGAGGATCTTGCACAGCGACTTGGCACTCGCGAGGTCGCGGCGCGCATCGACCAGCACGAGGTCGGCGGCGGGGGCGTTCACGAGGCTCGCGGCGTCGGCCTGGATGTGCCGGGTCCGGTGGCTGAGGAGCCCGAGCGCCGGGAGCACGTCGGTGTCCGCGGACGAGGTCAGGATCAACAGCTGGGCCACAGGGATCCTCCATGGATGAATTGACCCCATGATACGTGGGGCAGGATTGCAGGGTGACCTCCCCCCTGCGCAGCCTCGTCCCCGTCTGGCTGGCCGCCGCCGTCGGCGCGGTCGTGGTGGCGGTCGCGGTCGGTCCGGACGCGGCTCCCCGGTGGCTCCCGCTCGTGCTCGCCACGTGCGTGGTCGCGACCTTCGTGATCCAGCTGGCCCTGCCCCGCAAGACGGGCTTCGTCGACCGCGCCGTCGGCAGCGTGGTCGGTGCCGTGCTCGTGCTGGCGGCGGCCACGGTCGTCCTGCTGGCGCTGCCCTAGCCGCCTCGCCCGCGCCGGCCCGTGGCGGCCGGCCGTGGGGTAGATTGAGGCCATGTCGTCGCTGCTTGCTCTGGAACTCTTCTTCACCGGACTGCTGGTCCTGGCGAGCCTCTCCATCGGCTGGGTGTCGCTCGTCGTGGTGTACAACCTCTTCCGCGGCCAGCGCTGACCGCGCGCCGCATGATCGAGATCCCCACCGGGCTGCCCGCCGAGCTCGTCCCCCTCTCCTGGCTGCTCGGCGTCTGGGAGGGCACGGGCGTCGTCGAGTACGCCGTCGGTGACGAGGTCGTCCGCCGTGCGTTCGGCCAGCGCATCAGCTTCAGCCACGACGGCCTGCCGCACCTCAACTACTCCTCCTACGCGTGGGTCGAGGGCGACGACGGCCCCGTCCCCTTCGTCACGGAGACCGGGTACTGGCGCCTCCGCCGCCGCCTCACCGACGGCGACCCGGGCCCGGCGATGCTCCCGCCCGTCGGCGAGCGGCCGTTCACGACGGCCGACGAGGTCGAGACGCTCCGCAACGCGGACGGCGGCTTCGACGTCGAGGTCGCGCTGGTGCACCCCGGCGGGGTGAGCGAGCTCTACGTCGGCCAGGTGGGCAGCGCCCGGATCGACCTCGCCACCGACGCGGTCCTGCGCACCGAGGGCGCCAAGGCCTACACGGGCGCCACGCGGCTCTACGGCCTCGTCGAGCGCGACCTGCTGTGGGCGTGGGACATCGCCGCGCTCGGCCAGCCGCTGCGCACGCACGCCTCGGGGCGGGTCGCGCGTGTCGACTGACCCGGATGCCGTGACCCGCTCCCCGTTCCTCGACCTGCCCGGCGCCGTCGCGGCCGAGGGGCCGGATGCCGGCGTGCCCGCGCACCTCGGATCCCTCGTGTCCGAGCAGCGCGCGCTCGCCGCCGGCACCGCGATCGTCGACCTCTCGCAGCGGGCCGTCCTGTCGGTGACGGGGGAGGACCGCCTCACCTGGCTCGACTCCATCACGAGCCAGTCCCTCCGCGGCCTCGCTCCCGGGGACTCCGCCGAGACCCTCTTCCTCGACCAGAACGGCCGCCTCGAGCATGCCGTCGGCGTCCTCGACGACGGCGTCGCGACGTGGCTGCTCCTCGGCGCGGGCGACGCGGCGGCGCTCCTCGCGTACCTGCAGCGCATGCGCTTCATGCTCCGGGTGGAACCGGCCGACCGCACCGCCGAGCTCGCCGTCGTCGGCACCCTGGGCGAGCCCGACCTCCCGGTCGCGGCGCCCGCCGGCGTCCCGCTCGTCTGGCGCGACCCGTGGACGCGCGTCGTGCCCGGCGGGCACCAGTACGCGGCCGCCTCGCCGCATCCGGCCGAGGGCTGGACCTGGAGCGAGCGCCTCGTGCCCCGCGCCGAGCTGCCGGCCCTGGTCGCGCGCGCCGCCGCCGGCGAACTGCCCGTCGCGGGTGCGCTCGCCGCGGAGGCCCTGCGCATCGCCGCGTGGCGCCCGCGCTTCGCCACCGAGGTGGACGACCGCACCATCCCGCACGAGCTCGACTGGCTGCGCAGCGCCGTGCACCTGTCCAAGGGCTGCTACCGCGGGCAGGAGACGGTGGCCAAGGTGCACAACCTCGGTCGGCCTCCGCGGCGCCTCGTGCTGCTGCAGCTCGACGGGTCCGACGCGGTCCTGCCGGGTCCCGGGGCCGATGTGCGGCTCCCCGCCGCCGCGGACGGGACGCCCGGCGAGACGGTCGGCGCGGTCACCTCCAGCGCGCTGCACCACGAGCTCGGACCCATCGCCCTCGCGGTCGTCCGGCGCGCCGTCGATCCCGACGCGCAGCTCGAGGTGGTCGCGGACGACGTCCGGGTGCAGGCCGCGCAGGACGTCATCGTGCCCACCGACGCGGGCCGCTCGGCCGACGTCCCCCGCCTGCCCCGGCTCGGTGCGGTCCGCCGCTGAGCGCGCGCGGGAGCGGTCGGCCCGTGCCGCCCGCACCCTGAGGCATCGGGCCGATCCCGCCGCCGCCCTCGCGCGCCTCTGGGGGTCCGCGCCCGCCGCCCTGCAGATCGCCATCGCGGCGACGGGCGGCTGGGCCTTCGCGCACCACGTCCTCGGCCACGACACGCCGCTGCTCGCGACGACCGTCACGATCACCAGCCTCGGCTTCGTCCGCGACGCGCGGCCGGTCCGGGTCCTGGAGACGGCGATCGGCATGACCGTCGGGATCACGTTGAGCGAGGTCCTGCTGCTCGGCATCGGCCGCGGCGCCTGGCAGCTGTTCGTCATCATCCTGGCGACGCTGCTGGTCGCGCGCCTGCTCTCGTCGAACGCCGCGTTCGCGGTCGCGGCGGGGGTGCAGGCCGTGCTCGTGGCGCTGCTGCCCGCACCGCCCGGCGGCGTCTTCGTGCGGAGCGTGGACGGGCTCGTGGGCGGGGCGGTGGCGCTCCTGGCGACGGCGCTCATCCCGCGGGATCCGCGACGGCAGGCGGTCCGCGAGGCGCGCCGGGTCTTCTCCGAGTGCTCCTACGCCCTCACCTCGCTCGTCTCCGCGCTGCGGCTCGGCGACGCCACGGCCGCCGACCGCGCCCTGGAGCGGCTGCGTCGCACGCAGCCCCTCGTCGACGCCTGGAGCGCGGCGGCCGACTCGGCGCTGTCCATCGCCCGCATCTCGCCGTTCCTCCGCCGTCACGTGCCGGAGCTCCGCGCGCAGCGGCGGGTGCTCGACGGCATGGACCTCGCGGTGCGGAACCTCCGCGTCATCTCCCGGCGCGTCGACTTCCTGGTGGTCGACCGGGTGCGGCGGCCAGTGCTGGCCGAGCTCCTCGCCACCGTGTCGAGCGGGGTGAACCTCCTCGGGCAGAGCCTGACCGACCCGTCCGCCGCGCCGCTGGCCCAGCAGAACCTCGTGCTGGTGGCGGTCCGGCTGGATCCCCGCGAGCTCATCCCGGGCGCCCCCGTCGGCGAGGTGATGCTCGTCATGCTGCTGCGGCCCCTGCTCGTGGACCTCCAGGTGGCCGCCGGCCTGGACCCGGACACCGCGCGCTCCGCGCTCCCGGAGGTGTAGGGCCCGGACCTCCCGGCCCTGCTGGCCCGGCGACCCGGCCGACGGGCGTGCTCCGCCCCATCCGGCTGGGGAGCGACTGCGCATGACGTGCGCACTCCCTGACAGCATCCTCCCGTCCGCGGCGCCGTGCCCGGCGCCGACCCGCCCCGCGGGAGCCAGGAGCAGCATGATGACCCGAGTCCCATTCCTCACCGGGGCGCTCGCCGTCCTGCTGATCGCCGGCGCGGCGGTCCCGGCCGCCGGTGCCGTCGAGCGCCCGGCCGTCCTGAGCGCCGTCCCGGTCGCCGCGAGCGCGGCTGCCGGCACCCCGACCGTCCACGACGTCACGATCATCATGCTCACGCCGGAGGGCACCCCGCCGGACTACACCCGGGACGAGGCCCTGCACAGCCTCGCGGTCGTCGACGCCTTCTACGCGAACGAGACGGACGGCGCCGTCCGGCTGCGGGTGGTGGGCGCGACCGACTGGCAGACCATGCCGACGAGCGTCGACTGCGCGGACTTCTACCCCCTCGTCGAGTACGGGCGGGAGCGGGCGGGGTTCGTGGAGGGCCCGGATCGGCACCTCCTCGTCATGACCCCGCGCGGCTCCGACTGCCAGTACGCCACGGGCCAGCAGGCGCTGACGCTCGACGAGGGAGGCCTGGCGACCGTGGCCACGACGGATCCCACCAGCATCGCCCACGAGCTCGGGCACACCATGTCGCTCCGGCACAGCTCGTCCGTGAGCTGCGCGTCGCGCTGGGACCTCGGCAGCGCGAGCGGGCTCCCGGCGTCGTGCACGCGGGACGAGTACGGGAACGAGAGCGACATCATGGGCGGCGGCTCCACGTTCTACCCCTTCACCGCCGTGTCGCTCGCGCACCTGGGCGCGCTGCGCCACCCGGTCGTCCTCGCCTGCGGTGCTCCGCGGCGCCTCACGGTCAGCACCATGAGCGCACCGTCCTCGGCCCAGCGGGTCGTCACCTGGAGGAACCCCGCGCACCCGTCCGTCGGCTACCACCTGCAGTTCCGCGACGCCGTCGACAACCTGCTCTACGCCCAGCTGTACCCCTCGCCCCGCGCCCGACAGGACGACGCCCCGACCGGGGTCGAGGTGACGCGCACGGATCCGCTGGAGCGCGAGGGCGGCAGCGTGCTCACCCGACCGGGCGACACCTCGAACGGGAGCCGGCGGATCCGGGCGGGTGAGCGGGTGCCCCTGGACGACGGGATGTCGGTCCAGGTGGTGTCCTTCGACGGCACCGTGCACACGGCGACCGTGGACGTCGCCGTCCCGTGCGCGCGGCCGGCGAGCGGGACCCCCGGCGCGGCCCCCGCGGCCGCGCGCACCGCGGCGCCTGCGCCCGTCGTCGTGCGGGACCGCGTCCGCGCCTGACCGGGCGACCCGGCCGCTGCCGGGCCCGGGCGTCACGCCCCGCCCGGCCGCACCTCCGACCACGGCACCGTCAGCTCGCCCAGCCGCCACCGGGCGGGCCCCGCCTCGACGGGCACGCCGGCGTCGCGCAGGCGCCGGACGGCGCCCAGCCACTGCTGCCGGGGGCCGTACACGCCGAGCGGCGCGCTGAGGATCCAGCTCCGGTCGAGGAGCGCCAGCAGCCCGTGGACGCGCTCGCCGGGCACGTTGCGGTGGATGAGGGCCTTCGGCAGCCGCTCCGCCACGATCGACGGCAGCGCGAGCCCCGCCAGCCGCAGCGAGATCGTGAGGCTCCGCGGTCCGTCCTCGCGCACGTCCACCCAGCTGGCGACGCGGCCGATCTCGTCGCACGTGCCCTCGACCACCGATCCCCCGGGGGCGAGCCGCGCGGCCATCCGCTCCCACGCGGCCGGCACCTCGGACTCGTCGTACTGCCGGAGGACGTTGAACGCGCGGATCACCGTGGCGCGCTCGCCGCCCGGCAGGGGCACCTCGAACCCGCCGCGCACGAACGACACCCGATCCCGCGCCGCGGCGTCGGGCCACTCGGCGAGCTGCGTGCGGGCGCGGGCCACGCGTCCCGGCTCGATCTCGATGCCCACCACGCGCACGTCGGGACGCGCGTCCCGCAGCCGCCGGTGCATCTCGAGCGCTGTGATGCCGCTCGCGCCGTACCCGAGGTCGACCACCAGCGGGGCGGCGGCGGTGCGCAGCGAGTCGAGGGTCGCGATCCACCGGTCCACGCGCCGGAGGCGGTTCGTGTTGGTCGTCCCGCGCGTCACGGAGCCGACGGGGGAGGCGGCGCCCGGCATGGGTCCAGTCTCCCATCGCTCGGTAGGCTGGCCGCATGGCTGACTCCCGCACCCTCGTCCTGCTGCGTCACGGCAACAGCGACTGGAACCAGAAGAACCTGTTCACCGGATGGGTGGACGTCGAGCTGAGCGAGCAGGGCGTCGCGGAGGGGCAGCGCGCCGGCGAGCTCCTCGCCGAGTCCGGCATCCTCCCCGACGTGCTGCACACCTCCGTCCTCATCCGCGCCATCGACACCGCCAACATCGCGCTCAAGCGCGCCGGCCGCTCCTGGATCCCCGTCCAGCGCACCTGGCGCCTCAACGAGCGCCACTACGGCGCGCTCCAGGGCAAGGACAAGGCGCAGACCCTCGCCGAGTACGGCCCCGAGCAGTTCGCCACCTGGCGCCGCTCGTTCGACGTGCCGCCGCCCCCCATCGCCGACGACGACGAGTTCTCGCAGTCGGGCGACCCCCGCTACGCGGACCTCGGCGACGCCCTGCCCCGCACCGAGTGCCTGAAGGACGTCATCGAGCGGATGCTGCCCTACTGGGAGTCCGACATCCAGCCCGACCTCGCGTCCGGCCGCACCGTGCTGGTCACCGCGCACGGCAACTCGCTGCGGGCCCTCGTGAAGCACCTCGACGGCATCTCCGACGCGGACATCGCCGAGCTCAACATCCCGACCGGCATCCCGCTCGTCTACCGCCTCGACGAGGACTTCCGCCCGATCGTCCCCGGCGGCGAGTACCTCGACCCGGAGGCCGCCGCCGCCGGCGCCGCGGCCGTGGCCGCGCAGGGCAGCAAGGAGTAGGCACGCCGGCCGCAGCGCGCGGCCCGCACGACGAGAGCCCGACCGGATCATCCGGTCGGGCTCTCGTCGTGCGCGCCGTCACGCGGCGCGCAGGGGTCAGGCGTCGGCCTGCACCCAGTCGCCCGTGGCGAGGTACTGCACGGTCTTCGCGATCGACACGGCGTGGTCGGCGAAGCGCTCGTGGTACCGGCTCGCGAGGGTCGAGTCGACCGTGTCGACGGCCGCGCCCTTCCAGGTCTCGCCGAGCACCTTGTCGAAGACGCTGAGGTGCAGCTCGTCGATGCGGTCGTCGTCGTTGCGGATCTCCTCGGCGAGCTTGGGGTCCTCGGTGGTGAGGAGGTCCGTGAGCTTGCGGGCGATGGCGACGTCGAGCTGGCCGAGCTCCAGGAACGTGGGGCGGAGCGACTTCGGCACCACCTTGTCCGGGAAGCGGTAGCGGGAGAGCTGCGCGATGTGCTCGGCGAGGTCGCCCATGCGCTCGAGCGAGGCGCTGATGCGCAGCGCGCTCACGACGATGCGGAGGTCGCGGGCGACGGGCTGCTGGCGGGCGAGGATGTTGATCGCGAGCTCGTCGAGGCTCGTGGCGAGCTCGTCGATGCGACGGTCCTGCTCGATGACGGTCTCGGCGAGGCTGACGTTCGACTCGTTGAACGCCCGGGTGGCGTTCTCGATGGAGATGGCGACGAGCGCGGAGATCTCGATGAGACGCTCCTGGACCTCGTGGAGCTCCTGCTGGAACACTTCGCGCATGGGGGGACGTCCTCTCAGTCCGCCCCGCTGCAGGAGGGACGGGGTGGTTCTCGGGCAGAGCGGACCCCGGGTGCCGGGTCCACGTCATCCGACTCTGGTCAAGCGAGGTTAACGCACGGTGCCGTCGAGCTGAATTCGCGCCCTCGCTCCGCGGATGACGGGACCCCGGGACCCGGACGGCCCCGTGCCGTCTCCTAGTCTGGGCGCATGGACACCGGTGCGTTGGTGCTCGTCTGCCTCGTCATCGGACTGGCGGTGGGCGCGGGATTCGTGTGGCTGCTGCACCACGCGGCGGACCGCGGCGACCGCGCCGTCGAGATCACCAACCCGGTCGTCCCCGACGGCGTCGACCAGGTCCTGGAGGCCCTCGAGTCCGCCGGCATCGTGCTCGACCCGTCGAACAACGTGATGAAGGCCTCGCCCGGCGCCATCTCCTCGGGCCTCGTCTTCCACCAGGCGCTCGTGCACCCCGAGCTCGTCGCCATGGTGGACCGCGTGCGCCGCTCGGGCGAGCCGATGGCCGAGGAGGTCTCGCTCGCCCGCGGCCCGTTCGGCGCGGCCGAGTTCCAGATGCACGTCCGCGTGGCCCGCCTCGGTGCGCGCTACGTGCTGCTGCTCGCGCAGGACCGCACGGAGTCGCACCGGCTCGACCAGGTGCGCCGCGACTTCGTCGCGAACATCAGCCACGAGCTGAAGACGCCCATCGGCGCGGTCGGGCTCCTCGCCGAGGCGCTCGACTCGTGCGCCGACGACGCGGTGCAGGTGCGCCGGTTCGCGGCCCGGCTGACCACGGAGTCGTCCCGGCTCGCGCGCATCACCCAGGAGATCATCGAGCTGTCGCGCCTGGAGGCGGCGAACGCGCTGGAGAAGGCGGAGCCCGTCGACGTCGACCACGTGATCAGCGTGGCGCTCGACCAGGTGCGGCTCGGCGCGGAGCTCCGCGGCATCGAGCTCGCCCGCGGCAAGCGCTCGCGCTCCACCGTCTACGGCGACGAGGCCCTCCTCGTGGTCGCCGTGCACAACCTGCTGAGCAACGCGGTGAACTACTCGCCCGACGGCTCGCGCGTGGGCATCGGGGTCATGGTCGACGACGGCGCCGTGGAGGTCGTCGTCACCGACCAGGGCATCGGCATCCCCGAGGACGAGCAGGGCCGCATCTTCGAGCGGTTCTTCCGCGTCGACCAGGCCCGCGCCCGCGACACCGGCGGCACCGGGCTCGGCCTCAGCATCGTCAAGCACGTGGTGCAGAACCACGGCGGCGACGTCCGCGTCTGGTCCCGCCCGGGACGCGGCTCGACCTTCACCATCCGCCTCCCCGAGGCATCGCAGACGCCGGCTCTCGCCGGTACGGACATCGGAGAACCCACGTGACACGCATCATGCTCGTCGAGGACGAGGCGTCGCTCAGCGAGCCGCTCGCCTTCCTGCTCCAGCGCGAGGGGTACGAGATCGACGTCGTCGAGGACGGCCCGTCCGCCGTCGCGGCGTTCGACCGGGACGGCGCGGACCTCATCCTGCTCGACCTCATGCTGCCGGGGCTGCCCGGCACCGAGGTGTGCCGGGAGATCCGCACGCGCTCGGCCGTGCCGATCATCATGCTCACCGCCAAGGACTCCGAGGTGGACATCGTGGTCGGGCTCGAGCTCGGCGCCGACGACTACGTGACGAAGCCGTACTCCACGCGCGAGCTCCTCGCGCGGATCCGGGCGGTGCTCCGCCGCCGGGTCGAGGTCGACGACGAGCCGCTGAACGTGCTCGAGGTCGGCGCCGTGCGCATGGACGTCGAGCGCCACACCGTGGAGGTGGACGGCCGCGAGATCGCCATGCCGCTGAAGGAGTTCGAGCTCCTCGAGCTGCTGCTCCGCAACGCCGGGCGCGTGCTCACGCGCGGCCAGCTCATCGACCGCGTGTGGGGATCCGACTACTTCGGCGACACGAAGACGCTCGACGTCCACATCAAGCGCATCCGCTCCAAGATCGAGCGCGAGCCGTCCGACCCCGTCCTCCTCGTCACCGTCCGCGGGCTCGGCTACCGCTTCGAGGCGTAGGGGCCCGGGTCCACGCACGACGGAGGCCCCGTCCCCCGAGGGGGACGGGGCCTCCGTCATGCGGTGCGCCCGGAGGACGGGCGACTAGTTCGTGTCGTCCTCGAGGCCCTCGTCGCCCTCGTCGGTGCCGGGGGTCGTGGACACGGTGGTCTCGGGCGTGGAGCCCGAGCCGCCGGGGACCAGGCTCGTGTAGGTCTCCTGGTCGCCGTTCAGGACGGGCACGTCCATCTCGACGCCCTCGGCGTCGCCGTACTGGATGTAGATCTTGGTGAGCGACCCCGGGGTCGGCTCGACGGAGTCGAACACGATGCGCTGCGAGTCCTCGGCGCCGTAGGCCGTGAGGCCGGGTGCCGCGGTGACGGTGCGGGTCTCGCGCTCCGCGCTGCCCTCGGTGAGCTCGTGCTGGAACGCGACCCGCTGGCTGTCGCCGGAGTTGTTGACGAGCGTGACCACGAGGCTCGCGCCCGACGGGGAGTCGCCCTCGGTCAGCAGGATGGCGTTGCGCACCTCGATGTCGCCGACCGTGGCGTCGAAGCCGTCGCTCGGGAAGTAGGAGATCTGCGTGGCCTGGGGTGTGATGAAGGTGCAGGACGACGTGCCGACCGCGATCAGGGCCGCGAGGACGATGGACGATGCGGTACGCGCTCTCACGGGACCCTCCGGTTGTCGCACGGAGCCGGCGCCGGGGCGTCCGGGGGCGTCCGCGCGTGTATCAGCTGACCCGCCCAGCCTACGGGATCAGGTGCGGGACGGCCGCCCGCGGGCGCGCGCGACCCGACTGGTACCCTGATGGGCAGTCCAAGGAACGGGGAACCCATGCTCTTCGAGGTCGGCGAGACCGTCGTGTACCCGCATCACGGGGCGGCGACCATCATCGAGGTGAAGAAGCGCGTCATCCGCGGCGAGGAGAAGCTGTACCTCAAGCTCGACGTCAACCAGGGCGGCCTGCAGATCGAGGTGCCCGCGGAGAACGTCGACATGGTCGGCGTCCGCGACGTCATCGGCCGCGAGGGCGTGGAGCGGGTCTTCGAGGTGCTGCGCGCCGAGTTCACGGAGGAGCCCACCAACTGGTCCCGGCGCTACAAGGCGAACCTCGAGAAGCTCGCGTCCGGCGACGTGCTGAAGGTCGCCGAGGTCGTCCGCGACCTGTGGCGGCGCAACCAGGACCGCGGCCTGTCCGCGGGGGAGAAGAGCATGCTGCAGAAGGCGCGCGGCGTGCTCGTGGGCGAGCTCGCCCTCGCCGAGAAGACGGACGAGGAGCACGCCTCCACGATGCTCGACGAGGTCCTCGCCTCCTGATCCGCCCGCGTCGCCCGTCTCGGGCCGCCGGTAGCCTGACCGCATGAGCCACGACCCCGTCGTCCCGTCCGTCCGCGCGTCCGCCGACGGGGAGACGGCGGGACCCCGCCTCGGCGTCGTCGTCGTGGCGGCGGGCAGCGGCACGCGCCTCGGCGCCGGGATCCCGAAGGCGCTCGTCGAGGTCGGCGGGGCGACGCTGCTGGCCCGGTCGCTCGCGCGCGTCCTCGACCTCGCGGAGGAGTCCCACGTCGTCGTCGTCGCGCCGGGCACGCACCTCGCGGAGGCCTCGGCCGTGGCGGACGCCGTCGCGGGCGCGGCCCGCGGATCCGTCCAGGTGGTCGCCGGCGGGGCGACCCGGCAGGGATCCGTCCGCGCGGGGCTGGCGGCGCTCGCCGGATCCGTCGACACCGTCCTCGTGCACGACGCGGCCCGCGCCCTCACGCCGACCGCGCTCTTCGCCCGGGTCGCGGTGGAGGTCCGCACCCGGGGTGCCGGCGTCGTCCCGGGGCTCCCGGTCACCGACACGGTCAAGCGGGTGGATCCCGCGGGGGAGTGCCTCGGCACCGTGGACCGCAGCGACCTCGTCGGCGTGCAGACGCCGCAGGGCTTCCCGCGCGTCGCGCTCGACGGCGCCTACGCGGCCGCGACCGCGGAGCACACCGACGACGGCGCCCTCTTCCAGGCTGCGGGCGGCACCGTCCACGTCGTCCCCGGCGACGCGCTCGCCTTCAAGGTGACCACGGCGTGGGACCTGCGGCGGGCGGAGGAGCTCGTCGCGCGCTCGGAGGGCGTCGGGTCGGCCGCATCGCGCCTCCGCTCGGGGATCGGCACCGACGTGCACGCGGTCGACGGCAGCCAGCCGCTCTGGCTCGCGGGCCTGCACTGGCCGGGCGAGGCGGGCCTCGCGGGGCACAGCGACGGGGACGCGGTGAGCCACGCCATGTGCGACGCCCTCCTCTCCGCCGCCGGCCTCGGCGACATCGGCGGGATCTTCGGCACCGACGACCCGGAGCTCGACGGCGCGCACGGCGACGTCTTCCTCCGCCGCACCGCCGAGCTCGTCCGCGAGGCGGGATACGGGATCGTCAACGTCGCCGTGCAGGTCATGGCCGTCCGCCCGAAGCTGTCGCCGCGTCGGGCCGAGGCCGAGCGGGTCCTCTCCGCCGCCGTGGGCGCGCCCGTCTCCCTCGCGGGCACCACCACCGACGGGCTCGGCTTCACGGGGCGCGGCGACGGGGTCGCCGCGGTCGCCACGGCGCTCGTCGAGCGGCTCTGACGGCGGCGCCCCCGGCCGGCGGCGGCCGCCTCCTCACCCGTCTCCCGGCGGGGGTCCGCACGCGCGCTGACTAGGATCTGTCTGTGACCCTGCGCCTCCATGACTCCCGGACGCAGTCCCTGCGGGACTTCGTGCCGCTCGTCGACGGCCGGGTCGGGATCTACGTCTGCGGTCCCACCGTGCAGTCGGCGCCCCACATCGGCCACCTCCGCTCCGCGCTCGCGTACGACCAGCTCCGGCGCTGGCTCACGCACCGGGGCCTCGACGTCACGCTCGTGCGCAACGTCACCGACATCGACGACAAGGTCATCGACAACGCCCGGCGCGGCCAGGAGGCGGGCGGCACGGAGCAGTGGTGGGCGCTCGCCTACCGCGTGGAGCTCGAGTTCTCGCGCGCGTACGCCGCCCTCGGGATCCTCCCGCCCAGCTACGAGCCCCGGGCCACCGCGAGCATCGGCGAGATGCAGGCCATCATCGCCCGCCTCGTGGAGCGCGGCCACGCCTACGCCGCCGACGACGGATCCGGCGACGTCTACTTCGACACCGCCTCCTGGCCCGGGTACGGCGAGCTCACGCGCCAGCGCGCGGCCGACATGGAGGCCGCCGCCGACGCCGACCCGCGGGCCAAGCGCGACGTGCGGGACTTCGCCCTCTGGAAGGGCGCCAAGCCCGGCGAGCCCGCGAGCGCGTCCTGGCCCTCCCCATGGGGTGCCGGACGGCCCGGATGGCACATCGAGTGCTCCGCGATGGCGACGCGCTACCTCGGCGCCGAGTTCGACATCCACGGCGGCGGCCTCGACCTCCGCTTCCCGCACCACGAGAACGAGCTCGCGCAGTCGCAGGCCGCGGGCGACCCCTTCGCGCGCTACTGGCTGCACAACGGCCTCGTCGCGGTCGCCGGGCAGAAGATGAGCAAGTCGCTCGGGAACTCGCTCTTCGCCGCCGACCTCCTCGCCGCGGCCCGCCCCGTGGTCGTCCGCTACTTCCTCGGATCCGCGCACTACCGCTCCACCCTGGAGTTCCACGACGGAGCGCTCGCCGAGGCCGAGGCCGCGTTCGACCGCATCGAGACGTTCCTCGACCGCAGCGCGCGCCGGCTGGCCGGGACCCGGTTCCAGGCGGCACCCGCATCGGAGGGCGCGGCACCCGCCGCGGTCCCCGCGGAGTTCGCCGAGGCGATGGACGACGACCTGAGCGTCCCGCAGGCGCTCGCCGTGCTGCACGACGCCGTCCGCGCGGGCAACGCCGCCCTCGACGCGGGCGACCTCCTGGAGGCGGCGTCGCTGCGGGCCGACGTCTCCGCGATGGTGGCGGTCCTCGGGATCGACCCGCTCTCCGACGAGTGGCGCACCGCCTCCGACCAGCCCGCGCGCCGTGCGCTGCAGGCGCTCGTCGAGCAGCGGATCGCCGAACGGCAGACCGCGCGGGAGGCCAGGGACTTCGCCCTCGCCGACCGCATCAGACAGGAGCTGGCCGAGGCCGGCATCACGATAGAGGACTCGCCTGGCGGGTCGCATTGGAGCATCGATGGCGAATAAGCCCAGCCGCTCAGGCGCGGTACGGAAGACCAAGAAGGGCCCGCTGAAGGGGTCGGGCGGGCAGGGCCGGCAGGCGCTGGAGGGCAAGAAGCCCACGCCCAAGGCCGAGGACCGGCCGTACCACCCCGCCGGCAAGCGCAAGCTCGCCAAGGACCGGTACGAGGCCGCGTCCGCGGGCGCCAACCGCGGGCGCGACGAGCGGGCCGAGCGCTCGGCCCCGCCGCGCGCCCGGGCCACCGACCGGCCCGCGGGCGCGGACGCCCCGCGCGCCCGCCGCGCCAAGCAGCAGGACGAGTCCGAGGTCGTCACCGGTCGCAACTCCGTCGTCGAGGCGCTCCGCGCGAAGATCCCCGCGACCGCGCTCTACATCGCCTCGCGCATCGAGTACGACGACCGCGTCAAGGAGGTGCTGTCGCTCGCCACCGGGCGCGGGATCCCCGTCCTCGAGGTCATGCGCCCGGAGCTCGACCGCATCGCCGGCCACGACGCCGTCCACCAGGGCCTCGCGCTCAAGGTGCCGCCGTACGAGTACGCGGACGCGCTCGAGCTGCTGGAGAAGACGATCTCCCGCGGCCAGGTGCCGCTCATGGTGGCCCTCGACGGCATCACCGACCCGCGGAACCTGGGTGCGATCATCCGCTCGGTCGCCGCGTTCGGCGGGCACGGCGTCATCGTGCCGCAGCGCCGCTCGGTCGGCCTCACCGCCTCCGCGTGGAAGACCTCCGCGGGCGCCGCGGCGCGTACGCCCGTCGCCATGGCCTCGAACCTCACGCAGACCCTCAAGGCCCTCAAGCAGCGCGGCGTCTTCGTCGTCGGCCTCGACGGCGGCGGCGACATGTCGCTCCACGAGTTCACGCTCGCCGACCGCCCGATCGTGGTGGTCGTCGGATCCGAGGGCAAGGGCCTGTCGCGCCTCGTCACCGAGACGTGCGACACGATCGTCTCGATCCCGATCGGCGCCTCCACGGAGTCCCTGAACGCGGGCATCGCGGCGAGCGTCACGCTGTACGAGATCGGCAAGCTGCGCGCGGCCTCCCGCCGGAAGTAGTCCCACCACGACGACGAGCCGGGGCCCGAGGGTCCCGGCTCGTCGTCAAGGTGCGGCTCCCGCCGGACGTCAGACCTTCGTGCGCCAGTCCTCCGCGGCCTCGGCCTCGGTGATGGGCACGTCGGACTCGTCCTCGATGACGCCGATCGACTCGGTCGGCGGGTCGATGACGGTCGCCTCGTCGCGGCGGTGGCGCAGGATGTCCTGCACGTACGCGGTCACGGCCTCGGCGAGCGGGATGTCCCGGTTGAGCTTCTGCGACATGTACCAGCGGTGCTCGAGCAGCTGGTGGAACACCTCGGCGGGCTCGAGCTTGCCGCGCAGGTCGCGGGGGATCGCCCGGACGACCGGCTCGAACACGCGCGCGAGCCACTCGTGCGCGACCATCTCCTCGTCGAGGTCCTGCTTGTCGAAGGTCGCCGTGTAGGAGTCGAGGTCGTTGAGCAGGCGCCGCGCCTGGTTCTCCTGGGCGTCGACGCCCGTGAGCCGGAGCAGCCGGCGCTGGTGGTGCCCGGCGTCCACGACCTTCGGCTGGATGCGCACCTGCGAGCCCTCGGCGGTGGTGCGGATCGCGAGCTCCTCGATGTCGAAGCCGAGGTCGTTCAGGCGGTCGACGCGCTCGTTGATGCGCCAGCGCTCGGAGGTGGGGAACTCCTCGCGGCCCGTGAGCTCCTTCCAGAGCGTGCGGTACTGGGCGACGATCCGCGTGCTCGTCTCGACGGGGTCGAGCCCCTCCTCGATGCGTCCGCCCGCCTCGAGGTCCATGAGCTCGCCGGCGATGTTCACGCGGGCGATCTCGAGGTCGTTCTCGCGCTGGCCGTTGGAGAGGCCGCCGTTGAAGAGCTTGCCGGTCTCCGCGTCCACGAGGTAGGCGGCGAAGGCGCCCGCGTCGCGGCGGAAGAGCGTGTTCGAGAGCGACACGTCGCCCCAGAAGAACCCGATCATGTGCAGCCGCACCAGGAGCACGGCGAGGGCGTCGACGAGGCGCGTGGCGGTGTCGGGTCGCAGCTGCTGGGAGAAGAGCGCCCGGTAGGGGAGCGAGAACTTCAGGTGCCGGGTGACGAGGACCGACTTGAGGGCGTCGCCGTCCTCGTCGGTCCGGTTCATGATGACGGCGACCGGCTCCACGCACGGGATCTCGAGGCGCTGGAGCGTCCGCAGCATGTCGTACTCGCCGCGCGCCATCTCGTCCGTCGTCTCCTTGATGGCGATGACGTAGCCCGAGAGGTTGGCGAAGCGCACGAGGTGCCGGGAGATGCCCTTGGGCAGGGTGGCGATCGCGGAGGAGGGCCACTCGTCGAGCGGCAGCTGCCAGGGGAGGTCGAGGAGCGCCGGATCGACCGTCGCCGAGGTGATGTTCAGTGATCCGGACATGGTGCGACCCTACCCGACCGGGGAAACGCAGCTGCCGCGGCCCCCGTGCTCCCGCGGGAGCGTGGGGACCGCGGCAGCGGTCGTCAGGTGTTGGGGATCAGCTCGCGGCGACCGGCGCGTTGAGGCGGAGGCCGCTCTCGGCGTCGAAGGCGTGGAGGTGGCCCGGCTGCGGGGTGATGAAGACGGTGTCGCCGGCGTTGGGGTGCAGGCGGCCGTCGACGCGCGCGACGAGGTCGGTGCGCTTGCCCTCGATGTCGGTGTGGCCGTAGAGGTAGCCGTCCGCGCCGAGCTCCTCGACGAGGTCGACCGTGACCGACAGGCCCTGGCCCTGCGACGTGGAGACGACGACGTCCTCGGGACGGACGCCGATGGTGACCGAGCCGCCGGTCGCGTTCGTGAGCACGTCGCGCTCGACGGGCACCACGGCGGAGCCGAACTGCACGCCGCCGTCGACGACGTTCGCGGTGAAGAGGTTCATCGCGGGCGAGCCGATGAAGCCGGCCACGAAGACGTTCTGCGGCTTCTCGTACAGGTCGCGGGGCGTGCCGACCTGCTGGAGGACGCCGTCCTTGAGGACCGCGATGCGGTCGCCCATGGTGAGCGCCTCGGTCTGGTCGTGGGTCACGTAGACCGTGGTGACGCCGAGGCGGCGCTGGAGCGACGCGATCTGCGTGCGGGTCTGGACGCGGAGCTTGGCGTCGAGGTTCGACAGCGGCTCGTCCATGAGGAACACCTGGGGCTGGCGCACGATGGCGCGGCCCATGGCGACGCGCTGGCGCTGGCCGCCGGAGAGGGCCTTGGGCTTTCGGCTGAGGTAGGGCTCGAGGTCGAGGAGCTTGGCCGCCTCGAGGACCCGGGTGGCGCGCTCGTCCTTGCCGACGCCCGCGATCTTGAGTGCGAAGCCCATGTTCTCGGCGACGGTCATGTGGGGGTACAGCGCGTAGTTCTGGAACACCATCGCGATGTCGCGGTCCTTCGGCGGCACGTCCGTGACGTTGCGGTCGCCGATGAAGATGTTGCCGTCGTTGACCTCCTCGAGGCCCGCGAGCATGCGGAGGGTGGTCGACTTGCCGCAGCCGGACGGGCCGACGAGGACGAGGAACTCGCCGTCGGCGACCTCGAGGTCGATGCCGTCCACCGCCGGGCGCGTGGAGCCCGGGTAGAGGCGCGTGGCCTTGTCGAAAGTTACAGATGCCATTTCGGTGTTCTCCTTCACGGGCAGGTACGTGCCCGACGATCCGTGGTGATGGATGTGATGCTCATGGCTCATCGCTGTGGGCGACGGCGGCCACCCGATGAGTATTGCACGGGGGAGGGGAGTCGGGAAGCGCGCGCTGATGCGGATCGACGGCTATTCCTCGCCTGGGGACCACCTGGCCGCGACCTGTATCGTCGGCTGCGGCGCCGTACCCGCGCCCGCCGCGTTGGCGCTTTCCCAGAATGGCCGCCTAGAGTCCTGAGGTCGTCCGGGAGCCCGCCTGCAGCCGACTCCCCCATCCCCGGAGCGAGGACCCATGACCAGCACGCCGCCCGCGCACGAACCGCACGGCGGTCATCGACGACGCCGCGAGGCGGCGCGCGAGAAGGCGCGCCTCAACCGCATGAAGCAGCGTCGCCGCGACGTGGCGGCCCGCGGGCTCGTCCGCGGCGGCATCGCCGTGGCCCTCGTCGCCGTGGTCGTCGTCGTCGGCCTCATCGTCGTGCAGGGCGCTCGGCCCGCGGGTCCGGGGCCGCAGAACATGGCCAGCGACGGGATCGTCATCGGGAAGGACCTGGCCGCGGCGTCGACGCAGGCGCTCGACCCCGAGCAGGACCCCGTGCCCACCGAGTCCGAGGCCGCCGGCGCCGCGCACATCCGCGTCTACGTCGACTACCTCTGCACCGCGTGCAAGGAGTTCCAGGACACGAACGGCGCGCAGATGGAGGGTTGGCTTCAGTCGGGGGCCGCGACCGTGGAGATCCACCCGGTCGCCATCCTCACCAGCAAGTCGCAGGCGTACTCCATGCGCGCGGCGAACGCCGCGGCATGCGTCGCCGACTCCGCGCCGGACGACTTCTGGGCCTTCAACTCGGCGCTCTTCGCGGAGCAGCCGGCCGAGCAGAGCACGGGGCTCAGCGACGAGCGCATCGTGCAGCTCGCCGCGGACGCCGGCGCCGACTCCTCGGACGTAGCCGACTGCATCTCCGACCAGCGCTTCCAGTCGTGGGTCAACGCCGCGACGGACCGCGTCCTCGACGGCGACATCCCGGACTCCAACGTCGACGAGGTCGTCGGCGCGCCGGTCATCGTCGTCGGCGAGCGCCAGTACACGGGTCAGCCGGATGACGCGAAGGCGTTCGCCGCCTTCGTCCTCCAGGCCGCGGGCCAGGACGCCACCCCCACCCCGACGACCACGCCGCAGCCCACCGCGACGCCCACCACCGCGCCGTAGCCCGGCTCGTATGATGGAGTGACGGCCCGCGAGGGCGGTCGGCCGGCCTGGCGCAATTGGTAGCGCACCGCACTTGTAATGCGGCGGTTACGGGTTCGAGTCCCGTGGCCGGCTCGGAGGGACGCGAGCACCCGGGGGCGGGGTGCCCGGAGCTCAGTCGAGGATCGTGATCATCCGCTCGCCGTCGACGGTCGAGCGCGGGCCCTTGGCGTCGGGCTCCACGTCGCCGACGTAGAGCCAGCCGAGGAGCTCCTCCCCGTCGGCGAGTCCGTGCATGCGGCGGACGGCGGCGCTGCGCGTCAGGGAGCCCGTCCGCCAGAAGACGCCCCAGCCCTGCTCCTCGAGCAGCAGCGTGAGGGCGTGGGCGACGCCGGCGGCGACCGCCTCCTGCTCCCAGTCCGGCACCTTGCGGCTCGGTGTGCGGCAGGCGACGACCGCGATGAGGAGGCTCGCGCGGTGGGTCTTCTTGCGGTGCTTGCCCGATCCGGGGTCGCCGGCCGCCTCGTCCATGGCCGCACCGAGGCGCTCCCGCGCGCCGCCGCGGATCTCGATGATCCGCCACGGGCGCATGCCGCCGTGGTCCGCGAGACGGGATGCCGCCTCGACGAGCGGTACCAGCGCCACGTGCGTCGGGGCGGCGTCGCCGACGGAGGACCGGGACCGCCGCCCGCGGAGCGCCGCGAGGACGGGGCCGCCGGACGACGCGGTGCCGGGACCGGGCACGGCGGCGTCGCCGCCCGCCCGATGCCGCGGCACCTCGCTCACTCCGCCGTGCGGAACGACATGGAGACCGAGTTCATGCAGAACCGGTCGCCGGTGGGGGTCTGCGGGGCGTCGTCGAACACGTGCCCGAGGTGGGACCCGCAGCGTGCGCAGACGACCTCGACGCGCTTCATGCCGAGGCTCGTGTCGGTGTACAGCTTGACCGCGTCGCTCTCCTTGGGGGCGTAGAAGCTGGGCCATCCGCAGTGCGAGTCGAACTTCGTGTCGCTCGTGAAGAGCTCCGCTCCGCAGGCCTTGCACCCGTAGACGCCGGTGCGCTCCTCGTCCAGCAGCTCGCCGGTCCAGGGCCGCTCGGTGGCCTGCTGGCGCAGCACCGCGTACTCCTCGGGGGAGAGCTCCTGACGCCACTCGTCGTCGGTCTTCTCGATCTCGTAGGCCATGTGCGGGTCCTTTCTCGCGGGTCGATCCTATGGGCGGCGTCCCAGCGCGCCTCCGGGGTCAACCGTCCGCGGACCCCGTGGATTCCTTCATGCGGGGAACGCACGGCCGGGTCCACGGCGGGCAGAGGCGGGTGGCGGATGCTGCCTGGCGGCCCGCGGACACCCCGTGGAGCTGCGCGGGACGCCCAGGGGCGCGGACCTAGTATGTGGGGGATGTCGGGGAAGGAGCACGCCGTGGACCAGCGTGAGGACCGCCCCGCGAGCGCCCCCGCGGCCGACCGTCGCACCGCCCCGGAGCTCGACGAGCGGGGTCGTGCGGTGCTCGACTTCGAGCGCGACTGGACGCGTCATGCCGGTGCGAAGGAGGAGGCGATCCGCCAGGCCTTCGGCCTCTCGGCCACGCGCTACTACCAGCTGCTCGGGTCCCTGCTGGAGACCCGCCAGGCGCTCGCCTACGACCCCCTGCTCGTCGGGCGCCTCCTGCGCCTCCGAGAGTCCCGCGCCGCCGCGCGCGCGGCACGCGCCCTGCCCACCGGTCTCCCGAACCGCCCGTCCGCGCGCTGACCCCGCGCCCCACCGAGGAGACACGAGACCGCCATGCCCTCCCACGCTCCCGACCGCTTCGACGAGGTCCCCGGCGACCTGAGCCGCGTCGGCGCGCACCGCGCACCGCGCCCCCGCCGCCATCGCCTGCGGGCCTTCGGCTGGGCCGCCCTGGCGACGGGCCTGCTCGTGGGCGCCGGCGTCGTGGGCCTCTTCGTCATCGACGACCGCGTGTCCTTCACCGACATCATCCCGAGCGGGGGCTCCTCCGAGGAGGCGACGCCCACCGAGGCGCCCACCGCCGCGGCCACCGCCGTCCCCGGCATGGTCGTGACCGTGCTCAACGGGACGCGGACATCGGGCCTCTCCGCCCGCGCCGCGACGGCGCTCGAGGCGGCCGGCTGGGCCATCGGATCGCGGGTCAACGCGAGCACCAGCGACATCACGACGACGACGGTCTACTACTACGACGCCGCCGACGAGGGCGCCGCCCGGGGGCTCGTCGCCGAGCTGGGCGTGGGCGACGTCCAGCAGTCCGACCAGTTCCGGCCGCCGGAGGGCACCGCCGCCGCGCAGGCCGCCCGGCTCACCGCCGTGCTCGGCTCGGACTACGCGGCCCTCGGCTGACCCGGGCCCGGCCCCGCCCACCTCGCGCCGCAGGACGCGCTTCTCGGCGGACTCCTCCGCACCCGTGGAGGAACCCGACGGGCGTCGTCGGTCCGTGGCTATCGTGCTGCCTGGTCGCACGCCCGTCGCGTACCAGGTGCTGCGCGCCGTCCGTCCCGAGGGCGTGGCGCGGGGTCGATGCAGGGCCCCGCGGCCGACCCGGGGGTGGCGGCACCGCGCCCCCGACACCGCGCAGTCGCACATGGAGAAGCACATGGCCAACGGCACCGTGAAGTGGTTCAACGGGGAGAAGGGGTTCGGGTTCATCACCGTGGACGCCGTCGAGGGCGGCCCTGCCGCGCAGGACGTCTTCGTCCACTACTCGGCGATCGAGATGTCGGGCTACAAGGTCCTGGAGGAGGGGCAGCGCGTCGCCTTCGAGATCGGGCAGGGGTCCAAGGGCCTGCAGGCCGAGAACGTCACGACCGCCTAGCGGCATCCCCGCCACGACGACGCCGCCGCCCGACCGGGCGGCGGCGTCGCGCCGTTCCCGGGGACCGCCTCCGCCTGTGGGCGGCTCGCTTGCACTCCCGTAGGGCGAGTGCCAGAATCGTCCCTGGCACTCCCTCACGGGGAGTGCTAGACGACTGCCTTTTTCCTGACGTCCGGGAGGGACGAGAGATACACATGGCTAAGATCATCGCTTTTGACGAAGAAGCCCGCCGCGGCCTCGAGCGCGGCCTGAACATCCTGGCCGACGCGGTCCGCGTGACCCTCGGCCCGCGTGGCCGCAACGTCGTCCTGGAGAAGAAGTGGGGCGCCCCCACCATCACGAACGACGGCGTCTCCATCGCCAAGGAGATCGAGCTCGACGACCCGTTCGAGAAGATTGGCGCGGAGCTCGTCAAGGAGGTCGCCAAGAAGACCGACGACGTCGCCGGCGACGGCACGACCACCGCGACCGTCCTCGCGCAGGCCCTGGTCCGCGAGGGCCTCCGCAACGTCGCCGCGGGCGCCGACCCCATCAGCCTCAAGCGCGGCATCGAGAAGGCCGTCGCGGCCGTCACGGAGGAGCTCAAGGCCGCCGCGAAGGAGATCGAGACCAAGGAGGAGATCGCCGCCACCGCGTCCATCTCCGCCGGCGACTCCACGATCGGCGCGATCATCGCCGAGGCGATCGACAAGGTCGGCAAGGAGGGCGTCGTCACCGTCGAGGAGTCCAACACCTTCGGCACCGAGCTCGAGCTCACCGAGGGCATGCGCTTCGACAAGGGCTACCTGTCGCAGTACTTCGTGACCGACCCCGAGCGCCAGGAGGCCGTGTTCGAGGACGCGTACATCCTGATCGTCAACTCGAAGATCTCGAACATCAAGGACCTGCTGCCGATCGTCGACAAGGTCATCCAGTCGGGCAAGCAGCTCCTCATCATCGCCGAGGACGTCGACGGCGAGGCCCTGGCCACGCTCGTCGTGAACAAGATCCGCGGCATCTTCAAGTCGGTCGCCGTCAAGGCCCCCGGCTTCGGCGACCGCCGCAAGGCGCAGCTGCAGGACATCGCCATCCTCTCGGGTGGCCAGGTCATCGCCGAGGAGGTCGGCCTCAAGCTCGAGAACGTCACCCTCGACCTGCTCGGCACGGCCCGCAAGGTCGTCATCACCAAGGACGAGACCACGATCGTCGACGGCGGCGGCGACGCCACCGAGATCGCGGCCCGCGTGCAGCAGATCCGCAACGAGATCTCGAACACCGACAGCGACTACGACCGCGAGAAGCTCCAGGAGCGCCTCGCGAAGCTCGCGGGCGGCGTGGCGGTCATCAAGGCCGGCGCGGCGACCGAGGTCGAGCTCAAGGAGCGCAAGCACCGCATCGAGGACGCCGTCCGCAACGCGAAGGCCGCCGTCGAGGAGGGCATCGTCGCCGGTGGTGGCGTCGCGCTCATCCAGGCCGGCAAGCTCGCGTTCGAGAAGCTCCAGCTCGAGGGCGACGAGGCGACGGGCGCGAACATCGTCCGCGTCGCGGTCGACGCTCCGCTCAAGCAGATCGCCCTCAACGCGGGCCTCGAGCCCGGCGTCGTGGCCGAGCGCGTCCGCAACCTCCCCTCGGGTCACGGCCTCAACGCCGCCACGGGCGAGTACGTCGACATGCTCGCCGCGGGCATCAACGACCCGGTGAAGGTCACGCGCTCGGCTCTGCTGAACGCCGCGTCCATCGCGGGCCTGTTCCTCACGACCGAGGCCGTCGTCGCCGACAAGCCCGAGAAGAACCCGGCCCCGGCCGGCGACCCCACGGGTGGCATGGACTTCTAGTCCGTCCGGGCGGGGCGCCAGCGCCCCGCCCACCTGCACGACCGGAATCACCAGCACGATCAGCATCATCAGCACGACGAAGCGGGCGGTCCCTCACCGGGGCCGCCCGCTTCGTCGTGCGCTGCGTCCGCGTCCCGTCACCGGCGCTGCCGGCAGGAGCGCGGGAGCGGCTAGTGCGCGAACATCCGCGCGTTGCCCTCCTCCACCTCCGCGTACTGGCGGGCGGCGGCGCTGAGCGCCTGGTTGATGCTGGCCAGCGCCTCCTCGACGCGCTGCTGCGTACCCTTCCACTCGGCCACCACGCCCTGGAACGCGGTCGCGGCGCTGCCGGACCACGAGCCCTGCAGATCGGCGAGCTGCCCGTGCAGCGTCGCCACCTCCGCCTGGATGCGTCCGATGCTCCCCTGTACGGCCGCGGTGGCCGACAGGACGGCCTCGCTGTCCACCTGGTACCTCGTCATGGGTCTCCTCCTCCTCGTCGACGGACGGGCGGAGGCTATGCCCCGATCAGGACGCAGGCGGCGTCGGGGCCTGCGGCGTGGAGGCGGCGGGCGCCTCGGGGCTGGGGAGGAGCGGCAGGATCACGCGGAAGGTCGCACCGCCGCCCTCCGTCTCGACGACGTCCACCCGGCCGCGGTGCGCGGCGACGATGGCGGACACGATGGCGAGGCCCAGGCCGCTGCCGCCGGTCTCGCGGGTGCGCGAGGTGTCGGCGCGCCAGAAGCGCTGGAAGATCTTCTCGCGGATCTGCGGGGGCACGCCGTCGCCGTGGTCGCGCACCTCGATGCGGGCCTCGCGGGCGGCCTCGTCCACGACGGTGGCGAGCTCGATCGGACTGCCGGCGGGCGTGAAGCGCACCGCGTTGCCGATGAGGTTGGTCACGACCTGGCGGATCTTGTTCTCCTCCGCGGAGACCATCGCGAAGCCCTCGGTCGGCGCGGGGCCGTCGCCGTCGCCCGCGCGGATCGGGGCCAGGGCGTCCGTCGCCGTCTCGCCGGGACGGCGGAGGCGGCGCGCCCGCAGCCGGGAGAGCGTGGCGCCGGCGAAGGCGATCGGGCCGGTGACGTCGCTTCCCGTTGCGGGGCCGGTGCCGCGGAGCGACTCCGGGGGCATCTCCTGCGTGAGCTCCAGGCCGTCGGCGTCGAGGATCGGGCCCACGGGGTTCACGAGGACGGGCGGCAGCGCCGTGACCGTGCGCGTCTGCGAGGAGGCCATCGCATCGAGGGCCGCGTCGCGGGCGATGGGATAGAGGTCCACGGGGGCCAGCTGCAGCGGCTTGGTCTCGTCGAGCCGGGCGAGCTCGAGGAGGTCCTCCACCAGGCCGCCCATGCGGATGGCCTCCTTCTCGATGCGCTCCATGGCCTGCGTGACGTCCTCGGGCGTCTGCAGCGCCCCCATCCGGTAGAGCTCGGCGTAGCCGCGGACGGAGACGAGCGGCGTGCGGAGCTCGTGGCTGGCGTCGCCGACGAAGCGCCGCATCTGGTCGATGGTCTTGGCGCGGTCGGCGAACGCGCGGTCGATGCGGCTGAGCATCATGTTGAGGGAGCGGTTCAGACGGCCCACCTCGGTGTTCGGGGTCGCGCCGCCGAGGCGCTGGCTGAAGTCGCCGCCCGCGATGGCGGCGGCGGTGCGCTCCACCTCGCGGAGCGGGCCGAACGTGCTGGTCACCAGCATGCGCGTGACGGCCGCGCCGAGGACGACCACCGCGAGGCCGAAGCTCGCGAAGATCACGATGTAGGTCGCGACGAGGTCGTCGACCTCCTCGAGCGGGCGCGCGATGACGAGCGTGGAGTACTCGGTGGCGTCGGGGGACGCGTTCTGGGAGACGCGGACGATGCCGTGCCACGACTTCTGCCCGGAGTTGTCGGAGAAGACGACGATCTCGTTGTTGACCTGCGAGGCGCGGGCGAGGTCGAGCCCGAAGACGCGGGGGTGCTCGGCGGAGTCGCCGTTCCAGTTGTCGGCGATGACGTCGCCCTGCGCGTCGAGGAGGACCACGAACAGCGTCGGGTCGGCCGTCTTCACGTCGTCCTGGGTGAAGGTGTCGGGCGAGGTGGGCTCGGTGCCGAGCACCTTGGGCAGCTGCGTGATGGAGACCCGGAGGGACGCGTCCATCTGGTTGACCATCTGCTGCCGGAGCAGGTACATGGTGCCGGCGCCGGAGACGAGGAGACCCAGCAGCAGGAGGAGGACCGTGACGCTCGTGATCTTCGTGCGGAGGGAGACGTTGTTCCACTTCTCCGAGACGTAGTCGTGCACTGGCCGCACCTCGTGTTCCCGTCATCGTGACCGTGTCGTCACGAGGATATGCGACGCCGGATGTGCGATCGGCCGGGTGCCCGTGGGGCATCCGGCCGATCAGCGGTGCGGGTCCGCTCGCGCGGCCCCGGGGTCAGGACTTGGCGGCCTTCAGCATGTAGCCGAACCCGCGCTTGGTCTGGATGACCGGCTCCGAGGAGTGCTGGTCGAGCTTCCGGCGCAGGTAGGAGATGTAGGACTCCACGATGCCCGCGTCGCCGTTGAAGTCGTACTCCCACACGTGGTCGAGGATCTGGGCCTTCGAGAGCACGCGGTTCGGGTTGAGCATGAGGTACCGCAGGAGCTTGAACTCGGTGGGGCTCAGCTCGATGGGCTCCTCGCCGACGAGGACCTCGTGCGTGTCCTGGTCCATGGTGAGCTCGCCGGCGCGGATGATCGCGTCCTCGTCAGCGTGCATCGTGCGGCGGAGGATGGCCTTGATGCGGGCGACGATCTCGTCGAGGCTGAACGGCTTGGTGACGTAGTCGTCGCCGCCGACCGTGAGGCCCGTGATCTTGTCCTCGGTGTCGTCCTTCGCCGTGAGGAAGAGGATGGGCGCCGTGTAGCCCGCCGCCCGGAGGCGCTTGGTGACGCCGAAGCCGTTCATGTCGGGCAGCATCACGTCGAGGATGATGAGGTCGGGCTCCTCCTCGAGGACGGCCGAGATGGCCTGGGCGCCGTTGCCGACGGCGCGGACCGCGAAGCCGGCGAACCGGAGGCTCGTGGTCAGCAGGTCGCGGATGTTGGGCTCGTCATCGACGATAAGGATCTTCGGGCCATCGCTCATGGGAAGAAGTATCTGCGCGCTCGCTGGGAGCGGGCTGGATGGTGGTCGCGTGAGGTCCGTGATCCCATGCCGCCGCGCACCGGCGGTCAGCCGGCCGCGGCCCCCGAGACGCCCGCGATGCCGGCCGCGTCGAGGATCGTGTAGGCGTACCCCTGCTCCGCCAGGAACCGCTGCCGGTTCTGCGCGAAGTCCTGGTCGACCGTGTCGCGGGAGACGAGCGTGTAGAAGCTCGCGGACCGCCCCGAGGCCTCGGGGCGCAGGAGCCGTCCGAGGCGCTGCGCCTCCTCCTGTCGGGAGCCGAACGACCCCGACACCTGGATCGCGACGGTCGCGTCCGGCAGGTCGACGGAGAAGTTCGCGACCTTGCTGACGACGAGGACCCGGTCCGTGCCGTCGCGGAACGCCTGGTAGAGCCGCTCCCGCTCGGCGACGGGCGTCGCTCCCGTGAGCTTGGGGGCGCCGAGCGCCTCCGCCAGCTCGTCGATCTGCTCGAGGTACTGGCCGATCACGAGGATGCTCTCCCCCCGGTGCCGCTCGACGAGCGCGCGCGTCACGTCGAGCTTCGCGGGGGCGGTCGCGGCCAGGCGGTAGCGCTCGTCGTCGGCCGCGGCCGCGTACACGAGCCGCTGGTCGTCGGGCAGGTCGATGCGCACCTCGAAGCACTCGGCGGGGGAGATGAAGCCCTGGGCCTCGATCTCCTTCCAGGGGGCGTCGAACCGCTTCGGTCCGATGAGGCTGAACACGTCGCCCTCGCGGCCGTCCTCCCGCACGAGCGTCGCGGTGAGGCCGAGGCGGCGCCTGGCCTGGAGGTCGGCGGTGAGCTTGAACACGGGGGCGGGCAGCAGGTGCACCTCGTCGTAGACCACGAGGCCCCAGTCGAGCGCGTCGAGCAGCGCGAGGTGGGCGTACTCGCCCTTCCGCTTCGCGGTGAGGATCTGGTAGGTCGCGATCGTGACGGGCTTCACCTCGCGGGACTGCCCCGAGTACTCTCCGATCTCGTCCTCGGTGAGCGTGGTGCGCTTCAGCAGCTCCGAGCGCCACTGCCGGGCCGACACCGTGTTGGTGACGAGGATCAGCGTCGTGGTCTTCGCCTTCGCCATGGCCGCGGCGCCGACGAGCGTCTTGCCGGCGCCGCACGGGAGCACGACGACGCCGGATCCGCCGTCGAGGAAGTGGTCGACCGCGTCCGTCTGGTAGCCGCGCAGCGTCCAGCCGTCCTCGACGAGCGACATGTCGTGGGGCGTGCCCGGTGTGTAGCCGGCCAGGTCCTCGGCTGGCCAGCCGATCTTCACGAGCTCCTGCTTGAGCTGCCCGCGGGCCCAGGCCTGCACGCGGTACGTGGACGCGTCGATGCGCTCGGTGAGCAGGGGGGCGATGCGGCGGGCGCTCGCGATCTCCGACAGCACCGCCGACTCGGTGCTGGAGATCTGGAGCTCCCCCTCGGCGTCGCGGCCGATGACGAGCCGGCCGTAGCGGCCCACCGTGTCGGTGACGTCCACCGAGACCGACTGGGGGACGGGGAAGCGGGAGTAGCGCTCGAGGGTGGCGAGCATGTCCTCGGCCGTGTGCCCGGCGGCGCGCGCGTTCCAGAGGCCGAGCCGGGTGATCCGGTACGTGTGGATGTGCTCCGGCGCCCGCTCCAGCTCGGCGAACACGGCCAGGTCGTGACGCGCGTCCTCGGCGTCCGCATGGGCGACCTCCAGGAGGACGGTGCGGTCGCTCTGGACGATCAGGGGGCCGTCGGACACGCCCGCCAGCTTAGGCGCGCTCACGGGGCCGTCGGCCCGGGCGCGAGCGAGACGATGCTCGAGAGGGGGAGGGTGCGCTCGACGTCGGCGACGCGGTCGCGGGCGCGGAGGCGACCGCCGGCCACGCTGGCGGGCTCGAGCACGTGGTCCACCTCGCGGCCGTCTGGCATGCGGACCCGGACCCGGAGGACGGCCTTGGCGCGGATCGCGACCTCGAGCTGGCGGGCCGTCCACGCGGCGCCGTCCCCGGGCCCGGCCGCGGCGCGGACGCGCGCCACCAGGGCGTCGGCGGCGTCGGGCTCGGGCTCGGCCGCGGCGACGGCGGTCGCCGGTGAGGTGCGCGCCTCGGGCGCGATGCGGCGGCCGTCCGCGTCCTCCCGGACGGGAGCGAGGCGGGCTCCCGCGAGCGCGCGCTCGACGGCGTCCGGCGCCGCCGCCGACGTGAGCACGTCGTCCCCCGCGCGCACGAGCCGCAGCGGCGCCAGGTCCCGGTCGACGAGGAGGGTGGCGAGGAGCGCGGCGTCATCCGAGAGGACGGCGGTGCGGGTCCCCGCCGGCGCGGTGTCGGAGGGCGCGGCGGGCCGTACCCGCAGGCGCCCGAAGCGCGCGGCGGTCTCGTCGAGGAGGTAGTCGAGCGGCTGGGGGATGCCGGTCAGCGAGATGCCCGTGAGGAACGCCCGGATGCCGTCGACGGTGCCGCCCGCGGCGAGGGCGCGCGTGACGGACGCGGCCGAGACGCGGTAGCTCGCCGCGAGCCCCCGGCCCTCCGCGTCGGCGACGGCGAGGAGGCGCGACTCGACGGCGGGATCCAGCGGTCCCGGTGAGACCACCGTGAGGTCGTGCTGCAGGTACACCCGGTCGACCTCGGCGGGCAGGTGCGGGGCGAGGGCGGCGGCTGCCGCCCGCGCTCCCGAGGTGAGCAGCGCCCGGCCGGCCGAACTCGGGACGTCGCCCGTGGTGATGCCGAGGAGGCCGGCGTCGCGCGTGAAGGCCGTGATGCGCTCGCCGATCCAGGCGGATCCGCCGGGGAACCGCCACAGGACGCCGTCGACGAGACCCGCGCCCCACGAGGTGTCCGCGCGCTCGGACAGGATGCCGCGCGTCGCCGGCGTCAGGGCGTCGAGCCACGACGCGGCCAGCGCCTCCCAGCGCTCGGCGGTCGGTCGGGGGGACCAGGACGCGGACTCCGCCGTCGCGTTCCAGGTGCGGCCCGTGCGGGCCACCAGTCCCGCGCGGTCGGCGATGGAGAGGACGACGGGCACGTCGTCGAGGTCGGCGCCGACGGCGGCGGCGAGACGGCGCGCGTCGGGCAGGGACATGCCGCCGCGGCTGAGCTCGCGGGCGGGCTCCCGCATGAGCTCGTCCACGAGGGCCGCGACGGCGACCACGGAGCCGAACGCGCTCTCGCCCGCGTGGCGGTCGACCTCGTCGGCGTCGACGCGCGGGACGGCCGCGAGGGGAGCGGGCGGGGCGAGGCGGGCGAGCTCGTCGACCCCCGGGAGGCCGGCGGCGGGCCAGGAGGCGAGCGCGGCGGCGACCTCCGGATGCGTCGCGATGCCGTCGTCGTCGAGGTCCGCGAGGAGCGTGGCGGCGGCCCGTGCCGCCGCATCCGCGAGCGCCCGTGCGTCGACCGGGTCCTCCCCGGAGCGCCGGGCGAGCGACGCGCGGAGGGCGGGGAGGGGGACCGGGTGGGTGGCCGCGCCGTCCGCGGAGGCGACGGCGAGGACGGCGAGCGCGGTGCGGTCGAGCTGCTCGAGCGCGGACGCGACGGCGTCGGGTCCGAGCAGCGCGTCGGCGAGGTCGAAGACGTCCGCGATGCGCGTCGCCTCGATGCCGCGGTCGCGGACGAGGTCGGCGAGGGCCGCGTCGTCGAGGGCGCGCAGCCGCGACGCGAGCACCAGGGCGTCGGACATGGTCGTCCCGCTAGCGGGACGTGCCGTCCATGCGGCGGCGGCGACGGACGCTGATGACGAGGATCGCGATGAAGAGGAGCGCGGCGAGGGGGATGCCCACTGCCGGGAGCAGGAGGATGACCTGCCACACCGGCGTGCTGTACTGCGACGCGTCGACGGCGATGAGCGGGGCCAGCAGGATCGCGACGATGCTGAGCACGGCGATGAGCAGGATGCCGGCCAGCATGTAGGCGAGGATGCGCTCGGCCCGTCCCTCGCTCGGTGCGGTGTCGGATGCCATCCGCCCAGACTACGCCGTGGCTCGCGCCCGGGCGCGTCGCGCGCGCAGGCCCGGCGGGCGGCCGTGCGCGCGGGACCGGGCCCCGCGCCACCCGGGTCCGGGGGCCGCGGACGAATAGACTGGTGCGTTCACCCGCACATGGAGCCCCGCCCGGGGCGGAGGAAGAGGATCGCATGCCCACCGGCAAGGTCAAGTTCTACGACGAGGACAAGGGGTTCGGGTTCATCAGCTCGGACGACGGCCAGGAGGTCTTCCTGCACGCGTCCGCCCTGCCGTCGGGAGTCGCCGGGGTCAAGGCCGGTACGCGGCTCGAGTTCGGCATCGCGGACGGCAAGCGCGGCGCGCAGGCCCTGTCCGCCCGGATCCTCGACGCCCCGCCCTCGCTCGTCCGCATGTCCCGCAAGCCCGCCGACGACATGGCCGTCATCGTCGAGGACCTCGTGAAGGTCCTCGACGGCATCGGCACGAACCTCAAGCGCGGCCGGTACCCGGATGACGCGCACGGCCGGAAGATCGCGGCGATGCTGCGCCGGGTCGCGGAGGAGCTCGATGCCTGAGCGCCGGGACGACGAGGCGACGATCGATGACGCGACTGCCCACGACGTGGTGGCCGCCGACGCGGTGACCGACGACGTGACTGCCGACGACGCGGCGACCGACGACGTGACTGCCGCCGACGGAGCGACCGACGACGCGACGGCCGACCACGCGACCGCCGCGGATGTGCCGCCCGCTGATGAGGCCGTCCCCTCGCCGGCGACGCCCGTCCCGGCTGACGAGCCGGAGGGCGCGGCCGGCGAGCCGCCCGTGGCCGACGCGGAGCTGCTCGCGGCCGTCGACCTCGCTCGGGCGGCGCTCCGGGAGATCACGCCCGATGACGCGGTCGGCGAGCCCGCCGGGTCGATCGTCGAGGGGGACCGCGTGCTCTCGCTCCTCTTCGCGAACACCATGCCCGGGTATCCCGGGTGGTACTGGACGGTCACGCTCGCGCGCGTCGAGGACGCCGCTCCCACCGTGCTCGAGGTCGAGCTCATGCCCGGCGAGGGCGCGCTGCTGTCACCCGAGTGGCTTCCGTGGTCCGCTCGCCTCGCCGGTGTCGAGGCCGAGCAGGAGGCCGAGCGCGTCGCGGCCGAGTCCGCGGACGACGAGGACGACGACGATGACGACGAGGACGACGACGACGCCGCGGAGGATGCCGAGGACGCGGACGACGTGCTGGACGGCGTCGACTTCGAGGCTGCCCCGGCGGAGGGCGAAGACGACGACGACGCCGACGACGACGACGACGCCGACGATGACGACGACGACGACGACGCCGACGACGACGACGACGCCGACGATGACGACGACGACGACGACGACGACGACGACGACGACGACGACACGAGCTTCGACGGCGCCGATCGCTGATCCGCACCCCGCATGACGACGGCGGCGGCCCCCGAGGGGACCGCCGCCGTCGTCGTCTCCGGGGTCGGGATCAGCCCGCGCCGTGCTCCACGACGAACTCGATGCAGCGCACGAGGGCGCGCACGTCGTCCGGCTCGATGGCCGTGAAGGTCGCGACCCGCAGCTGGTTGCGTCCGAGCTTCCGGTAGGGCTCGGTGTCGACGACGCCGTTGGCGCGGAGGGTCCTGGCCACGCCCGCCGCGTCGATCGCGTCGTCGAGGTCGATCGTGACGACGACCTGCGAGCGGTGCGCGGGATCCGCGACGAACGGGCGGGCGTAGTCCACCCGCTCGGCCCACTCGTAGAGCACGGACGAGGACTCCCGCGTGCGGGCGTCGGCCCACGCCAGCCCGCCGGCCCCGTCGATCCAGTCGAGCTGGTCCTCGAGCATGAGGAGCGTCGCGAGAGCGGGGGTGTTCAGCGTCTGGTTCAGCCGCGAGTTGTCGACGGCGTTCTTGAGGCTCAGGAACTCCGGGATCCAGCGCCCGGACGCCGCGATGCGCTCCACCCGCTCGAGGGCGGCGGGGGAGAGGAGGGCGAGCCACACGCCGCCGTCGCTCGCGAGGTTCTTCTGCGGGGCGAAGTAGTAGACGTCGGCCTGGGCCGCGTCGAAGTCGATGCCGCCGGCCGCGCTCGTCGCGTCGACGACCGTCAGCGCGCCCGCGTCGCCGTGCACGCGGGTGACCGGGGCCATGACGCCCGTGGAGGTCTCGTTGTGCGGCCACGCGTACACGTCCACGCCCTCCACGGGGACCGCCTCGGCGCGGCTGCCGGGCTCGGCGCGGATCACGTCGGGGGACTCGAGGAACGGCGCCGACGCGGCGGTGGCGAACTTGCCGCCGAACTCGCCGAAGACGAGGTTCTGGCTGCGGCGCTCGATGAGGGAGAAGGCCGCCGCGTCCCAGAAGGCGGTGGACCCGCCGTTGCCGAGCACGACCTCGTAGCCGTCGGGCAGGCGGAAGAGGCGGGAGAGACCGTCGCGCACCCGTCCGACCATGTCCTTGACGGGCGCCTGCCGGTGGGAGGTGCCGAGGATCTGCGCGCCCGCGAGCGCGAGGTGGTCGAGCTGCGCCTGCCGGACCTTGGACGGGCCGCAGCCGAATCGTCCGTCGAGGGGCAGCAGTTCGGTGGGGATCTTCGTGGTCGGCATGCGGCAATGCTAGGGGACCGTCCCGCCGCGCCCGCGGGCATCCGGGGCCGGGGGCCGGTCATCGCGCACCCGGGGAAGTAGGCTGGTCCCTGGCGCAAGGGAGGCCCGATGACTGATCTCGTGGACACGACGGAGATGTACCTCCGCACCATCCTCGACCTCGAGGAGGAGGCCATCGTGCCGCTGCGGGCGCGCATCTCCGAGCGCCTCGGGCACTCCGGCCCCACCGTCTCGCAGACCGTCGCCCGCATGGAGCGCGACGGGCTCGTCGTCGTGAGCGGCGACCGGCACCTGGAGCTCACGCCCGAGGGGCGCAGCAAGGCCGTCCACGTCATGCGCAAGCACCGGCTGGCGGAGCGCCTGCTGAGCGACGTGATCGGCCTCGAGTGGGAGTTCGTGCACGACGAGGCCTGCCGCTGGGAGCACGTGATGAGCGAGCAGGTGGAGCGGAAGATCCTCGACCTGCTCGGCCACCCCACCGAGTCCCCGTACGGCAACCCCATCCCCGGGCTCGACGAGCTGGGCGACTCGCCCGCGGTGGCCTTCATGGCCGGCGTCGTGAGCATCGTGGAGGCATCCCTCGGCACGACGGAGGACGCTCCGGCCCGCGGCGTGATCCGCCGCCTGGGCGAGCCGGTGCAGTTCGACCCGGAGCTCCTCTCCCAGCTGAAGCAGGCCGGCGTGCTGCCGGGGGCGACCGGGTCGTTC
Source organism: Clavibacter sp. GW821-FHT01D01 (assembly GCF_059422605.1). NCBI lineage: Bacteria > Bacillati > Actinomycetota > Actinomycetes > Micrococcales > Microbacteriaceae > Clavibacter > Clavibacter sp. GW821-FHT01D01. The sequence goes on from NZ_JBWKXC010000006.1 coordinate 85,340, forward strand.
TCCCGCGAGGGCGCCTACGTGCTCGTGCGCGTGGACGGCGCGGGCCCCGGGCTCGAGCTGCCGCTCGAGGTCGCCGGGCACATCTTCATGGAGCGCTGACGAGGTCCGCTGGGGCCGCCGCCGGCGGCCCGCGAGGGGGAGGATCGACCGGACCACCCCCGGACTGGGCACACGCGGCCGCCACGCCGGTGCCACCGGGGGTTATGTAGCGCATCCACCCCGAGGATGACGCCCGCCGTTACGGATTCGTTAGCAATATGGTCCCTCAGGATGACAAACGAGGGCCCGTCGCTTACTCTCGAACAGGCCCGACCGACCACCACAGAGGTTCCGGGCCCGGTGCAGGGCGTCTCGACACCCGTCCCCTGCACGTGTACCCCTCGACGACCTTGGAGGGACGGGGCGCCAGCATGCCCGGCGTCGAGACGCAGGAGGTTGACAACTTGGCCCATGGTGACATCAGCGGTTCCGTCGGGAACCCGTCCGACCCGACTCGACCGCCCGCACCCGGGATGGATCGTCTGCCCACTCGCCGCGAGCTCCGCGCCGCCGAGAACGCGAAGGCCGTCCGGCCCCGTCGCGACTCCGCGACCCGCACCCTCCAGACCCCCGCTCCCCGCCTGAGCCCGGCTCCTGTCGGCCGCTCGCGCCGCACCAAGGCCGCCAACGCGGTCGTCATGACCTTCGTCACCGGCCTGGTCGGCGTCATGGCCATCCCCGCCTACGCCGCGGGATCGTCGCTCGAGACCACCACCAGCGCCGAGGGCACCTCGCTGCAGGACTACACGGCGGCGAACGCCCAGGTCGTCACCGCCGACAGCGCCTCGTCGGCGCCGGTCGAGGAGGAGGGCTTCACCGCCACCTCCGTCGCCGAGCTCAACGAGCAGAAGGCGGCCGCCGCGCGCGCCGCCCTCGCCGAGCAGCGTCGCACGCAACTCGCGTCCACGGCCACGAGCTACACGGGGGCATCCGCCACCCAGCTCGCGTCCAACCCGATCTACCAGGGCACGTCGGCCTCCGGCGTCTCCGCCGTGGCCCGCCAGTACCTCGGCGTCCCCTACGTCTTCGGCGGCGAGACCCCCGCGGGCTTCGACTGCTCCGGCCTCGTGAAGTACGTGTTCGCGCAGTTCGGCCTGAACCTGCCGCACTCGGTGCGCGCCCAGCACAACGCCGGCCGCGTCGTGTCCCGCGCGGAGGCGCTGCCCGGCGACATCGTGGTCTGGAACGACTTCAGCCACGACGGCATCTACACCGGCAACGGCATCTTCATCGACGCGCCGAAGCCCGGCGACCACGTCAAGGAGCGCCCGATCTGGAGCCAGAACGTGCACTTCGTCCGCCTCCTCGGCTGACGACCCGCACCAGCTCGACCCGTGACGGGCCGGCGGCACGCATCCTCCGCGATGCGCCGCCGGCCTTCGTCGTCCCCCGGGACAAACGGGGGGCCCTGGGCTACCCTGTGCGGTGAGACGTCCCTCGACCCGCCCGGGAGCCCCGATGACCACCGCACGCCACATCCGAACCATGGATGCGCACGTGCGCCACGGACACCGGCACCATCCCCGGGTGGGCATCCACCTGGTCCACCCGAGCGGTCACCCGCTCTCCTAGGAGGCATCGCCGAGCACTCGGCGGTGCCTTCGCGTGTCCCCGGGGGCGGGGCGCCTCATTCGGATTCCTGGAAGCCGTCCAGGCCGGTCTGAGAGGGATGTCGTGCGCACCTTGGTACTCAACGCGGGCTTCGAGCCGCTCGCCGTCGTGTCGTTCAAGCGGGCCCTCGTGCTCGTGCTGAGCGGCAAGGCCACCATGCTCGCCCAGGACGAGGAGCACCCCATCCTCGGCAACGGCGGGGTCTGGGGCCGCCCGTCGGTCATCCTCCTCACGCGGTACGTGCGGATCCCGCATGCGCGCCGCGTGCCCGTCTCGCGCCGGGGCGTCCTCCGGCGGGACGGCGGCCGCTGCGCCTACTGCGCGCGGAACGCCACCACGATCGACCACGTGATACCGCGCTCCCGCGGCGGCATGGACACCTGGGAGAACCTCGTCGCCTGCTGCCTCTCCTGCAACAACCGCAAGAGCGACCGCACGCCCGAGGAGATGGGCTGGACGCTGCGCACCCCGCCGCGCGCCCCGCAGGGCAGCGGCTGGGTCGTGAGCGGGATGGAGCGACCCGCCCCCGGCTGGGACGAGTTCCTGGCGCCGGCGGCCTGAGCCGAGGGGCGTCCCGCGGGCTCCGGGACGCGAGCAGGGGATCCTCCGGACGCCGTCCGTAGGCTGAGGGGATGACCGCCGACGCTCGCGACACCGTGACCCCCGACGACCCCTTCCTCTGGCTGGAGGAGATCCACGGCGACCGGGCGCTGGCCTGGGTCCGCGCGGAGAACGAGCGGACGCTCGCCCGGTCGCCCGAGGAGTCGCGGGCCGGGCTCACGTCGGAGCTGCTCGAGGTGCTGGAGTCCGACGAGCGCATCCCCTACGTGACGCGGCACGGCGAGCACCTCTACAACCTCTGGCGCGACGCCGACCACGTCCAGGGCCTCTGGCGGCGCACGACCCTCGACGAGTACGAGGCCCCCGCGCCCGAGTGGGAGGTGCTGCTCGACCTCGACGCGCTCGGCGAGGCGGAGGGCGTCCCGTGGCAGTTCGCGCGCGCGCAGCTGCTGACGCCCGCCCGCGACCGCGCGCTCGTGTCCCTCTCACCCGACGGCGGCGACGCCGTGGCGGTCCGCGAGCTCGACCTCGGCTCCGGCCGGTTCGTCGAGGACGGCTTCTCCGTGCCGGTCGCGAAGACGATGGTGTCGTGGATCGACCGGGACACCGTGTTCGTCGGCACCGACTTCGGCCCCGGGAGCCTCACGGAGAGCTCCTACGCGCGCACCGCGCGGCGCTGGAGCCGCGGACAGGCGCTGGCCGACGCGCCGGAGGTCCACGCGGTCGCCGCGACGGACATGCTCGTGCACGTCACGCACGACCCCACGCCGGGCTTCGAGCGCGACGTGGTGCGCGAGGTGCCCGACTTCTTCACGTCCCGCACCCTCCTGCTGACGGACGCGGGCACGGTGCGCGTCGACGTGGCGGAGGACGTCGACGTCGACCTGCATCGCGAGTGGCTCGTGCTGCGGCCGCGGACCGACACCGAGATCGGCGGCGTCGTGCACGCGGCCGGGTCGCTCCTGGCGGCGCGCCTCGACGACTTCCTCGCGGGATCGCGCGAGGTGGCGGTGCTGTTCGCGCCCACGTCGTCGCGGAGCCTCGAGGACTGGGCCTGGACGGCGGGGCACCTCGTGCTCACGCTGCTCGAGGACGTCGCGAGCCGGATCCGCGTCCTCACGCCGCCGGCGGCCACGGGCTCCGGCGGATGGCGGGTGGAGGACGTCCGCGTGGGGACGCCGCTGGCGTCCGTCTCCGTCGTCGCGACCGACCGGGAGACCGACGAGTACTGGCTGGCCGTCACCGGCTTCCTCACGCCGCCCACGCTCCTGCACGGCGTCGTAGGCGAAGGGGGGCCGCGGCCCGTCAAGGAGCAGCCGGCGTCGTTCGACGCCCGGGGCCTCGAGGTCGCGCAGCACTTCGCCGTCTCGGACGACGGCACCCGCGTGCCCTACTTCCAGGTGGGGCCTCGGGACCTGCCGCTCGACGGATCCGCCACGACGCTCCTGTCGGGCTACGGCGGCTTCGAGAACAGCCGACTGCCCTCCTACAGCGGCGTCGTCGGCCGCGGCTGGCTCGCACGGGGCGGCGTGTACGTGCTCGCCAACATCCGCGGCGGCGGTGAGTACGGACCGGCCTGGCACCGGGCGGCGCTCCGCCAGGACCGCCACCGCGCCTACGAGGACTTCGCGGCCGTCGCCCGTGACCTCGTGGCCCGCGGCGTCACCGTCGCCGCGCGCCTCGGCTGCGAGGGCCGGAGCAACGGCGGGCTGCTGGTCGGCAACATGCTCACGACCTACCCGGAGCTGTTCGGCGCCGTGGTCTGCGGGGTCCCGCTGCTCGACATGCGCCGCTACACGCGGCTGTCGGCGGGGGCGTCCTGGATCGCCGAGTACGGGGACCCGGATGTGCCGTCCGACTGGGAGTTCATCCGCACCTTCTCGCCGTACCACAATGTCCGGGCCGGGGTCGCGTACCCGCCCACCCTCGTCTACGCCGCGACGAGCGACGACCGCGTCGGGCCCGTGCAGGCGCGGAAGATGGTCGCGCTGCTGGAGGAGACGGGCGTCGAGGACGTGCGGTACTTCGAGAACACGGCCGGCGGGCACGGCGGATCGGCCGACAACCCGGCGACCGCGCGGCTGCAGTCGCTCATCCACGCGTTCCTCTGGGAGCGGCTCGCCGGCGTGACGGCGGGCGCGTGACGACGGGCGCCTGACCCGGGAGCCGGGTCCCCGGGTCCGCGCGGCGGTGTCGGCCGGGCCGGTGCACGTCCGCGGGCCGGTGCCCGTCCGCGGGCCGGTGCCCGTCCCCGGGCCGGCGGTCGTCAGCCGGCCTGGCGCGTCAGCCGATGCGGCGGACGGCCACGGGACCGGTGCGCTGGCGCAGGCCGGCCACGAGGTCCGTCAGCATGGCGGTCGGCTGCAGGCCCACCTCCCGGTCGAGGCGCGCGCGGTAGTCGGCGAAGGCGCGGAGGGCGTCGGACTGGTTCCCCGCGGCCACGTGCACGGCGATGAGGCAGCGCTGGGCCGTCTCCCGGAGGGGGTCCACGTCGATCGCCCGGCGGGCTGCCCGCGCCGCCTCGTGCAGGCGGGCGCGTAGGCGCAGCGCGTCGGACTGGGCCTCGAGGGCGTTGACCCGCAGGTGGCGCCACTCCTCGGCCGCCGGCTCGAGCCAGCCGTCGAACCAGTCGGGCAGGAGAGCCGCACCGAAGAGGTCCACCGCCGCGGGGGAGAGGTCGGCGTCGTCCGGCACGTCGTGCTGCGGTTCGAGCAGGCGGGCCGCGGTCGCACGGGCCGCGCGGAGGTCGACCGCGACGGCCTCGTGCAGCTCCAGGCCGCCGGAGGAGGAGTCCACGATCTCGCGTCCGCCGGAGCCGAGCCGGGCGATGGCGGATCGCAGGCTGGACGCGGCCCGGCCGTCGCGCGCCTCGGGCCAGAGCTGCGCGGCGAGGGTGCCGCGGTCGGCGGGGCGCGTGCGGATGGCGAGCGCGGCGATCAGCCGCCGGGTGCCGTCGGAGAGGGCGACGCCGGTCGGGTCGAGGACGGCGGACCCGGCGTCGTCGGCGCCGAGGCCGGCCACGCGGAAGCCGCCGAGCACCTCGATGCGGATCATCGGATCGTCCCCGGCAGGGCGACCGGCGGGAGCCCGGGCGAGGCGCCGGCGGGAGCGGAGGCGGTGCAGCGGCTCGCCGAGCGGACCCTGCCGCGCCGCGCCCCCTGATGCATCACGCACCTCCGTGGGGGTCACATTATCCGTTCGCCCCCTAATCCCCACCAGTGGAGTGCTTTTCGGGCTACCCGCGACGGAGCGCCCATCGGCCGGCGATGGGCGCTGCGTCGTGCGATCCGCGGTGCGGCTAGCGCTGGGCGGAACGGCGGCGTGCGTTCAGCCCGAGCCCGAGCGCACCCAGGACGAGGGCCGCCAGGCCCCAGCCGATGGTGGGCGTCGGGTCGTAGCCGGTCACCGGCAGGGATCCATCGGGCGTCGTGCCGCCGGGCACGACCGGAGCGACCGGCGTGCGGGTGGCGGACGGTGTGGCCGACGGCAGGGGCGTGCCGGTCGTCGGGGTAGGCGTCGGGGCGGAGGCCGTCGGCGTCGGGGCGGACGCCGTCGGAGTCGGGACCCCGGGGGTCGGGACGGGGACGGTCGCGGTGGGCGTCGGCGCGGTCGCCGTGGGGGTGGGTGCGGTGGCGGTCGGGGTCGGCGCCGTGGGCGTCGGCACCGGGGCGGTGGCCGTGGGCACCGGGACGGTCGGCGTGGGAGCCGGGACGGTCGCGGTGGGGGTCGGTGCCGTCGGCGTGGGGACCGGGACGGTCGCGGTCGGGATCGGCGCCGTGGGCGTCGGGACCGGCGCGGTGGCCGTCGGGGTGGGAGCGGGCGGCGTGGGCTCGACGGTGGGCTCGACGGTCGGGGCCACGGTGGGCTCGTCGGTCGGGGCGATCGTGGGCTCGACGGTCGGCTCGTCGGTCGGGGCGACCGTCGGCTCGTCGGTGGGTGCGACGGTGGGCTCGTCGGTCGGCACGACCGTGGGCTCCTCGGTCGGCTCGACGGCGGGCGTCACGAAGTTGCGGATGACGGTGGTGCAGCGGACGATGCTGCCGGCGGCCGCGGATCCGTTGCACTGGTCCACGGGGACCCGGAGCGCCGAGGACGTCGTGGAGGACGTGGTGACGGTGCACTCCACCGTGCTCCCGCCTCCGTTGCCCGAGCCGTTGCACTGGGTGACGTCCGCATTCGTGGTGGACGACTCCGGGTTGCAGGCGGATGTGCCCCCGCCCTCACCGGAGCCGACGCACTGGTTGACCGTGGCGGCGGTGGTGGTGCTCTCGCCGACGATGTTGTTCGTGATGTCGACCGTGCAGATCACGTTGCTGCCGCCCGCGGCGACCGCATTGCACTGCTCCACCGCGTTGACGATGATGCCATCGCGCTGCGACACCGACGTGGTGCAGAGGGGCGCTCCCGCCGCTCCCTGGCAGACGGTGGTGGTGACGGTGGACGAGCCCACCTGCGTGGCGATGTCGATGTCGTTGACGACGGTCACGTCGCACCGGACCTCGACGCCGGCGCCGGTCGGCGTCGAGTTGCACTGCGACGCGGTCTCGAGGGAGACGGCGGCGGATGCGGTCTGCACCTGGCCGGTCATGCCGACGACGGCGACGAGCGCGATGAGCGCGGCGCCCGCGGAGGCGAGGACGCGTGCGCGGATGCGCCGGCGGGGGCGGGTGGTGGTGGTGGCGTTCCCGGGTGATGCGAGGTGTCTCGGCACGGTGCTCCTTCTTCCCCGCCAGGGTGCCCGCGGGTCCGCGACCGCCCTGCGACGCGGGCGTGACGCGGGCGTGACGCGCGGCGCGGCGCGGACGCCGATCCGCGGGGCGACGGGGATGCGCGATTCATTACGGCGCACCCGCGGGAACGACGACGAGGGCCGGTCCTCAGCGGATCGGCCCTCGTCATCGTGCTGCGCGCGTCGTGCGCGCGTGTCTCGCCTACTTGTTGGCGCGGTACTCCTCGAGCAGGTCGGCGGAGATGCGCCCGCGCTCGGAGACCTTGTGGCCGTGCTCGCGGAGCCACTCGCGCGCGGCGCCCAGGTCCTCCTTGGGAGCGCTGGAGGAGGAGCGGCGCGCGCCGCCGGCAGCTCGGCCCGACGAGGCGCGACCGACGCGCCGAGCGCGGTCGACGTACGTGTCGAGCGACTCCCGGAGCTTGGCGGCGTTGGCGTCGCTCAGATCGATCTCGTAGTTCACGCCGTCGAGCGAGAAGGGGACGGTCTCGCCCTTTCCCTCTTCGATGACGACGCCGTCGATGTCGTCGACGAGCGTGGTGACAACCTTGCGAGCCACGTCTCTCCCTCTCATTTGCAGATGATGCACCGGATGATGCGACGTCCGTCACGATACCGCCTTTCCCGGTGAATTCCGTGCGACCACGCGAATGGGATGTGGAAATGCGGGGGGATACCGGGATCCATGCGCTGCGCATGCATTCCCGTGGCGGCGACATCATGTCGTCGGACGATTCGCGGTGCGGCGCGGGGAGACGGAATGCATTCCGCATCGGCGGCCACGGAATCTCCCCATATGCGGAATAGTGCGCACGACGCGGAATGCGCGTCTCGGCATGCGGGAGGCCCCGCTGAGCGATGTTCCGCAGGCACTCCCGGTGCGATCGTCGGCAGGCGCGGGGGCGTGGGCGGGCTCGGTGCACGCGGGCGGCCACGGGGGGGGGGGCGGGTGGCGCGGCCTCGAACGGGGGCTCCTGGGCGGTCGGGAGCCTGCCTAGCCTGAGGGGATGAGCGCTGCCGCCGGCTGGTACGAGGACCAGGACCCCCGCTTCGTCCGGTGGTGGGACGGCGTGCAGTGGACCGATCACGTCCATCCGCGACAGGACGGCGCGCCTGCCGCCGCGGAGGAGCGTGTCGCCGACGCCGCACCCGCCGTCGAGCGCCTCTCGAGGCGGGACGCCCGGCGGCGCGCGGCCGATGCGGAGGCGCGCGTCGCCGAGCTCGAGGACCTGGTCCGGCGCCACGGGATGCGCGCGTTCGACGAGGTGGACGACTACCGGGCGCACGCGCGGGCAGAGGCGGAGGCCGTTCGACGCACCGGGGAGCAGGCCGCCGAGTCGCTCGTCGCCTCGGCGCGGTCCGAGCGCGACGGGATGCTGGCGGACGCGGAGGCGGCCAGGCTCCGCGCCGAGGAGGAGCTCCGGGCGGTGGACGACGCCATCCACGAGCGCATCCAGGCGCGCCTGGCGCTGGACGACGAGATCGCGGCCGCGCGCAGCCGGCTGGTCGAGGTCACCGCCACGGCGGAGCTGCAGGAGGTCGGCCTCTTCGACTACGAGCACCCGGCGGAGTCGTCCGCCGAGCTCGCCTCGCGCCTGGAGGCGCTGCGCTACGCGATCAAGAACCGGGTGCGCGACAAGCTGGCGGTGACCGCCACATCGGGATTCACGTTCAACGGCTCCGAGGCCCAGGGGCGGAAGTTCGTCGGCGACATGTCGAAGGTGCTCCTGCGCGCCTACAACGCCGAGGCGGAGAACGCGGTCAAGGCGACGAGGGCCGGCAACCTGCACGTCGCGCAGACGCGCCTCTCCCGAGCGGCGGAGCAGATCGCGCGGAGCGGCACGATGATCGACCTGCGCATCCAGGACGGATACCACGAGCTCCGGCTGGAGGAGCTCCAGCTCGCGAGCGCGCACCTGCGGGTGCTCCAGGCGGAGAGGGAGATGGAGCGGGAGCGCCGGGCGGAGCTGCGCGAGCAGGCGAAGGCCTCGGCGGAGCTGCAGGCGGAGCACGACCGCTTGGACAAGGAGCGCGCGCACTACGCGGCGACCCTCGCGGCGCTCGAGAGCAAGGGCGACCTCGAGGGCGCGGCGCGCATGCAGGCGCGCATCGACGACGTGGACCGCGCGCTCGTCCAGGTCGACTACCGGGCGGCGAACGTCCGTGCGGGATACGTCTACGTCATCTCGAACGTCGGGGCCTTCGGCGAGCGCATGGTGAAGATCGGCATGACGCGCAGGCTCGAGCCGATGGACCGCGTCGTCGAGCTCGGAGACGCCTCCGTGCCGTTCCGCTTCGACGTCCACGCGCTCTTCTTCGCGGACGACGCGGTGGGAGTGGAGGCCATGCTGCACCGCACGTTCGCGGAGCACCGCGTGAACCGCGTCAACCTCCGGCGGGAGTTCTTCTACGTGACCCCGGACGAGGTGCTGGACGCCCTCCAGGCGCACGCGGTGGAGATCGTCGAGTTCGCCCTGCACCCGGCGGCGGAGGAGTACCGCGCCAGCCGGGCGCTCGAGGCGCAGGGGCCCGTTCCGGTCGCCGCCGTCTGACCGTCCGCTGTCCGCATGCCCTGGGGGGCCGCCCCGGACGCCGGCGGCCGTCGGCGTCGCCGCGCGCCGGAGGCGTCTCGAGACCCGTCGGCTGCCCCGTGTCGGACGAGCGCAGGAGGAGGCTGGAGGGCCGGGGCGACCGGGGCTCCGCTCTCGTGCCCGGCGGGCCCGGCCTACGTCGTCGGGATGTAGCGGCGGAGGTGCTCGCGCAGCGCGGGATCGACGACGTGCACGAAGGTCCCTCTGATCCCCCTCGTCATGAGCACCGCGTAGATGTTGCTGATGAGCAGCCGCAGGTCGTCGTCGGAGAAGGCGATGCCGAGCGTCGGGTTGTTCTCCTGGCCCTTCTTGTCGAAGTAGGAGCCCCGATCCATGACCATGAGGCCCCTCTCCACGTCGTAGCGGAGATCCGACCCGATGATGACGCCGGCGTAGTTGAGGTCGTACCCCTGCACGGTGTGGATAGAGCCGACCTCGTCCAGCGCATTCGACGATGCGATCCAGTCGCGCTGGGTGCTGTTCCAGCGCGCGCGGTAGTCGCCGATCACGATGTCGAACGCACCGGGGTCCCTCCTCGACACCCACTCCCATGCGTAGCCCGCCACCATGCGCGCGAGCCCGTGCTCCCGGTCGCGGTCGCGGATGGCCGCGTGCATGTCTCCCACGTCGTCGAACATGCGGAACTCGTAGTCGCCGAGAGCATCCGGCGTCAGCGGCGACTCCGCACGCGGGCTCGGCGTCGCGCCGAGGATGCGCCGGACGTGCCCGACGTAGTCCGTCCCCGCCCTCACGCGCATCTGCGACATGAGCGGCTGCCATCGGCGATCTCGTCGGGCCTCGGCGATGACGCCGTCGATGGTGTCCGCACCGAGGTCGGCGGGTCGTATGCTCTGCGCGGGGTCGAGCATGAGGATCCGATGCGTGCTCTTCGCGCGGATCCAGTCCAGCTGCGTCCTCTGCTTGTCGTCGTCCCCGAAGAGAGCGACGGTGATGTCCTCGAACTTGCGGTTCAGCGGCCCGGAGGCCTGGTTCGCCCGGCGGTTCAGGCGATGCGCCTCATCGACGACGAGGAGGTCGAAGCGGGTCGCGCTCTCGCCGACCTGGAAGGGCGTCAGCACCTCCACCCCCTGGAGGCCCGGCGTCCGCCGGAACACCTTCCTGGCGCTCTCGCGCAGGGACTGCTGCGGGATGACGAACCCCGTGCGCATCCCCTGGAGCGCTTCGCGATTCTCCCCGAGGAAGAAGTCGGCGAAGACGGAGTCGGCGTCGAGCGCGTCGTCGACCGGGAGCCGCCCGATGTCGGCGATCAGCTTGAGGAGGTAGACCCCCATCACGGTCTTGCCGGTGCCGGGCTCGCCCTGGATCACCGTCGTGCTCTCCATCCCCGTCTGCCGGTCCGACACCAGCCCCTCGAGCACCTGTTCCAGCGCGAGCTCCTGGTCCGGCGACAGCGCCTTGAAAGGAGACAGCTTGAACAGGTCGTCGTTCTCGATCTCCGCGATGGAGCGATGGAAGAGCCCCTCGCTCCGGAGCTCCTCGAAGACGCGCTCGAACTCCGCGGTGTAGGTGACGCGGTCGTAGTAGTCCGCGTTCGTGATCCCGATGTTGCGGTTGAGGACGGTGTAGACGCCGTCACCGGAGAAGAGGTCGATGAGCCGCGACTCGAAGTCCAGGCACGCGGACTTGTTGGCGTTCTCGCCGACGATCACCCGGGCTGTCGCCAGGTGTCCGCGTGCGTCGGACCTGAGGTGCTGGGTGAGGCGTGCGGCGGCCCGCAGCGACTCCCCTACGTAGACGTCGTGGGGTGCACGACCTCCTGCCCGCTTCCCCGCGGGTGGACCTTCCAGGACGTAGACCACGGGCCAGTTCGCGTTGCGTGGATGCTCCGCTCCCCATCGAGCGACCGTGTCGCTCGAGAGCTCGACCCGACGCACGTCAAAGCGCGTCATACCGGGTGCTGCGTCCGCGGGCCTTGCCGACGGGGTACTTGGCTCGAGTGACGGCCAGCTTCTCCCGCACGATCTCGTCGGGGTCGAGGCCCAACCGCTCCGCGAGCAGCAGGCAGTAGGTGAGCACGTCGGCCAGCTCCCCCTCCACCTGCGCGGGATCCCCGTCGGCGTCCCACTGGTAGCACTCGAGCAGCTCGCCGGCCTCGATCGCGATGCTCTTGGCCAGGTTCTCCGGCGTGTGGAACTGCGCCCATTCGCGTTCGGCGACGAAGGCCGCGAGCTCGTCGCGCACGTCCCGGCTGGCCATGCGGTCACGGTATCAGGGCGGGGGGCGCAGGCCAGGGCGCCGGACTCCCCGCCCACGGCCCCCAACACTGGGGGCGATCAGATCTCCCTGACAGCGCATGGACCTCCGCATCGTCGGGAGCACCGAGACGAGGGAGTCCCCATGGAATTCGCCGAACGCCTGGCCGCACTGGCACTGAAGGTGCGCAACCAGCGCGACGCCATCCAGACGGAGGAGGCGACGAAGAACGCGTTCATCATGCCGTTCATCTCCACGATCCTCGGATACGACGTGTTCAACCCGCTCGAGGTGGTCCCCGAGTTCACCGCGGACCTCGGCCTCAAGAAGGGCGAGAAGATCGACTACGCGATCATGCGCGACGGCGAGGTCCAGATCCTCATCGAGTGCAAGAAGTCCACGGAGCCGCTCAAGATCGAGCACGCCTCGCAGCTCTTCCGCTACTTCGCCGTCACGAACGCCCGCATCGCGGTGCTCACCAACGGCGAGGTCTACCACTTCTACACGGACCTCGACGCGCCGAACCGCATGGACGAGAAGCCGTTCCTCGTGCTCGACCTCGCCGACATCGACGAGACGCTGCTCCCCGAGCTCATGAAGCTCACCAAGGACGTGTTCGACCTCGACTCGATCATCAGCGCCGCGGGTGAGCTCAAGTACGTGGGCGCGCTGAAGCGGGCGATCACCGCGGAGTTCCGCGAGCCGACCGCGGAATGGGTGAAGCTCCTCACCCGCCGCGTGTACGAGGGGTCGTTCACCGAGAAGGTCCGCGAGCAGTTCACGACGCTCGTCGGGAAGGCCTCGAAGCAGTACCTCAACGAGCAGGTGAACGACCGCCTGAAGACGGCGCTCGGGGCACCCGCGTTCCCGTCGGCGCCGACCGCGCCGTCGACCGACGTGATCACCAGCGAGGAGGCCGTCGTGGCGGACCTCGACCGCGACACGGAGATCGAGACGACGCTCGAGGAGCTCGAGGGCTACCAGATCGTCAAGGCCATCGCCTGCAGCGAGGTGAAGCCGCAGCGCGTCGTGCACCGGGACGCGAAGTCCTACCTGGCGATCCTGCTCGACGACAACAACCGGAAGCCGATCGCCCGCCTGCACTTCAACGGCAAGAAGCAGAAGTACCTCGGCCTCTTCGACGCGCACAAGGTCGAGACGCGGCACCCCCTCGGGTCGCTCGACGAGATCTACGCGCACGCGGACGCCATCCGCGAGGCGATCCGGGCGCATGCGGGCGAGGCGATCGGCGCGTAGGTCCGCGTCGGACCGGAGGTGCCCCTGGAGGGACTCGAACCCCCAACCCTTTCCTTAGGACGGAACTGCTCTTCCATTGAGCTACAGAGGCTGACCGGCCCATGGTAGCGGAGCGGGGACCGGGTGTCGGGGCCCGCGGTCCCGGCGCGACGGCCGCCGGGAGCACGCCGTCACGACCGACCCCGCCGCGCGGTGCCGGTGGTCGACGCGGCTCCCGGATCCGCTCCCGCGCCGCCTTGCCTGCCGGTTTCCCCACCCGACGCGTCGTACTGTTGCCGGGTGTGGCGTGCCAATGAACGATCCGACGACGACGACGACCTGCTCTCCGGGTTCGCCGCCGAGCCTCTTGAGGACCCCCACGTGAATGCTTCCCACAACGGCACCAGCCCCCACGACCTCCGCGTCGGCGACGTGCACCTGGGGAGCGGCAACGTGGCCGAGCCCCGCTGGCGCGAGTGGCGCGAGCAGCTGGCCGGCATCGGCGGCCCCTCGCCGCTCCTCCACTTCGTGGACGCGCCGGGCTCCCGCATCGAGCTGAGCACCACGCACCCGGGCGGCCTCGCGCAGTTCATCACGGGCAAGACGACGCTGCTGTCGTCCCTCATCCGCGACGAGCTCGCCCTCCGCAGCGCCCGCAAGGCGGCGAACCGCATCACCCAGAAGGGGATCGAGCTGGTCTCCGCGCGGGGCATCGAGTCGATCCACCTGGCCATCGGCCTCGCCGAGTGGCGCTTCGCCGACGAGCAGTTCCGTGCGCCGGTGCTCCTGCGCCCGCTCGCGATCCGCCGCCACGGCAGCGACTACGAGGTGCGCCTCAAGGGCCAGCCGTTCCTCAACCCGGCGCTGGCACGGGCGCTCGAGGAGCAGTTCCAGATCACGCTCGACGCCGACTCGTTCGTCGCGCTCGCCGTGCAGAACGGCGCCTTCAAGCCGCAGCCCGTCATCGACCGCCTGCGCGGCCTCACCTCGCACCTGCCGGCCTTCGCCGTGCAGCCGCGCCTCGTCGTCTCGTCCTTCGCGGAGGTCGGCCGGGCGCTCGCCGAGGACGCCGCCGACCTCGAGCACCTCATCATCGACGCCATCGCCGGCAACCCCACCGCCAAGTGGGGGGTGGGCGAGTCGTACGCGCCGGTGGACCCGATCCCGCAGGACCAGCGCCCGCCCGTCACCGACACGCTGCTGCTCGACGCGGATCCCGAGCAGGAGTACGTCATCGCGCAGATCAACGCGGGCAACTCGCTCGTGGTGACCACGCTGCCCGGCACCGGCGGCACGCAGACCATCGTCAACTCCATCGGCTGCCTCGTCGCGCAGAACAAGCGCGTGCTCGTCGTGAGCCCGCGCGCCTCCTCCCTGAAGGGCATCGGCCAGCGCCTCGCCGACGTCGGGCTCCCGGGACTGGCGGTCGCGCCCAGGTCCCTCAAGCGCGACGTCGTGCAGTCCATCGTGCGCAACGAGAAGGCGGCCCCCGCGCAGACCGCCGAGGTCGACGACGCGCTCGTCCGCCTCCGCCACGTGCTGCTCGACTACCGGTTCGCGCTCGGCCGTCCCGACCGGGACCTCGGCGTCTCCGTGCTCGACGCCCTCGGCGAGCTCTCCCGCCTCGCGCTCCTGCCGAGCCCGCCGGCGACGACGGCGCGCCTCACCCGCGACGCCGTGACGGCCATCGCGCACGACCGCGCGAGCGCCGCCGCCTCCCTCGTGAAGGCCGCGAGCCTCGGCGAGTTCCGCTACGGTCCGGGCGACTCGCCCTGGTACGGCGCCACGTTCTCCACGAGCGCCGCCGCCACGCACGCGCACGACCTCGCCAAGCAGCTGTCCGCCGACGGCCTGCCGCGCCTCGTGGAGCGCGCCGACGAGCTCATCGGGCAGACGCGGATGCGCGCGTACAGGTCCATCGACGAGCTCGGCGTGTACCTCCGCCTCCTGCTCGACGTCCGCGAGACGCTCGACAAGTTCCAGCCGGTCGTGTTCGACCGGTCGCTGAGCGAGATCATCGCGGCCACCGGATCCCGCCGCGACGCCCCCGAGATGACGAGCATCACCCGCCGTCGCCTCCGCAAGCTCGCCCGGGAGTACGTGCGCCCCGGCGTCCACATCTCCGACATGCACGAGAGCCTGAAGGCGATCCAGAAGCAGCGGATCCTCTGGCAGCGCTACGTCGCGGTCGGCTCGACCCCCGAGGTCCCGCGCGGGATCTCGGACGTGCACGCGCGCTACCAGGAGGTCGCCGCCGACCTGAGGGTGCTCGACGAGCCGCTGAGCATGGTCACCCGTCCGACGCCGCTCGCGGAGCTGCCCGTCGACGAGCTGCGGGAGAAGGTCGCCCAGCTCGCCGAGGACAGCGAGGTGCTGCAGAACCTGCAGGAGCGCACGTCGCTCCTCGCCGACCTCCGCCGCCTCGACCTCGACCCGCTGCTGCACGACCTCTCCGACCGGCACGTGCCGCAGGAGGCCGTCGCCGCCGAGCTGGAGCTCGCGTGGTGGCAGTCCGTGCTCGAGCAGATGCTCGCGGGCGACAAGGCCCTCCTCAACGCGAACACGAGCGTGCTCGACCGCCTCGAGTCGGACTTCCGGCTCGTGGACGAGGCGCACGCCACGGCCAGCGCCGGCCTCCTCGCCTGGCAGCTCGCGGAGACGTGGAAGATCGGCGTCGTCGACTGGCCCGAGGAGGCGCACCACCTGCGCCAGCTGCTCGGCGGATCCGCCCCCGTCGACGCCGCGGCCCTGCACCACTCCGCGCCGCACCTCTCCCGCACCATCGCGCCGGTCTGGCTCGCGTCGCCCTACGAGGTGCCGGCCATCACGGACGAGATGCCGTTCGACGCCGTGTTCCTCGTGGACGCCGGCGCCATGACGCTCGCGGAGGCGCTCGGCGGCATCCGTCGCGGCAAGCAGACCGTGGTGTTCGGCGATCCCGTCACCCAGACGCCGTCGCCCTTCACCATCGCGGTGGTCCCGAAGCCCGAGCGCTCGACGCCGCAGCTCGCGGACGACGACTCGACGCTCGAGGAGCGCCACGCCGACTCCGCGCTCGCGCGCCTCGGCGAGCTCCTGCCCACGCTCTCCCTCACGCGCAGCTACCGCGCGGGCGGCGAGGACCTCGCCGAGCTCGTGAACCGCCGCTTCTACGGCGGCCGCATCCAGTCCCTCCCGTGGGCGGGCACCTTCCTCGGGCACGGCAGCCTGTCGCTCGACTTCGTCGCCGACGGCCACGGCATGCCCGACGAGGACACCGGGGCGGTCGAGAGCGTCGACGCCGAGGTGATCCGCGTGGTGGAGCTCGTCCTCGACCACGCGAGCCACCGCCCCCGCGAGTCGCTCATGGTCATCACCGCCAGCGCCCGGCACGCGGTGCGCGTGCAGCAGGCCGTCCTCCACGCCGCCGCCAAGCGCAGCGACGTCACCGAGTTCTTCATCGGCGACCGCGCGGAGCCGTTCATGGTCGCGACGCTCGAGCAGTGCGTCGCCCAGAGCCGGGACCGCGTGATCTTCTCGGTCGGCTACGGCCGCACCCCGCACGGCCGCGTGCTGTCGAACTTCGGCTCCCTCGCGGCGCCCGGCGGGGAGCGCCTGCTCGCCGTCGCGATGACCCGCGCGCGCCGCTCGATGGTGGTCGTGTCCTGCTTCCAGCCCGGCGACATCGACCAGGACCGGATGAAGCACGGCATCGTCGCGCTCGCCCAGATCCTCTCGGAGGCGGAGGCCCGCTTCCGGGAGGACCCGATCCCGGACGACGGCGACGCCATGCTCGTCGACCTCGCGCGTCGGCTGGAGGGTCTGGGGCTCGCCCCCGCCCTCGGGCACCGGGACAAGCTCGGCCTCGTCGCGTCGTACGGCGGCCGGGCCATCGCCATCGAGACGGATCCGGTGGTCAACCAGACGAGCCTCCGCGAGTCGCTGCGCCTGCGTCCCGAGATGCTGAAGCGCCTCGGCTGGCACTACCTCCGCGTGCACTCCTTCGAGCTGTTCGCGGATCCGGACGCCGTCGCCCGTCGCATCGCCACGGCCCTCGGCGCGATCTCCGACGCGCACCCGATCACGGCTCCCGTCGAGGTCCAGCCGGGCGCGCACCGGGCGGAGTGATGCCGGAGCGCGACGCGTCGGACGGACCGGAGGCCGCGGCCCCCGAGCCGACGGGCGCAGGTGAGGGGGAGCGCCGACCGGTCCGCCGATCGCGTCGGGCCTCGACCGCGCCGGTCCCCGGATCCGACCCCACCCCGCAGGCCGACGCCCACGAGGCCGCGGTGCGCGCCGCCGAGGACGCGCCGCAGGGCTGGGGCGACGCGCCGGCCGCGTCGGACGCGAACGACGACCGCCTCCGGCTCGACCGCCCGCCCCACTGGGGCTGACGGTCGACGCCGGAGGCGGTCGGACCGTGCGGATCGCGCGCTAGGCGGGCTTCCCGGGCTCGGCCACGTGCTGGCCGGTGGACGACGGGATCGTGTGCGCGCCCTCGGGCGACGGCTTCCCGGCGAGCAGGTCCCGGATCTCGATGAGCAGCTCGGCCTCGGTCGGCGGCACGTCCTTCGGCGTCGCCTCCTCGGCGGCCTTCTGCTTCGCGAACGCGACCTTCTTGAGGTGGTTCACGGGCAGCACGAGCGCGAAGTAGACGACGGCCGCGACGATGAGGAAGTTGATCAGCGCCGCGAGCACCGCGCCGAACAGCAGGGTCGCCGGCTCGCCCGATGCGGTCGGGATGTCGACCTTGAACGCGTCGGCGAGCGTCGACGCGTTGAACAGCGCCCCGATCAGCGGGTTGAAGACGGACGTGACGATCGCGGTGACGATGGCGGTGAACGCCGCGCCGATGACGACGGCGACCGCGAGGTCGATGACGTTCCCACGGAGGATGAACTCCTTGAAGCCCTTCACGGGTGCTCCTGTCAGGCAGGCCGTCCGATCAGGTGGACGGCGACGACGATCCCGACCCGGATGAGCTGGGACCCGAGGGGTTCCTCGGGGTCACCGTACCGGAGCCCTGGCCCGTGGACCCGGAGCCGGAGGAACCGGATCCCGAGCCGGACGAGTCCGACGAGCCGCCGCCGGAGGAGGACGGCTCCTTCTTCGCCGCGGAGCCGGAGTCGCCCGACCCCGAGGACGCCGCGGCGTCACCCGACGAGGACGAGGACGAGGAGGACCCGGACGACGACCGCGACCGCTTGGCCGCGTCCTCGGTGCGCGAGTCGTTGCGGTAGAAGCCGCTGCCGGTGAAGCTCACGCCGACGGCGGCGAACAGCTTCCGGAGCTTGCCGCCGCACACGGGGCACTCGGTGAGGGAGTCGTCGGTGAACGCCTGCACGATGTCGAAGGCGTTGCCGCACACCGTGCAGCGGTAGGAGTACGTGGGCATGGGTCCCTAGAAGGAGTGGATGAGGGTGGGGGTCACGATGCCGTCGACCGGCATGTCGTGCTTCTCCCGCGGGAGCTCGTCGACGAACTCGGCGTCGAACACCACAGCGTAGACCGGGGGGCAGGCCTCCATCGAGCCGAGGGTCTTGTCGAAGTAGCCGCGGCCCCAGCCCATGCGCATGCCGCCCTGGTCGACCGCGGCGGCCGGCACGACGATGAGGTCGACGTCGTTGATGGCGATCGGGCCGAGCAGCTCGCCCACCGGCTCGGGCAGCCCGAAGAGCCCCTCGGTCTCGGTGCCGTCGCTCACGACCCAGTCGAGCAGGCCGTCGTTGCGCGACACCGGCAGGAGCACCTGGCGCCCGTCGGCGTGCAGCCACTGGAGGAAGGGGCGCGTCGTCGGCTCGTCGACCGTGGACAGGTAGCAGGCCACCCGGCGGGCGTCGTGATCGGCCACGAGCTCCGTCAACCTGCTGGTCAGGCCGTGGGCGGCCTCGTCGCGCTCGGTGGAGGTCATCTGCCGACGACGCTCCCGCAGCTGGGCGCGGAGGGCCCTCTTCTCGTTCCCGACATCGCTCGGCATGGGTCGAGTCTAGGTATGTTCGCCCGCTACGCTCGATCGCATGGTCACCCACATCACGAAGGCCGTCATCCCCGCCGCGGGACTCGGAACGCGATTCCTGCCCGCGACGAAGGCGATGCCGAAGGAGATGCTGCCGGTCGTCGACCGGCCCGCCATCCAGTACGTGGTGGAGGAGGCGGTGGGAGCGGGGCTCCACGACGTCCTCATGATCACGGGCCGCAACAAGACGGCCCTCGAGAACCACTTCGACCGCAACGCCGAGCTCGAGGCGACCCTCCAGCTCAAGGGCGACGACGCGAAGCTCCGCAAGGTGAACGAGTCCACCGACCTGGCCGACATGCACTACGTGCGCCAGGGCGACCCGAAGGGCCTCGGCCACGCGGTGCTGCGCGCCGAGATGCACGTCGGCCGCGAGCCGTTCGCCGTGCTCCTCGGCGACGACATCATCGACAAGCGCGACGTGCTCCTCTCCCGCATGATCGAGGTCCAGCTCGAGCGCGGTTGCTCCGTCGTCGCGCTCCTCGAGGTCGACCCCTCGCAGACGCACCTCTACGGCGTCGCCACGGTCGAGGAGACGGACGACGACGACGTCGTGCGCATCACCGGCATGGTCGAGAAGCCCGCCGCCGGCACCGCGCCGTCCAACCTCGCCATCATCGGCCGCTACGTGCTGCGCCCCGAGGTCTTCGACGTGCTCCACAAGACCGAGCCCGGCAAGGGCGGCGAGATCCAGCTGACCGACGCCCTCGAGAAGATGGCCGCCGCGCCCGAGTGGACCGGCGGGGTGTACGGCGTCGTGTTCCGCGGCCGTCGCTACGACACCGGCGACCGGCTCGACTACCTGAAGGCCATCGTCCAGCTGGGCGTCGACCACGAGGACCTCGGCGAGGGCCTCCGCGAGTGGCTGCCCGAGTTCGTCAAGACGCTCGAGCGCTGATCCGCGCTCCGGGCGCCCGGGCGCGGCACGACGACCAGCCGGGGAGCGCGATCCCGGGAGCCGGCCGACCCGGCGCCCGCGGCGAGGCCTAGGGTGGGGGACGTGCCGCAGACCGTACCCACCATGCGGGACGGGCGCATCTCCGTCCGGCCCATCCGGCTCCGCGACTCGCGGAGCCTCGAGCGCTCGCTGCTCGACAACCGGTCATGGCTCCGCAAGTGGGAGGCGACCAGCCCCTACGCGCCGATGGCGTTCGACACGCGTGCCAGCATCCGGTCGTTGCAGGCCAACGCCCGCGCGGGGCTCGGGGTGCCGCTGGTCATCGACTACGACGACGAGTTCGCGGGCCAGCTGAACGTGTCGTCCATCGCCTACGGGTCGCTCTCCAGCGCGACCATCGGCTACTGGGTCGGGCAGGAGTTCGCGGGCAGGAACGTCACGCCCACGGCGGTCGCCCTCGCCACCGACTACTGCTTCACCACGCTCGGCCTGCACCGGATGGAGATCTGCATCCGCCCGGAGAACGCGCCCAGCCTCCGGGTCGTCCAGAAGCTCGGCTTCCGGTACGAGGGGCTCCGCCGCCGCTACATCCACATCAACGGCGACTGGCGCGACCACTTCTGCTTCGGCCTGGTCGTCGAGGAGCTCTCCACCAGCGTGCTCGCGCGCTGGAAGGAGGGCGGCGTCGACCCCGAGTGGTCCCGCGTGCCCGAGGCCGACGTCGAGGCGGCCGCGTCGCCGCTCGCGGTGCAGCGCCGCATCTGACCGGGACGCGTCCCGTCGCGGCGCATCCGACCGCACCGCGTCCTCCCGCACCGCGTCCGACCGCGCAGCAGCCGGCCCCACCGCAGCCAGCCCCGTACCTGCGGATGCGCCGGTCCGGCCGTGGACACGCGGCGCGCTTCCCGCGTCGCGCGCACCGGACCTCCTAGCCTCGTGATCATGCAATCCGGCGGCATCATCATCGCGCTCTCCGCGGTGCTCTGGCTCGCCTACCTCCTGCCCACGTGGCTGCACCGGCGCCAGTACATGGCGACCGAGCGCAACGCCGTGCGCCTCCAGCAGACCCTGCGGATCCTGGCCGAGACGGCCGAGGTCCCCGACGCGGTGCGTGCCGAGACCCGTGCCCGCAGCGTCGTCGAGCATCAGCGCGCCCTCCGTCGGGCCGCCGAAGAAGCCGAAGCCGCCGCGCGTGCGCGAGACGCCGCCGCCCAGCGCGCCCTACCGAAAGTGGCCCCCGTGACCGCATCGTCGCCCTCCGCCGCCACGCGCCTCCGCCGCAGCCGCCTCGCCGCGACCGTGGTGCTCGCCCTCGCCCTCGTCGGCGTGGTCGTCGGCCTCACGCAGGTCGCCGCGGCCGGCGCGTGGACGCTCCTCGTGATCTCCTCGCTCGCCACCTTCGGCTCGCTCGCCTTCCTGCAGCGCATGTCGCAGGTCGCCGCGGCGCGACGGCTCCAGGCGCCCGAGGCGCGGTCCCTCCCGCGCACGGGCTTCATGGACTTCCACGAGGCGGCCCCGCCCGCGGCCGAGCCGGTGGCGGAGCGCGAGGAGGGGGAGTCCTGGACCCCCGTGCCCGTGCCGAAGCCGCTCTACCTGTCGCGGTCGCAGGCGCCGGGCCCGCGTCCCGGCGCGGGTCGGGCGCCCGCCACCCCGATCTCCCCCGCCGAGGAGATGCGCCGCGCCGCCGCCGCCTCCGAGGAGACGCTGCGCCGCGCGCACCTGGAGCCCGAGGTCGCCCGCCTGGCCGCCGAGGAGGAGGCCGTCGCGGCGGCCCCCGCCGCCCCCGCGGCCCGCACGCCGTCGGCCCCCGACAGCCGCTTCTCCCGCATGGGCATCGTCGACGACGCCCAGCCCGGCATGGGCGACCTCGACGAGGTCCTGCGCCGCCGCCGCGCGGTCGGCTGAGGAAGCGCGCCGTCCCCACGGCCGCGCTCGCGGTCGGAGGGCCCCGCGCGACGTGGTAGTCTCGTGGAGTTGTCAGGGCCTATGGCGCAGTTGGTAGCGCGCCTCGTTCGCATCGAGGAGGTCAGGAGTTCGAATCTCCTTAGGTCCACAAGAACCCCGCTCCGGCGGGGTTTTTGCTTCCCCCCCCGCTCGTGCCAGCCTTCGCGCGCCTCAGCCGGCGGCCGGGAAGCGCGTGACCTTGTACGGCGCCCCGGACCGGTCGTAGGTGGTCCACTCGCCCACCTGGCGGCCATGGTCGAAGGATCCCGAGCGCAGCATCGTGCCGTCGAGCCGGTACCACGTCCACTCGCCGTGCTCCCGGTCGCCGAGCATGCCGCCGCGGCCGCGCACCGAGCCGTCGCGGTGGAGGACGGTCCGCTCGTGCCGGCGTCCGGCAGCGTCGGCGTCGTCGTCGGCGTCGGCGGCGGTCGTGTCCGGGTCCATGGCCCCACGCTAGGGGCACCGCCCGCGGCGGGCCAGCGGTCGGCGCGCCCCGGTTAAGATCGACCGGTGCCCCGACCCGCGATCCCGTCCGTGACCATCGCGACCCCGGAGGTCCGGGCGCTCCGCGCCGATCTCGAGGCGGCTCCCTTCACGCTCGCGTCCGCTCTCGGCGTGTGGGGCGACGCCGCCGGCCAGGCGCTGCACCGCGGGAACCGGATCCCGGCCCGCCGCGCGGTCGCCGCTGCGCGCGTCGGCGGGCGCCTCCCGGCACCGGCCGCCCTGGCGGCCCTGTTCGTGCTCGGCGACGCCGTCGACGCGGACGACCTGCGGGCTGCCCTCCCGACGCTCGGCATCGAGGGCGCCGCGCGCCTCGGCCTCGTCGAGGTGGACGGGGACCGGGTGCGACCGGCCGTCGACCTCCGCCCGTACGGCTTCATCGACGCCCACGGCGTGGGCGAGTGGTGGATCGCGTCCGACCTGGGCGAGCTCGCCACCGGCGGGGCGCTCGACGAGGACCACGTGCTCGGGGTCGGCGGGGCCTCCGCGACGCTCAGCGGCCTCATGGTCTCCGCCCCCGTGGCCTCGGCCCTCGACCTCGGGACCGGATGCGGGATCCAGGCCCTGCACGCCTCCCGGCACGCGGAGCGGGTGGTCGCCACCGACATCTCCGCGCGGGCGCTGGCGTTCGCGGCGCTGAACGCGGCCCTCAACGGCGTGACCACCATCGAGCTCCGGCTCGGCAGCCTCTTCGAGCCCGTGGCGGGGGAGCGGTTCGACCACATCGTCTCGAACCCGCCGTTCGTCATCACCCCGAGGACGGAGGGCGTGCCCGCCTACGAGTACCGCGACGCCGGCCTCGTCGGCGACGCGCTCGTGGAGGGCGTCGTCGCGCAGCTCGCCGAGCACCTGACGCCGGGCGGGATCGCGCAGCTCCTCGGCAACTGGGAGCACCGTGCCGGCGGCCCCGGCCTCGAGCGGGTCGCCGGGTGGCTCGACGCGGCCGCCCACCGCACGGGCACCGGGCTCGACGCGTGGATCGTCGAGCGGGAGGTGCAGGACGCGGCGCTCTACGCCGAGACGTGGATCCGCGACGGCGGCACCCGCGCGGGCACCCCGGAGTCCGAGGCGCTCCTCGACGCGTGGCTCGACGACTTCGCGGCGCGCGGGGTGGAGGCGGTCGGCTTCGGGTACCTCACCCTCCGCCGGCCCGCGACGGGCGCGCCGACGCTGCGCCGCCTCGAGCGGCTCCCCGGAGGCCTCGGCCACAACCCGACCGGCCTCGGCGACCACCTGCACGCATCGCTCGCCGCGCACGACGCCCTCGCCCGCATCGACGACCGGGTGCTCGGCGGACTCGCGCTGGTCGTGGCCGGCGACGTCACCGAGGAGCGGCACTACTGGCCGGGCGCCGAGGACCCGACGGTCATGACGCTCCGGCAGGGTGCCGGCTTCGGCCGGGAGGTGCCGCTCGACACCGGGCTCGCCGCGCTCGTGGGCGCGTGCGACGGGGAGCTCGCGGTCGGCGCGATCGTCGACGCCGTCGCGCAACTCACCGCCGTGGACGCGGAGGCCCTCCGCGCCGAGCTGCTCCCGCGGATCCGCGCGCTCGTCGCCGACGGGTTCCTGCTGCTCCCGGGGGCCGTCGCCGCGGAGGACGGACCCGCCGACCGTCCAGGACGCGACGCCTAGGATCGCCGGGTGACCCGCCGAACCCGTCCCGCCGCCCGTCCCGAGATCCTCCGCGCCGTCGTCCTGGACGCCGCGCTCATCGTCGCCTTCGTCCTCATCGGCCGGGCCAGCCACGGCGAGGACCTCGCGCCCTCGGCCGTGCTCGGCACCTCGTGGCCGTTCCTCGCGGGCGGCCTGGTCGGCTGGATCGTCGCCCGCGCCTGGCGCAGCCCCTCGCGCCTCGTGCCCACCGGGCTCCTGGTGTGGGGCGTGACGCTCGTGGTCGGCGTGGTGCTGCGGGCGCTCAGCGGCGAGGGCGTGGTCGTGCCGTTCGTCGTCACGACGGCGATCATCCTGGCCGTCCTGCTGCTCGGCTGGCGCGCGGTCTCCGCGCTCGTCGTGCGCCGCCGCGCCCGGGCCTGAGGCCTGACGCCCCGCCCGCCTCAGGCGGCGGGAGGGGTGGGCGCTGCGGCCTCCATCACGGCGATGAGCGCCTTCGCGTACGCCTCCTCGGCCTCGAGGTCCCGGTGCTCGACCTCGTGCCCGTCGAGGACGACGAGCACCACGTGGGCGCCGTCCTCCGCTCCGCCGATCTCGCGCCGCAGGGAGCGGAACGCCCCGCCGAGGAGCTGTCGGAGCTGGTCCTCGCGCGGCAGCCAGAGGCTGTCCTCCAGCGCGACCGAGTCGAGCGCCCACTCGGTGGTGCCGTTGAAGCCGAGGACCGTGCCCGTCGCGTGCTCGTGCGCCTCGATGGTGAGCTCGCTGATGGTGAAGACGTCGGACTCGAAGCCCTGGCCGCGGATCCGGAACCGGTCGCCGGGCTCGGGGCTCCATTCGAGGCCGAGCTCCAGCAGGGTCGTGGCATGCGCGGTGGAGATCATCCCCGCAGTATGCCCGGCGCTCCCGGGCATCGCCTCCGCGGCCGGGGCTGAGCGCGTGCATTAGATTCGGGGGCACCGCCTGCGGCAGACGCCCGCCGCCGGTCGTCCGGGGAGGACCATGCGCGCGACAGTGAAGGACGTCGCCGCGCGCGCCGGGGTCTCGCCGAAGACCGTCTCGAACGTCATCACGGGCCGCGTCCAGGTGAGCCCCGCCACGCGGGAGCGCGTCGAGCTGGCCGTCGCGGAGCTCGACTACGTGCCGAACCTCTCCGCCCGGGGCCTGCGCAACGGGCGCACGGGCGTCATCGCCGTCGCCCTGCCGGACCTCGGCACCGCGTACTCCGCCGAGCTCGCCCACCACCTGGTGGAGGTGGCGCACGAGGCCGGCTACAGCATCCAGATGGAGGAGACGGGCTCCCGGCCCGACCGCGAGCGCGACCTCATGTCCCGGGCCCGCGAGCACCTGGTGGACGGCCTGATCCTGAACCCCGTCCTGCTCTCCCAGAGCGCGATCGGGCGGGCCGAGTCGCTGCCGCCCGTGGTCGTCATCGGCGAGGTCGAGCAGGAGGTCGCCGACCGCGTCGGGGTCGACAGCGTCGGCGCCGCGTACGACATGACCCGGTACCTCCTCGCGACGGGAGCGCGCCGCATCGCCGCGGTGGGCACGGCGACGCGCGAGGAGTCGGCCGCGGGGGACCTGCGGCGCATCGGCTACCGGCGCGCGATGGAGGAGGCCGGCGAGGCGCCCGTGGAGATCGACCGCACCGGCTGGAACAGCGCCTCCGGCGCGGAGGCCGTGGACTCCTGGCTGGCTGGCGGCAACCCGGCGCCCGAAGCCCTGTTCTGCTTCACCGACGGCCTCGCCTTCGGCGCCCTGCGCGCCCTCGCCGACCACGGGCTGCGCGTGCCGGAGGACGTCCAGGTGGCCGGCTTCGACGACGTCGACCAGTCGCGGTTCTCGATCCCCACCCTCACCACCGTGCACTTCGACATCCGCGCGTACGCCGAGGCGGCGGTCGGGCAGCTGGTCCGGCGCATCGAGGAGCGCGAGGGCCCGCCCGTGCAGGTCGTCATCCCGCACCGCATCGTCGTCCGCGGCAGCACGCGCCCGTCCCTCTGACCCGGATCCGCCATCCGCTGGCGGTCGTCCGGCAGATCGTCACGCCGAAACGTTGCGTTCCCCATTACAACGATGTAATGATGTGGCCATCACGAAGGAGTGGTCAATGGATCCTGTTACGGGAAAGACCGGGGGACGTCCCTCGGCATGGTCGAGGCGTCAGATCCTCATGGGCGGCGCGGCGGCCCTGGGCGGCGCGTTCCTCGTCGGCGGACTGTCCGGCTGCGCGCCCCAGGTGGCGGCGGCCGGCGGCATCGTCGACCTGAAGTACTGGCACCTGCTGTCCGGCGGCGACGGCATCCGCATGACGGAGATGGTCACCGAGGCGAACGACTCGGGCGAGGGCTTCGACGTCACCGCCACGGTCCTCGCCTGGGGCCAGCCGTACTACACGAAGCTCGCCATGGCGTCCGTGGGCGGTCGCGCTCCCGACGTCGCGGTCATGCACGCGGCGCGCGTCCCCGGGTTCGCGCCCGGCGGCCTGCTCGACCCGTGGGACACCGACAAGCTCGCGGAGCTCGGCGTCACGCAGGCCGACTTCGAGCCGCGCGTGTGGGACAAGGGCGTGGTCGACGGCGAGCTGTACTCCATCGCCCTCGACAGCCACCCGTTCATCCTCATGTACAACACGGACGTCGCCGGCGAGGCGGGCGTGCTGGGGGACGACGGCCAGCTGGCCGAGATCACGTCGCCCGACCAGTTCGTCGACGTGATGCGGAAGATGCAGGCCGTCACGGGCGTGCACGGCCTCAGCTACGGCTACCTCGGCGACGGCGCCCAGATGTGGCGCTTCTTCTACACGTTCTACAAGCAGATGGGCGGCGAGATGGAGCTGCCCACCGGCGGCGAGGTCGTCTACGACCGCGACAAGGCCGTCGCCTCGCTCGAGTTCATCCAGAGCCTGCTCGACGGCACCATCGCCACCCCGAGCGGCGACGGCGGCACCGCCATCGCCGAGTTCGCGGGCGGCAAGAGCGGCGCCGTCGTCACCGGCGTGTGGGAGCTGCCGACGTTCCAGGCCGCGGAGCTCCCGTTCGACGCCATGCCCATCCCGAACCTGTTCGGCACGCCGGCGACCTACGCCGACTCGCACGCGTTCGTGCTCCCGCACCAGAGCTCGCCGGACCCGGTAAAGCGCGACAAGACGTACGCGTTCGTCGCGGACCTCCTGAAGAACTCGCTGCAGTGGGCGGGCGCCGGACACATCCCGGCGTACAAGCCCGTGATCGACAGCCCCGAGTACGCCGAGCTCCTCCCGCAGGCGCACTACGCGAACGCGGCCGAGCAGATCAACTACGACCCGGTGGCCTACTTCACCGGGTCCGGATCCGACTTCCAGTCCTTCTTCGCCGAGAACGTGCAGAACGTGTTCCTCGGCCGCCAGGACGCGGGCGCCGGCCTCGACGCCTTCATCCGGCAGATCAACGCGCTCCTCGCCAAGCCCAACCCCCTGTAGCGCCCGACCCCGGGGCCCCGCGACCTCCGCCGGCGGCCCCGCACCCCTCTTCCTGCGATACGACGAAGGAGTCC
This sequence comes from Clavibacter sp. GW821-FHT01D01, assembly GCF_059422605.1. Taxonomy (NCBI): domain Bacteria; kingdom Bacillati; phylum Actinomycetota; class Actinomycetes; order Micrococcales; family Microbacteriaceae; genus Clavibacter; species Clavibacter sp. GW821-FHT01D01. The sequence goes on from NZ_JBWKXC010000006.1 coordinate 112,798, forward strand.
ACTCGTGACGACAGCAGCACCACCCACCCCGGTCGCCCCCGCGACCGGGTCCCGCCCCCCGCGGTCCACCGCGGGGCAGCCCAAGGTCCGGGCCAAGGAGCAGACGCAGGGGATGCTCTTCATCGCCCCGTTCGTGATCACCTTCGTGCTGTTCCTGGTGTGGCCGGTCCTCTACGGCTTCTACCAGAGCCTCACCGGGCAGAGCCTCACGGGAGCGAACAGCGAGCTCATCGGCTTCGCGAACTACTTCGAGGCCTTCGGCGACAGCCAGATGTGGCGCTCGCTCGGCAACACCGTGGTGTTCACGATCGCGAGCACCATCCCGCTCTTGGTCGTCGGCCTCGTGCTCGCGCTCCTCGTGAACCTCGGCCTCCCCGGCCAGTGGCTCTGGCGGCTCGCGTTCTTCCTGCCGTTCCTCCTCGCGTCCACCGTCGTGTCGCTGTTCTGGCTCTGGATGTACAACCCGCAGCTCGGCGTCGTGAACGCCATCGCGGGGGCCCTCGGCCTCCCGCAGCCCGCCTGGCTGCAGGACTCCAACCTCGCCATGACGAGCGTCGTGATCACCACCGTCTGGTGGACGGTCGGCTTCAACTTCCTCATCTACCTGGCGGCGCTGCAGAACATCCCCGACCAGCAGTACGAGGCGGCGGCCCTCGACGGCGCCGGCAAGTGGCGGCAGCTGTTCTCCATCACGATCCCGCAGCTCGCCCCGACCACCGCGCTCCTCGCGATCCTGCAGGTGCTCGCCAGCCTCAAGGTCTTCGACCAGATCTACCAGATGACCGCGGGCGGCCCCGGCGGCGCGACCCGGCCCATCGTGCAGTACGTCTTCGAGACCGGGTTCACCGGCTTCCGCTTCGGCTACTCGGCCGCCATCTCCTACATCTTCTTCGCCCTGATCGTGGTCATCTCGGTCATCCAGTTCACCGCGACCCGGAGGAAGTCATGACCACCACCACCCGACCCGCCTTCTCCTCCGGCACGTTGGCGCGGAAGCCCGCCACCAGCGCCACCGCCCGCCAGGGCCGCACCGGCACGCCCCGGTTCGCGCCGTCGCGCGTCGCGGCGCTCCTGATCCTCATCGTCCTCGCCGCCGCGTGGCTGCTGCCGTTCCTCTGGGCGGTGCTGACCTCGTTCAAGTCGGAGACCGACGCGGCCGCGTTCCCCGTGACGCTGTTCCCCGCGGGCGGCTTCACGCTCGACGCGTACGCCTCCGTGCTGAACGGCGGCACGATCCCGCTCTGGACCTGGAACAGCCTGCTCACCAGCACTGTGATCACGGTCGTCGCGGTCGTGTTCTCGGCGCTCGCCGGCTACGCGCTCAGCCGCATCGACTTCCGCGGCCGCAAGGTGCTGATGGGAGCGATCATCGCGTCGATCATCATCCCGCCGCAGATCCTCATCGTCCCGCTCTTCTACCAGATGCTGTCCTTCGACCTGGTGGACACCCTCTGGGCCGTGATCCTGCCGCAGATCGTGCAGCCGGCCATGGTGTTCATCCTGAAGGCCTTCTTCGACCAGATCCCGATCGAGCTGGAGGACGCCGCGCGCGTCGACGGGGCCGGACGCGTGCGCGTGTTCCTGCAGATCGTGATGCCGCTGTCGCGGCCCATCCTCTCCGCGGTCGCGATCTTCGTCTTCATCGGCGCGTGGAACAACTTCCTCTGGCCCTTCATCGCCACGAACGACGCGACGCTCATGACCCTGCCCGTGGGGCTGCAGACCGTGAAGAACGCCTACGGGATCCAGTACGCGCAGAACATGGCCTCGGCCGTGCTGGCCGCGCTGCCGCTGATCCTCGTGTTCCTCTTCTTCCAGCGCCAGATCATCAAGGGCATCTCGACCACCGGGTTCGGCGGGCAGTGATCCACCGTCCCGCGCCCACCACCGGTCCACCCATCCCGTCCGGGACGCACGCTCCCGGGCCCGACGTCCAGGAGGACGCCCCATGACCCGCGCCCGCATCACCATCGACCGCGACTTCACCATCGGCGACGTGCCCCGCCGGCTCTTCGGCTCGTTCGTCGAGCACATGGGACGCTGCGTCTACACCGGCATCTACGAGCCGGGCCACCCGACCGCCACGCCCGAGGGCTACCGCCAGGACGTGCTCGACCTCACCAAGGAGCTCGGCGCGACCGTCGTGCGCTACCCGGGCGGCAACTTCGTCTCCGGCTACGACTGGGAGGACGGCGTCGGGCCCGTCGAGGACCGGCCCCGCCGCCTCGACGGCGCCTGGCATACCGTCGAGACGAACGCCTTCGGCCTGCACGAGTTCATGGGCTGGTCGAAGGCCGCGGGCGTCGAGGTGATGGAGGCCATCAACCTCGGCACGCGCGGCGTCGACGCCGCCCGCTCGCTCGTCGAGTACGCGAACCACCCCGGCGGATCCAAGTACTCCGACATGCGCCGCCGCAACGGCGCCGAGGAGCCGTTCGACATCAAGCTCTGGTGCCTCGGCAACGAGCTCGACGGCCCGTGGCAGATCGGGCACAAGACGCCCGACGAGTACGGCCGCCTCGCGCAGGAGGCCGGCAAGGCCATGCGCCTCGTGGACCCGAGCATCGAGCTCGTCGCGTGCGGCAGCTCCAACTCGGGCATGCCGACCTTCGGGCAGTGGGAGCAGACCGTGCTCGGCCACACGTACGACGTCGTCGACTACATCTCGCTGCACGCCTACTACCAGGAGCACGAGGGCGACGTCCGCAGCTTCCTCGCCTCCTCGGTCGACATGGACTTCTTCATCGAGTCGGTCGTGGCCACGGCCGACGCCACCGGCGCGCGCCTGAAGAACCGCAAGCGGATCGACCTCTCGTTCGACGAGTGGAACGTCTGGTACCAGCGCGGCCTCGACACCGAGGACCAGCCGCACCGCATCGAGAAGTCCGGCTGGCGCGAGCACCCCCGCGTCATCGAGGACGAGTACAACGTGACCGACGCGGTCGTCGTCGGCACGCTGCTCAACTCGCTGCTGCGCCACGGCGACCGCGTGAAGATCGCCAACCAGGCGCAGCTCGTCAACGTGATCGCGCCGATCCGCAGCGAGGAGGCGGGACCCGCCTGGCGCCAGTCGATCTTCTGGCCGTTCGCGCGGATGGCGCAGCTCGCGACGGGCCGCATCCTCCAGGTGGAGGTCGACAGCGACCGCTACGACAACGACCGCTTCGGCACCGCCGACGTGGTCGACGTGAGCGCGACCTGGGACGACGAGGCGGGGACCGTGTCCCTGTTCCTCGCGAACCGCGACCTGGAGGAGTCGGCGGCGACCGAGGTGGCGCTCCGCGGGCTCGACGCCGGCCGGATCCTCCGCGCCGAGGTGCTGCGCGTCCCCGAGGGCGGGGACCGCTTCACGAGCAACACCGAGGAGTCGGGCGAGCAGGTCGGCCTCGTGCCGCTCGAGGGCGTGCACGCCGAGGGCGGGCGCCTGACGCTGACGCTGCCCGCGCTCTCGTGGGCGGTCGTGGTGCTGGACGTGACCCGGAGCTGATCCCGGACGCACGACGACGACGGCCCGCCCTGCATCGCGCAGGGCGGGCCGTCGTCATGGGGATGCGCGTCAGCTGGCGGGGCCCTCGGTGAGGGTCACGGTGCCGGTCTGCGTGGCACCGGCCGCGGTGGTCCAGCCGAGGGCCACCTGGTCGCCGGGCTCGTGCGCCGCGATGGCGGCGCTGAGCTCGGCGGCCGACGCCACGGCCTTGCCGTCGACCGAGGTCACGACGTCGCCCTGCGCGAGGCCGGCCTGGGCGGCGCCGGACCCCTCGACGACGCCCTGGACGGGAGCGCCCGCGACCGTGCCCGCGCCGTTCGCGAGCAGCACGCCGAGGAAGGCCGGGTAGCCGATCTGCACGGTGCCGGACTCGACGCCGCTCTCGATCTGCTTCGCGATGCTCAGGGCCGTGTCGATCGGGATGGCGAAGCCGGCGATCTGCGCGGACCCGGAGGAGGCGGCCGTGTCGATGCCCACGACCTCGTTCTCGGCGTCCACGAGGGGGCCGCCGGAGTCGCCGGAGACGATGGGCGCGTCCGTCTGGATGAGGTCGGTCAGCGTCTCGCCGGCCGCCGTGCCCTCGGACTGCGTGGTGATGGTCTGGCCGAGGGCGGTGACCTGGCCGTCCGCCGCCGTGAGCGTGCCCGTGCCGCCCGCGTTGCCGACGCCCGTGACGGCCTCGCCGACCGTGACGCCGTCGGTGTCGATCACGGCAGGGGTGAGGCCCGACGCACCCTCGAGCTGCAGCACCGCCACGTCGTTCGTGGCGTCGGTGCCCACCACCTCGGCGACGTAGGCCTTGCCGGTCGACTCGACCGTGACGCGGATGCTGGTGGCGCCGCTGACGACGTGGTTGTTGGTGAGGATCGTGCCGTCGGACGACAGGATGATGCCGGTGCCGGCACCGGCCGCGTTCTCGTACGTGAGCGCCGAGTCGATGGTGACGACGCCCGCCGTCTGCGCCGCGTCGGCGGCCGGGGAGGTGGCGGAGGTGCCGGTGCCGGTGCCGGTGCCCGACTGCTGGCCGGAGCCGGAGCCGGAGCCCTGCCCCGGCAGCGTCGTCGTGCCGCGGCCGAAGCCCTGGCCCGGGGTGAAGGCGCCGGGATCCTGGATGCGCGTGTCACCCGCGGTGGCGGTCGAGCGGCCGAGGTCGGCCATGTAGCCGAACGCGGTGCCGCCGCCGAAGGAGAGCAGGAGGGCGAGCGCGGACGCTCCCGCGATCAGGCCCGTGCGGACGCCCTTGCCCATGCGCTTGGGGGTCACGGGGTTCCCCGCCGCGTCGAACGTCAGGGAGCGGCCGAAGGCGTCGGTGGCGGGGGCGGGCCACGGGGAGCCGGCGACGGGACGGCCGTCGGCGGGCATCGCGGTCGCGTACGCGGCAGTCGGCTGCGGCGCGGTGGCCGCGGAAGGGACGGGGGCGCCGGCGCCGATGGGGACCGCCGGGCCGTCGATCGCGGGGCCCGCCGGGGCGGGCCAGGCGGCGGCCTCCGGTGCGGGCGCGGCGGATGCGGCAGGCGCGTCGGACGCGGCGGGCACGGCCTCGCGCGGCGCGTCGGCGGCGGGCGAGCGGGTGGGGTCGACGGGGGCCTCGTCCGGACGTCCGGTCGGCTCCTGGGGTGTCTCGTTCATGACGGGTCCTTCGTGTCTCGGGTGGCCAGGTGGGGGGCCATGGGGAGATCACACCGCGCGACCCTATGAGCACCCCATGACGCGCACGAGCGTTGCCCATGGATCCTGGGCCTCGCCCGGGCGTACCCTGAGCGGCATGACGCGGAGGTCGGACGACGAGGGCGCGGCGCCCGTGGATCCGCGGTTCGACCCGGCGTTCCAGCGCGCCGCCGCCCCCGCGCCGCACGCGCCGCACGCGACCGCCGCGGGGCGGGACGCCGCCGACCCCTCGCCCGCGGCCGACGCGGCACGCCGCGATGCGTCGACGCCGGGCGCCGCAGCGACGGGGGACCCCGTGCCCGTCCCTCCGTCCCGGCCGCTCGTGGCCGGCTGGCTGGCGCCCGCGCTCTGGGTCCTCGCGGTCGCCTTCCCGGCGGCGGGCCTCGGCCTCCGCGCGCTCGGCGCCTCGATCGCGAGCTCCATGCCGTACTCCAGCTTCGGGGATCCGCTCGGGCCGGCGTGGCTCCTCGATGCCGTGCCCCTGCTCGTGACCCTGGCGCCGGGCGTCGTGGCGGGCGGTCCCATGGCCGTCATCGCGGCGCTGGCCGTCCACGCGGTCCGGCGCCGACCCGCCTGACGCGCACCGGGCGGACACCGGGACGCCCGGACCCGGGGCCGGCCCGCCCCGCCCGCGTAGGCTCGACGCATGGAGCAGAGAAGCCTCGGCAGGACCCATCGGAACGTCTCGGTCATCGGACTCGGGACATGGCAGCTCGGCGGGGACTGGGGTGACGTCGCCGAGGACGACGCGCTCGCCGTGCTCGACGCGGCGGCCGACGCGGGCATCACCTTCTTCGACACCGCCGACGTCTACGGCGACGGGCGGAGCGAGACCATCATCGGCTCGTGGCTCCGCGCCCACCCGGACGCCGGCGTGACCGTCGCCACCAAGATGGGCCGCCGCGACGCGCAGGACCCCGCGAACTTCACGCTCGACCGCTTCCGCGAGTGGACCGACCGCTCGCGCCGGAACCTCGGCGTCGACACGCTCGACCTCGTGCAGCTGCACTGCCCGCCGACGCCCGTGTTCTCCAGCGACCGGGTCTACGACGCCCTCGACGAGCTCGTCGCCGACGGGGCCATCGCCTCCTACGGCGTGAGCGTGGAGACGACGGACGAGGCGCTCCTCGCCATCGCGCGCCCCGGCGTCGCGAGCGTGCAGATCATCCTCAACGCGTTCCGGCTGAAGCCGCTGGACCGCGTGCTGCCGGCCGCTCGGGAGGCCGGCGTCGGCATCATCGCGCGCGTGCCCCTCGCGTCGGGCCTGCTCAGCGGCCGCTACACGGCGGACACGACGTTCGCCGAGACCGACCACCGGAACTACAACCGGTCGGGCGAGGCGTTCGACGTGGGCGAGACCTTCTCGGGCGTCGACTACGAGAAGGGCGTGGCCGCCGCCCGGGAGTTCGCGGCCGCTGCGCACGAGGCCGCTCCCGATCTCACGCCCGCGCAGGTCGCGCTCGCGTGGATCGTGCAGCGCGACGGCGTGTCCACAGTGATCCCCGGTGCCCGGAACGCGGAGCAGGCGCAGGCGAACGCGCGGGCCGGCGACGCTCCCGCGCTGGGCGAGGTGTTCGAGCGGCAGGTGGCCGACATCTACGACCGCTCCTTCCGCGCGGCCGTGCACCCGCGCTGGTAGCCGCCCCCGGACGGACGACGGCCCCGGTCAGCGATGCTGACCGGGGCCGTCCCGCGTGCGGATCCGCTACTGGAGCGAGTCGCAGGCGCTCGACATCTGCGTCTTCAGCTCGTCGCTGATGGGCTGGCCGACGCCGGGCGCGATCTGGTCGGCGAGGGCGGTGATCTGCTGGCCGGCGGCCGCCGCGCCGCTCTCGGTGGAGGCGGAGATCTCGGTGCCGAGGTCGCGGAACGCCTGCACGTCCGACTCCTCGAGGGTGGACTTGTCCTTGAGGCCGCACGCGATGTCGCGGGTCTTGGCGGCGATCGCCTCGCGCGATCCGGTGGCGGCGGCGTCGCCGGAGCCGGCGTCGCCCTCGGTGGTCGCCTCGGGCGTGGGGCTCGCGGCCTCGGCGGAGGCGGACGCGGACGGGGTGGGGGTCGCGGAGTCGTCGGCGGCGGGGGAGCTGCACCCGGCGAGCGTGAGGCCGAGGACGAGCCCCAGTCCGGCGATGCCGGCGCGGAGGCGGCGCGTGGGAAGCGGGCGGATCGGAGAGGTCATGCCCTCACACTATCCAGCCGGACGGCGTCGGTTTCCGCGGGGGCGGGAACACGGGGGCGCGCTCCCCGGGCGCCGTCGTCGGCGGTGGGCGGGGCGTCGTGGCGGCCGGGCGGCCGGTGCGGGTCCGCGGGCGGACCCGCCGGTCACGTCATTACGGGGACGGGCTCCGTGTCCGGGATGGGGCCGGCGTCGCGGCCGCGGAGGTCCGGGCTGTGCCGGTGGAAGACGGCGGCGATGGCCGCGCCCACCGCGAGCAGCGCCGCCGCCACGACGAAGGCGCCCTGCGCGCCCTGCGCGTCGATGACGAAGCCGGCGGCGGCCGAGCCGAGCGCCGCGCCGATGAGCTGCCCGGTGCCGACCCAGCCGTAGGCCTCGGCCGTGTCGCTGAAGCGGACCGACGAGGAGACGACGGCGAACAGCACCGCCAGCGCGGGCGCGATGCCGACGCCCGCCAGGAAGAGGAAGACGGAGAGCCACGCGAACTGCATCCACACCGCGGCCAGCGCCGTGCCGACCAGGATGATGGTCATGCGGCGGGCCATGGCCCACGGGCTGATGGGGATGTGGCCGAGCGCGAGGCCGCCGATGAGCGAGCCGACCGCGAAGATCGCGAGGACGAAGCCGGCCTCCGGGCCGCCGTGGCCGTACACCGCCACGACGCCGGCCTCGATGGCGGCGCAGGCGGCGATGAGCAGGAAGCCGACCACGGTGCTGAGGAGCACGGGCGGGCGGCCGAGGACCACGCCGAAGCGGCGCTTGCTGCGCGGGATGCGGACGCGGCCGAGCTCGGGGGAGGAGATGAACCACGCGCCGCCGCCGACGAGGAACGCGGCCGCGACGAGGATGCCGGCGCTCGTGTCGACCTGGATGGCGAGGAACGTGGCGATGACGGGGCCGAGCACCCAGATGATCTCCTGCGCCGACGCGTCGAGGGAGAAGAGGGGCGTGAGCTGCTTGGAGTTGACCATCTTGGGGTAGATGGTGCGGACGGCCGGCTGCACGGGCGGGTTCGCGAGCCCCGCGAGGAGGCCGAGCCCCATGAAGGCGGGGACGGAGGTGCCCGCGTCGCCGAGCGCCACGGCGACGACGGCGACCGTGCACACCGCGGAGGTGAGGATGAGGACGGGGCGCATGCCCCACACGCCCATCCACCGGCTCGTGAGCGGGCCGGCGACGGCCTGGCCGATGCTCGTCGCGGCGAGCACGAGGCCGGCGGCGCCGTACGACTCGTGGATGCGCTCGACGTGCATGAGGAACGCCAGCGAGAGCATGCCGCCCGGGAAGCGCGCGACCAGCTGGGCGGTGATGATCCGGCCCACGCCGCGGGTCTTGAGGAGGCTTCCGTACGTGCTCACGAGGGTCAGATCCTACCGGCCGTGCGGGGTCCGCCCGTAGCCCGGGAGCCGGCGGGAGGCGATGTCAGGAGGTCTCCGTAGCCTGTGGAACATGTGCATAAGTCCGCGGAGTTGTCCACACCTGTGGACGACACGCCCACTACATATGGGGTTGGGCGTGGCCGGGTGCCCGCATATATAGTGATGGGGACGGCGACGGCCCCGGTTCATCCCCACTCCACGGAGCGGGGGACGCGGGCTGGCCGAGCATTTCCCCTGGTGAGGACCAGTGCTGCTGCAGCACGGGGCGCGGCGGGCACCACCCGCACCGCGTCCCCATCGACCGGAGGACCGTCCGCGCCCACCCGGGCGGACGACGAAGACGACAAGGAGCGAAGTGTCCATCACCGTAGTGAAGCGCGACGGCACGCGGGAGCCGTACGACGCGAACCGCATCAACCTGGCCATCGAGGACGCCACGCAGGGCCTCGACGAGAACATCGGCTGGGTCACGCAGATCGCGTCGGAGCTGGAGATCACCCTCTTCGACGGGATCACCACGCAGCAGCTGGATGAGGCCGTCATCCAGGTCGCGCTCCAGAACGTGAAGGACGACCCGGCGTTCGACACCGTCGCCGCGCGCCTGCTCCTCAAGACCATCTACAAGCGCGTGCTCGGCGACTACTCCTCGCCCGAGGAGCTCAAGCGCCTCCACGCGGAGCACTTCGCCCGCAACATCCAGCGCGGCGTCGACGAGATGCTCCTCGACTCCCGCCTCGTGCAGCTGTTCGACCTGGAGCGCCTCGCCCAGGCCCTCGAGCCGGCGCACGACGAGCTCCTGAAGTACATCGGCGTCGTGACGCTGAACAACCGCTACGGCATCAAGGGCCGCAACGGCGACGCCCTCGAGGTGCCCCAGTACTTCTGGATGCGCATCGCGATGGGCCTCACGCTCAACGAGCAGGACCCGACCTCCACCGCCATCGCCTTCTACGAGAAGATGTCGAAGCTCGAGTACCTCGCGGCCGGCTCCACCCTCGTCAACGCGGGCACCATCTACCCCCAGCTCGCGAACTGCTTCGTCATGGAGATGCAGGACGACATCGAGCACATCGCGAAGACCACGCGCGACGTCATGTGGCTCACCAAGGGCACGGGCGGCATCGGCCTCTCCGTCTCCAAGCTCCGTGCGCAGGGCTCGCCCATCCGCTCGAACAACACCACCTCCACGGGCCCGATCCCGTTCATGCACACCATCGACTCGGTGCTCCGCGCCGTCAGCCGCGGCGGCAAGAAGTTCGGCGCCCTGTGCTTCTACATGGAGAACTGGCACCTCGACTTCCCCGAGTTCCTCGACCTCCGCCAGAACTCGGGCGACCCGTACCGCCGCACCCGCACCGCCAACACGGCCGTGTGGATCAGCGACGAGTTCATGAAGCGCGTGCAGAACGACGAGGACTGGTTCCTCTTCGACCCGCTGGAGGTCTCCGACCTCAACGAGCTCTACGGCAAGGCCTTCTCGGAGCGCTACGCGTTCTACGTCGGCGAGGCCGAGGCCGGGCGCATCCGCATGTTCAAGCGCATCAAGGCGCGCGAGCAGTTCAAGTCGATCCTCATCTCGCTCCAGACCACCAGCCACCCGTGGCTGACCTGGAAGGACACGATCAACAACCGCGCCCTGAACAACAACACGGGCACCATCCACCTCTCGAACCTCTGCACCGAGATCACGCTGCCGCAGGACGAGGACAACGTCTCCGTCTGCAACCTGGCGTCGATCAACCTGTCGCAGCACCTGAAGGACGGCAAGGTCGACTTCGCCAAGATCGAGCAGAGCGCGCGCCTCGCGGTGCGCCAGCTCGACAACCTCATCGACATCACGCGCTCCAGCGTGAAGGAGGCGGACTTCTCCAACCAGCAGAACCGCGCGGTGGGCCTCGGCGTCATGGGCTTCACCGACATCGTCGAGAAGCTCGGCTTCTCGTACGAGTCGGAGGAGTCGTACGACCTCATCGACGAGATCATGGAGCACGTGTCCTACGCGGCCATCGACGAGTCGGCCGACCTCGCGCAGGTGCGCGGCGCCTACCCGAACTTCCAGGGCTCCCGCTGGTCGGAGGGCCTCGTGCCGCTCGACTCGATCGCGCTCATGGAGGCCGACCGCGGCGTCCCCGTGAAGGTCAACCGCACCACGCGCCTCGACTGGGACGCGCTGCGCGCCAAGGTCAAGGGCGGCATGCGCAACGCGACGCTCATGGCGATCGCGCCCACCGCGTCCATCGGCCTCGTCGCCGGCACGACGCCCGGCCTCGACCCGCAGTTCTCGCAGATCTTCAGCCGCTCCACGTCCTCGGGCAAGTTCCTCGAGGTCAACCGGAACCTGGTGAAGGACCTCCAGGAGCTCGGCCTCTGGGAGACGGTGCGCGAGAGCATCCTCCGCAGCCAGGGCGACATCCAGGGCATCGCGGCCATCCCGGACTCGGTCAAGGCCACGTACCGCACGAGCTTCCAGCTCTCGCCGTACGCGTTCCTCGAGGTCGCGGCCCGCGCGCAGAAGTGGATCGACCAGGCCATCAGCCGCAACATGTACCTCGAGACGCGCGACCTCGGCGACATGATGGACATCTACTTCGCCGGCTGGGAGCGCGGGGTCAAGACCACGTACTACCTGCACATGAAGCCGCGCCACACGGCCGAGCAGTCCACCGTGAAGGTCGACAAGTCGCAGGACGCCGACGGCACCAAGCGCAAGGGCTTCGGCGGCTTCGGCGGCGGCGCCCCCGCGTCCGCGCCCGCGTCGGCCCCCGCATCCACCGCGACCGCGGAGGCCCCGGCCCCGCAGGCCGCTCCCGCGCCCCGCAAGGGCTTCGGCTTCGGCGGAGTGGGAGGTGCACGCTGATGAACGACGACACGTTCGGCGACTACGTCGTCCCCATGGACCCCATGGACGAGCTCCAGTGCGACTCCTGCCAGTAGGCGGGACCCCCTAGCAGCATCGTCGCGGCGCACTCGGCCGCTCCCACCCGCACCACCACGCACGTCACCCGGAGAGAAGAAGCACATGTCGAAGATCCTCGGCACGGGAATCCAGGAGGGCCTCCTCCTCAAGCCCGTCAACTACCAGTGGGCCATGGACCTGTACGACCAGGCCGTCGCGAACACGTGGTTCCCCAACGAGATCCAGCTCGGTGAGGACATCGCGGACTTCAAGAAGATGACGGACGAGGAGCGCCACGCGATCACGTTCCTCATGAGCTACTTCAACCCGAACGAGCTCCTCGTCAACAAGGCGCTCGCGTTCGGCGTGTACCCGTACATCAATGCGCCGGAGTGCCACCTCTACCTGGCGAAGCAGATGTGGGAGGAGGCGAACCACTGCATGTCGTTCGAGTACGTCCTCGAGACGTTCCCGATCGACCGCGAGGCCGCCTACAACTCCCACGTCGACATCCCGTCGATGGCGCGCAAGGAGGAGTTCGAGGTCAAGTTCATCAAGCGCATGACCGAGCAGACCCTCGACATCACCACCACCGAGGGCAAGAAGGACTTCGTCCGGAACCTCGTCGCGTACAACGTCATCCTCGAGGGCATCTGGTTCTACTCGGGCTTCATGGTGTCGCTGTCGTTCCGCCAGCGGAACCTGCTGCGCAACTTCGGCTCGCTCATGGACTGGATCGTCCGCGACGAGTCGCTGCACCTCAAGTTCGGCATCAACCTCATCCTCACCGTGCTGGAGGAGAACCCCGACCTGCAGACGGAGGAGTTCGCCGCCGAGATCAAGCAGATGATCCTCGACGCCGTCGAGATGGAGGAGCAGTACAACCGCGACCTCCTGCCCAACGGCATCCTCGGCCTCAACGCGAACTACATCAACCAGTACGTGAAGTACCTGGCCGACCGCCGCCTGGAGGAGCTCGGCTTCGAGGCCGAGTACAAGGTCTCCAACCCGGCGAAGTGGATGGCGACGGCGAACGACACGCTGCAGCTCGTCAACTTCTTCGAGTCGACCAACACGTCGTACGAGTCGAACGCCTCGGCCACCGTCGGCGCCAAGTAGGGCCGACCGCCGCTGCGTCGCCGCAGCACCGCACGACCCGCCGCCGCCCGCCGGACGGCGGGGCCGCACGACGGCACCACGGCACCACGCACCAGCGCACGACCGCACCATCGAGAGGGCCCATGGACCAGCCGCACGACACAGCGAGCCGACACGTCGCCCGCGACGGACGCGCCTACGTCACCCGGGTCGTGGGGTGGGACGACGCGCGCGGCGCCCGCATCCGCCGCGCCATGGAGGACGAGATGGACGTCCGCTACGAGGGCCGGCACGCGGACGACCCGGACTGGCCGGCGAAGGCCGCCGTCGCGTTCGCGCTCGACCCGGCGGACGTCGAGGCGGTCGTGCTGCTCGTGCTCGAGGGCGACGACCGGGAGGCGGCGGCCCACGGCGTGATCCGGCGGCTCGGCGGCGAGCTGGAGCTGAAGAAGGTCGTCGTGGATCCGGCGCACCGCGGCACGGGCCTGGCGCGCGTCCTCATGGCGGAGCTGGAGCGCGTCGCCCGGGAGCGCGGCGCGCGGCGGCTGATCCTGCAGACGGGCGACCGGCAGCCCGACGCCGTGCGGCTCTACGAGACGGCCGGCTGGCTGCCGATCGACGTGTACCCGCCGTACCTGCCGGTCACGAACTCGATCTGCTTCGAGAAGCCGCTGGCCTAGCGGGGGAGCGCCCCTCGGAGCCGCCGCGGGCAGCCGGGAGGGCCTGGCGTCGGGACGGCCGCGCGCGCATGCTGGGGGAGGGCTCCCGGACGGCCCTGCCGGGAGGAGCGCGATGACCGCCGAGTGCACCTGGGACGTCCTCTCCACCGTGGACGGCTTCGGGTCGTACGCCCCCGGCGCCGACTGGGGCGCGTACTGGGGGAGGCAGGGTGCCGAGCTGCTGGCTCGACGGATCGACGTCCACGCGGTCGAGCAGCGCCTCGTCTTCGGCGCCACCACGTTCCGCGAGAACGCGCGGCTCCTCGCCGCCGCCCAGGCCGCCGGCGAGCTCGACGAGTGGAACGTCCTGTCGATGCGCATGCCCACGACGGTGATCTCCTCCACCCTCCGCGACACCCTCGCGTGGGCCGACGCCACCATCGTCGCGGGCGACGGGGTCGAGATCGTCCGGCGCCTCAAGGAGGAGTCCGAGCTGCCCCTCCGGTCGCCGGGCAGCCTCTCGCTCAACCGGGCGCTCGTCGCGGCCGGCCTCGTGGACCGGCTGCACCTCACGGTCTTCCCCGTGGTCTCGGGGCGCACGGGCACCAGTCCGATCCTCCGCGGCGTCGAGGACCTCCAGCTCGAGCTGAGGGAGAGCCGCGTGCTGGACGGCGGCACGCTCGACCTCGTCTACCGGCCCCGCCTCCGCTGACAGCCGCGGGCGGCGGGCGGCGGTGCGGCCGTGGCACGGGGAGCGCGGCCTGCGAGCATGGGCGGATGGACATCCTCATCACGCCCGCCGAGCTGGACCACGCCCTCCGCACCCGCGACGACGTCCGGGTGCTCGACGTGCGCTGGTCGCTCGGCGGCCCTCCCGGCTCGCCGCTGCACGAGGCCGGGCACATCCCGGGCGCGGTCTACGTCGACCTCGGCGCCGAGCTGTCCCGGCACGGAGCGCCCGAGGAGGGGCGCCACCCGCTGCCGGGCACCGCGGACCTGCAGGAGGCGGCCCGGCGCTGGGGCATCCGGACGGGTGACGTCGTCGTCGCGTACGACGGCGGCGGCGGACTCGCGGCGGCGCGGGCATGGTGGGTGCTGCGCGACGCGGGCATCGCGGACGTGCGGATCCTCGACGGTGCGCTGCCCGCCTGGACCGCCGCCGGCCTGCCGCTCGAGACCGGACCGGTGCTGCCCGCGCCCGGCGACGTGACGCTCTCGAGCGGGCTGCTCGCCGTCGTCGACGAGGCCGGCGCCGCCCGCGTCGCGGCGCACGGCGTCCTCCTCGACGCCCGCGCGGGGGAGCGGTACCGGGGCGAGGTCGAGCCGTGGGACCCGCGTCCCGGCCACATCCCGGGTGCCCGCAGCGCGCCGTCCTCGGACGCCCTCACGGAGGATGGCGCGTTCCGGTCGGCGGAGGAGCTGCGGGCGCGGTACGCGCGGCTCGGCGCGGGGGACGCCGAGGAGGTCGCCGTCTACTGCGGGTCCGGCGTCAGCGCGGCCCTCGAGGTCGCGGCGCTCCGCATCGCGGGGATCGACGCGGCGCTCTACCCCGGATCCTGGTCGGCCTGGTCGAACCGCCCCGAGCTGCCCGCGGCGACCGGCCCGGAGCCGGACGGCGGCCGCTGATCAGGCGGAGCGCCGCACCGCGATCACGGTGCAGTCGTCGGGCTGGCCCGACGGCGTGAGCTTCACGAGGGCGTCCACGAAGCGCTGCGCGTCGCCGTGCCGATCCATGAGGCCCGTGAGGTAGGTGTACGCGGCCTCCTCGTCGTCGAAGAAGTCGAGGAGGCCGTCGCTGAAGACGACGAGGGAGTCGCCCGGGTCCAGCCGCACGGTCTCCTCCTGCCAGGCGTCCTCCGCCTCGAGCCCGAGGGGGAGGTGCCGCCCGCGGAGGCGCTGCATGCCGCCGTCCGCGCGGATCACGAGCGAGAGCCCGTGCCCGGCGTCGACGTAGGTGAGGACCCCGGTCGCGAGGGCGAGCCGCGCGTGGAACATCGTCGAGAAGGAGCCCGCCGTCGAGAGGTCGTCCACGAGCGCCGCGGCGGTGCGCACCATGGTGCTGCGGACGCCGTGCGTGCGCGAGGCGAGCCGCACGGTGGCGCGGACGCCTGCCGCGAGGATCGCCGCGCCCACGCCCTTGCCCATCACGTCGGCCAGCGTGAGCCGCAGGTCGCCGCCCTCGAGGAACCAGTCGTGCACGTCGCCGCCGACGACCTGCGCGGGGATGCTCGTGCCGGCGACCTGGTAGCCCTCGAGGTGCGGCGCCGCCACCGGGGAGAGCGCGCGCGCCACCTCCACCGCCCGCTGGCTGTCGGTCTCCCGGGCGAGCTCCTCGGAGAAGAAGTCGCCGATGAGCGCGAGGCGGGCGCGGTCGACGGCGCCGAACTCCCGCGGTGCGGTGTCGGCGATGAGGAACACCCCGATCACATTGCCGTCGGGCGCGCGCAGGTGCTGCGCGGCGTAGAAGCGGACCCCGAGCGGCCCGGTGACGCTGGGGGAGTCGGCGAGCCGGGCATCGCGCAGGGCGTCCTCCACGACCAGCATGCCGCCCTCGGCCGCGAGCGCCGCGTCCGTGAAGGTGCCGTGGCGGGCCCAGCGCGCGGAGGGCAGGCCGACGCTCGACTTCATCCAGATGGACTGCGCGCCGATGACGCCGACCGCGGCCATCGGCACGCGGTAGAACTCGGCGATCATGACCGTGATGCGGTCGAACCGGGTCTCCGGCGCGGTGCCGAAGACGTGCAGGGACTCCAGCGACTCGAGCCGCTGCTGCTCCCGGAGGTCGGTGTCCACGCGGTCCCCCTGTGCCGTCACCCGCGGATCCCCCGATCCGCGCATCGCGCACGCGGCCGGTGCGTCCGGTCGTGCGGGATGGGTCGATCCTACGCGTCCGAGGAAATGCGGACCGGCGGGTCAGCTCGCGAGCACCTTGCGGATCCGCTGCAGCGACACCGGCTCCGCCGTCGGCAGGTGCTGCGCGAAGAGGCTGAGGCGCAGCTCCTCCAGCATCCACCGGGCGTGCACGAGCGACTCGGGCGCGTGCGGCGCCGACGGGATGACGCCGCCGGCCTCGCGGTAGAGGTCGGTGGCCTTCTGCACCTCGGTCATCCAGGCGCGGTCGCGGGCGGGCTGGTCGGGGAGGCGCTGGACGCGGTGCGTGAGACCCGACAGGTAGGCGGGCAGGCGCTGCAGCCGGGCGAGCCCGGTCGCCGAGACGAAGCCCGGGTGCACGAGGCCCGCGAGCTGCTCGCGCGCGTCGGTGAGCGCGCCGATGAGCTGCATGCTCGTCGCCTGCTTGATGGCGCGCTCGGCGTCCCGGTACCCCGTGAGGATCCGGTTCACGAGCGCCACCGTGTCGAACATCGAGTCCATGACGACCCCGGAGACGCGGTCGCGGGCCGTCTCGAACAGCTCCTTCGAGTAGATCGCGCCGCCGGGCGCGACGCGCTCGAGGACCTGGTCGATGCAGGCCAGCAGGCAGTCGTCGAACAGCGCCTGCACGTTCGCGTAGGGGCTCGTCGCGAGCATCAGCTTCTCCTGGCTCGTGAGGTGCTGCTTCACGTAGGCGCTGGGGTTCGCGATGGCGAGGACGAGGAGGCGCCGCACGCCGCCCGGCATCGCGCGGGCCTGGTCCTCCGCGGTTGCCATGAGGCGGATCGCGACGGTGGCGCCCTCGTCGACGAGCGCGGGGTAGGCGCGGATGACGTGCCGGCTGTCGCCCGTGCCGCCCTGCGCCGTGTCGACGAAGCGCGGCAGCTCGTCGAGGTCCCATGTGGTGAGGCCGGTGCGCTCCATGCCGCGCGCGGGGCCCTTCGCGCCCGCCACCCGCTCGACGGGTCGCGCGGTCGCGCGGGCCACGCTGTCGCGGGCGCGGCTGGACAGGCGCGCCTGCAGCTCGGTGAGGTCGCGGCCCGCGGCCACCTCGCGGCCGCGCTCGTCGACCACGCGGAAGGCCATGCGGAGGTGGGCGGGGATGCGGTCGAGGTCGAAGTCGTCGTCGGCGACGCGGACGTGCGCCTTCCGCATGATGAGGGACGCGATGGTGGTGGTGAAGGCGACCGGGTGCTGCGGATCGGGCTCCGGCAGCCCCTCGAGGAGCCGGTCGGCCCAGTCGGCGGCGGGCACGACGTTCTTCCGCAGCGCCTTGGGGAGCGCCTTGATCATAGCGGTCACGAGGTCGCGCCGCATGCCCGGGACCTGCCAGTCGAAGCCGGCGGGGCTCAGGCGCGCGAGGAGCGCGAGCGGGACCTGCACGGTCACGCCGTCGTCGGGCGCGCCCGGCTCGAAGCGGTAGGTGAGGGACAGGCGCTGGTCGCCCTGCTGCCAGGTCGGCGGGAACGCGGCCTCGTCGACGTCCACCGCGTCCTCGGCGAGGAGCTCCTCGGCGGTCATGGTGAGGAGGTCGGGCGTCTCCTGGCGCTGCTTCCTCCACCAGCCCTCGAAGGCGCGCGTGGAGGCGACGTCGCGGGGGATCCGCTTGTCGTAGAACTCGAAGACGGCCTCGTCGTCGTTGAGGATGTCGCGGCGGCGGGTGCGCTCCTCCACCTCGGCGAGCTCCTCGCGGAGCCTCCGGTTGGCGCGGTCGAACGCCTGCTGCGACTCCCAGTCGCCCTCGACGAGCGCGTGCCGGATGAAGAGCTCCCGCGCGTACGCCGGGTCGATGCGGGAGAACTGCACGCGGCGCTTGAGGACGATCGGCACGCCGTAGAGCGTCACGCGCTCCCAGGCGACGGTCGCGCCCTGCTTCTTCTCCCAGTGCGGCTCGGAGTGCGTGCGCTTCACGAGGCCGGCCGCGATGGGCTCGGCCCACGCCGGGTCGATGGCGGCGTTGGTGCGCGCGAACAGGCGGCTGGTCTCCACGAGCTCAGTGCTCATGATCGCGTCGGGCTGCTTCTTGGCGAGCGCGGATCCGGGGAACACGACGAACCGCGACTGCCGGGCGCCCACGTAGTCCTTCTTCTGCGCGTCCTTCAGCCCGATGTGGGAGAGGAGGCCCGCGAGGAGGGACTTGTGGATCCCGTCGGGATCCGCCTTCGGCTCGTTCATGGCGAGGTCGAGGGGCCGGGCGAGCTGGCGGAGCTGCCGGAACACGTCCTTCCACTCGCGGACCCGCACGTAGTTGAGGAACTCGGCCTTGCACATGCGCCGGAACGCGCTCGAGGAGAGCTCGTCCTCCTTGGCCTCGAGGTGGTTCCAGAGGTTGAGGAGCGTGATGAAGTCGCTGGTCGGGTCGACGAACCGCGCGTGCTGCTGGTCGGCCTGCGGGCGCTTCTCCAGGGGCCGCTCGCGGACGTCCTGGATGGTGAGGCCGGCCACGATGATCATGACCTCGCGGCTGACGCCGTGCTTGCGCGACTCGACGACCATGCGCGCGAACCGCGGGTCGATGGGCAGGCGCGACAGGTCGCGGCCCACCTTCGTGAGCGCGGGGGTGCCGTCGGGGGAGCGGACGACCGCGCCCAGCTCCGTGAGGAGGTCGACGCCGTCCTTGATGCCGCGCGAGTCCGGCGGCTGGAGGAACGGGAACGCGGCGATGTCGCCGAGGCCGAGCGACACCATCTGCAGGATCACCGCCGCGAGGTTCGTGCGGAGGATCTCGGGCTCGGTGAACTCGGGCCGGCGGAGGAAGTCCTCCTCCGAGTAGAGGCGGATCGCGATGCCGTCGCTCGTGCGACCCGAGCGGCCCGAGCGCTGGTTCGCGGACGCCTGCGACACGGCCTCGATGGGCAGGCGCTGCACCTTCGACCGCACGCTGTAGCGGGAGATGCGCGCGGTGCCGGCGTCGATCACGTACTTGATGCCGGGCACGGTGAGGCTCGTCTCGGCGACGTTGGTCGCGAGCACGATGCGGCGGCGCACGCCCGCCTGCGTCGACGGCTGGAAGACGCGGTGCTGGTCGGCGGAGGAGAGCCGCCCGTAGAGCGGCAGCACCTCGGTGTGCGGCAGGTTCCGGCTGCGGATCGCGTCCTCGGCGTCGCGGATCTCGTTCTCCCCGCTGAGGAACACGAGCACGTCGCCGGAGGACTCGCCGGCGAGCTCGTCGAGGGCCGCGTTGATGCCCTCCAGGTAGTCGCGGTCGTCGGCCGGGCGCTCCATCGGCGCGTCGGCGAGGTCGTCGTCCTCGCCCGCGACCGCCGCCTCCGCGACCAGCGGGCGGTAGCGGATCTCCACCGGGTACGTGCGCCCCGAGACCTCGACGATCGGCGCGTCGCCGAAGTGCCGCGAGAAGCTCTGCGGGTCGATGGTCGCCGACGTGATGATGAGCTTGAGGTCCGGACGGCGGGGGAGCAGCTGCTTGAGGTAGCCGAGCAGGAAGTCGATGTTGAGGCTGCGCTCGTGCGCCTCGTCGATGATGATCGTGTCGTACTTCCGGAGCAGCCGGTCGCGCTGCAGCTCGTTGAGGAGGATGCCGTCCGTCATGAGCTTGATCCGGGTGTCGGCGGAGACCTTGTCGGTGAAGCGCACCTGGTAGCCCACGAGCTGGCCGACCTCGCCGCCGAGCTCCTCCGCGATGCGCTCCGAGATGGTGCGCGCGGCCAGGCGCCGGGGCTGCGTGTGGCCGATGCTCTCCCGGCCGAGCTCGAGGCAGATCTTCGGCAGCTGGGTGGTCTTGCCGGAGCCCGTGGCGCCCGCGACGATGACCACCTGGTTGTCGCGGATCGCCTCGGCGATCTCGTCCCGCATCCGGCTGACGGGGAGCTCCGGCGGGTACGCGATGCTGAATTCCATGCTGGTCCCATCCTATCCGCGGGCCGTCGGGACCCCGGCGGGCCGGTCGCGGTGGCTATCGTCGGGGGAAGGCGCCGATCCGCTCGGCGCGCGGGGGGCTGTGCCGCCCGAGTCGACGACGACCGACGGGATCCGCCATGACCTCCGACACGCCCCTCCTCCCCGAGCACGACCGCGGTGACGCGGACACCGGGTTCGCCTCCGTGTCCGTCGCCGCGATCCTCGCCGAGTCCGCCGAACGGCACGCCGACCGGGTCGCCGTCGTCGTCGGCGACGTGTCGACCACCTACCGCGAGCTGTGGGACGAGACGCGCGCCTACGCCGGGGCGCTCGCCGAGCGGGGCGTGGGGGAGGGCACGCGCGTGGCCATGCTCATCCCGAACGTGGCCGACTTCCCGAGGGTCTACTACGCGGTCCTCGCGCTCGGCGGCGTGGTGGTGCCCGTGCACGCGCTGCTGAAGGCGGAGGAGATCGCCTACGTGCTGCGTGACTCCGGATCCGCCCTCCTCGTGTGCGCCGGACCCCTGCTCGAGCAGGGCGGGAAGGGCGCGGCGCTCGCCGGGGTGCCCGTCATCAGCGTGCTCGTGCCGGCGTCGACCGAGGGCGGACCCGACCGGCTCGAGGAGCTCGCGCAGGCCGCGACGCCCATCCGCACCTACGTGCCGCGCCGTCCGTCCGACACCGCGACGATCCTCTACACCTCGGGCACCACGGGCCAGCCGAAGGGCGCCGAGGGCTGCCACCTGGCGCTCGTCATGCAGGTCGACGTGCTGCTGCTCGACACGTTCGACCTCCGCACGGGGGACCGGATCCTCGGCTGCCTGCCGCTGTTCCACACGTTCGGGCAGACCTGCACCATGAACGCGTCGTTCCGCACGGGCGCCACCATCGTGATGGTGCCGCGCTTCGACGGCGACACCGCGCTCGCGCTCATGGTCGAGCACGACACGCAGGTGTTCATGGGCGTGCCGACGATGTACTTCGCGCTCCTCGCCGCCGCCGGCCGGAACCCCGCCCGCCCGTCGCTCCGGTACGCCATCTCGGGCGGCGCCGCCATCCCCGTCGCCGTCATCGACGCGTTCCGCGAGCAGTTCCAGGCCGAGATCCACGAGGGCTACGGCCTCACGGAGACCTCGCCCGTCGCGTCGTTCAACCACGTGGGCGTGACCGCGCGGCCGGGCACGGTCGGGAAGCCGATCTGGGGCGTGCAGGTCGAGATCGCCGACCCCGAGCACGAGGACCGCGTGGAGCTCCTCGAGCGCGGCACCCTGGGCGAGATCGTCATCCGCGGCCACAACCTCATGAACGGCTACCTGAACCGCCCGGAGGACACGGCGCGCGCGGTCGTGGACGGGTGGTTCCGCACGGGCGACCTCGGGACCATCGACGACGACGGGTACATCCGCGTCGTCGACCGGACGAAGGACATGATCCTGCGCAACGGCTACAACGTGTACCCGCGCGAGGTCGAGGAGGTCCTCGCCCGCCATCCCGCCGTGGCGCAGTGCGCGGTGTTCGGGGTGCCCCACGCGGAGCACGGTCAGGAGATCGTCGCCGCGGTCGTGGCGCAGGCGGACGTCGCGGTGGACGCCGAGGAGGTCGTCGCCTACGTGCGGGAGCGCATCGCGTCGTACAAGTACCCGCGCCGGGTCGAGGTGGTCGAGGCGCTGCCGCTCGGGCCGAGCGGGAAGGTCCTCAAGCGGGCGCTCGTCGACCGGTTCGGCGCGTGAGCGACGGGCACGGCGCTCCGGGCGCCGCCGTCCTCCGCACGCCGATCCCGTCGGTGCCGATGGGCGACGGCGTCCCCATCCCGCAGTTCGGCGTGGGCACCTACAAGGTCCCGGCGGACGACGCCGAGCGGGTCGTGTCGGAGGCGCTCGAGGTCGGGTACCGGCACATCGACACGGCCGCGATGTACGGCAACGAGGAGGGCGTCGGGCGGGCGATCCGCGCCTCCGGCATCGCCCGCGACGAGCTGTTCGTGACCACCAAGGTCTGGAACGACGACCACGGGCGGGAGCGCGCGCGCGACGCGATCCGCCGGAGCCTCGACCGGCTGGGCCTCGCCGCGGTGGACCTCCACCTCATCCACTGGCCGGCCGCCGAGCGCGGCCTCTACGTGGAGACCTGGGAGGCGCTCGCCGCCGCGCGCGACGCGGGGCTGACCCGCTCCATCGGCGTGTCCAACTTCCTCGTGCCGCACCTCGAGGCGCTCGCCGCGGCGGGCCTCCCGCTGCCGGCCGTCGACCAGATCGAGCTGCACCCGCGGCACCAGCAGCGCGCGACGACGGGCTACCTCGCGGAGCACGGCATCGCGGTGCAGGCGTGGAGCCCGCTGGCGCGCGGGGCCGTCGCCGACGCGCCCGTCGTGCGGGACGCCGCCCGTGCGCACGGGCGGACGGACGCGCAGGTCGTGCTGCGCTGGCACGTGCAGCGGGGCACGATCGTGTTCCCCAAGACCACGCGCCGCGCGCGGCTCGTGGAGAACGCCGACGTCTTCGACTTCGCGCTCACGGACGACGAGATGGACGGGATCACCGCCCTCGAGGCGGCCGGACGCGTCGGCAGCCACCCGGACGCGGTGTCCTAGGGGCGGACGCTCGCGTCCGGTCGGGGGGCGCCGCGGTCGCCGCGCAGCTCCCGGGCGATGGCGCCGAGGCCGGTGCGCAGCGCCTGCAGCTCTGCGAGCGTCAGGCGCGCGAGCACGTCCTCGCCCAGCTCGGGGCGGGCGGCCATGAGCTCGCGGACGACCGCGCGGCCGAGGTCGGTGGCGTGGATCCGGCGCACCCGCTGATCGACCGGATCCGGCGCGCGGGTCACCAGGCCCGACGCCGCCAGGCGGTCGACGAGCCTCGAGGTCGACGCCATCGACACCCCGAAGGACTGGGCGAGGGACGCGCCGGTCGCGCCCTCCTCGGTCGTCACGATCACGGTGAGGGACTTCAGCTGCGGGATGGTCAGGTCGGTGGTGAGCAGCGGCGCGAGCACGCGGGGGATGGAGCGGACCGTGATGGCGATGGTCAGGGCCTCGATGCCGGCGAGGGCGTCGGCGCGGGGATCCATGGCCCCACCGTAGGTCCCAGCCGATCCCCAGCGCAGATGCTTAGCTCCGGGCTAACCTTCTGACCCAGCACGTGAACCGATCCGCAGTCGTGTCGGCGCCCGCGGTCCGCCGCCGTCGCCCCACCCGGGTCGCCGTCCCGCGCCGGCCCACCCGACGAGAGCGAGACGCCATGACCGACACCATCCCCGCCGCCGACGCACGGCGCCTCGAGGCCGCGCGCGCCCGGTACCGCCACGAGCGCGACCGCCGCATCCGCCCCGACGGCGCGACGCAGTACCGGGGCGCCCGGGGCGAGTACGGCTACTACGCGAAGGACCCGTACACGCCGCGCGCGGAGCGGGAGCCCGTGACCGACCGGGTCGAGGCGCTCGTGATCGGCGCCGGCTTCGGCGGCCTGCTCACCGCCGCGCGCCTGCGCGAGGCGGGCGTGGAGTCGCTGCGCCTCATGGACGAGGCGGGCGACGTGGGCGGCACCTGGTACTGGAACCGCTACCCGGGCGTCCGCTGCGACATCGAGGCCTCCGTGTACCTGCCCCTGCTCGAGGAGGTCGGCGGGATGCCCCGCGAGCGGTACGCCCCCGGCGAGGAGATCCGGCAGCACGCCATCGCGATCGCCCGGCGCTTCGACCTGTACCGCGACGCGCTCCTGCAGACCCGGGCCACCGGACTCGCCTGGGACGAGGGGGCCGAGGAGTGGATCGTCGACACCGACCGCGGCGACCGCTTCCGGTCCCGGTTCGTGGTCACCTCCTCGGGCACCCTCACCCAGCCGAAGCTGCCCGGGATCCCCGGGATGGAGGACTTCCGCGGCCACACGTTCCACACCAGCCGCTGGGACTACGGCTACACCGGCGGCACCCCCGACGGCGGGCTCACCGGGCTCGCCGACAAGCGCGTCGCGGTCGTCGGCACCGGCGCCACGGGCCTGCAGGTCATCCCGCACGTCGGCGCGGACGCGCGCGAGCTCATCGTCTTCCAGCGCACGCCCTCCACGGTCGACGTGCGGGACAACCGGCCGACCGATCCCGCGTGGGTCGCGTCGCTCCGCCCCGGCTGGCAGCGCGAGCGGATGGACGACTTCCTCGCCGTGCTCGCCGGCGAGCCGACGGCGAGGGGCCTCGTGCAGGACGGCTGGACGAGGACCGTCGCGCTGCAGCGCCAGATCCTCTCCGGCGCCGTCGACACGAGCGTGCCGCCCGCGGAGCGCGAGCTGCGCGACGAGCTCGCCGACCTCGACACCATGGACCGCATCCGGGCCCGGGTCGACGAGGTCGTGGAGGACGCGGCGACGGCCGCGGCGCTGAAGCCCTGGTACCGCTACATGTGCAAGCGCCCGGGCTTCAGCGACACGTACCTCCCCACGTTCAACCGGCCGAACGTGCGGCTCGTGGACACGGCCGACACGGGCGGCATCACGCGCATGACCGAGACCGCGGTCGTGGTCGGCGACACGGCCCATGAGGTCGACTGCGTCATCTTCGCGACCGGCTTCGAGGTCGGGATCTCGGGCGTCCTCTCCGGCACGCTGCCCGTCGTCGGGCGGGGCGGCCGCACGCTCCTCGAGGCCTGGGCCCAGGGACCGCGCACGCTGCACGGCCTCTCGTCGCACGGCTTCCCGAACCTGTTCCACCTGAGCGGCATCCAGAACGCCAACTCGGTCAACTTCGTGCACGTCCTGCTGGAGCAGGCGGAGCACATCGCCGCGATGATCGCCCGGGGCCGCGAGGTCGGCGCGCGCCGCATCGAGCCCTCCGTGGAGGCGGAGGACGCGTGGGTGCGCACCATCCGGGAGACGGCCGCCGACCCCCGCGCGTTCCAGGAGGCCTGCACGCCCGGGTACTACAACGGCGAGGGCACGCGCTCCATCGGCGGCGCCTCCTACAGCCCCGGTCCGGTCGCGTTCCACCGCCTGCTGCGCGCGTGGCGCGAGGAGGGCATGGCCGACGTGCTCGTGGGCGCGGAGGAGGGCGCGGGCGCCGTGGCGGCGTCGCGCTAGCCCCGGGAACGCGACACCTCCGCCCGGTACGGTGTGGCCCATGTCCCCGCACCGCATCCGCACGCGCCTCAAGTCCGTGGTCTCCCGAGGCGTCGCGCCCCTCGGCGGCCTCGCGGGCGGCGGTGCGTCGCGGGCGCGGGCCGAGCGGGATCCCGAGCGCCGCGAGCCCGAGGACGGCCCGCGCCGCCCGAGCCTCGTCGACAACGGGGTCTACGTCGACGGGTGCCGCGTGGCGAGCCCCGCCACGCTCGCCGACACCTTCCGCGAGCTCGACGAGCGTCCCGAGGCGATGGCGTGGATCGGACTCTACCGCCCGACCGTCGAGGAGCTGCAGGCGCTCGCCGAGGAGTTCGACCTGCACGAGCTGGCCGTCGAGGACGCGGTGCAGGCGCACCAGCGCCCGAAGACCGAGCGCTACAGCTCCACCCTCTTCACGGTGCTGCGCGCCGCGCGCTACGTGGACGACCGCGAGGAGGTGGAGTTCGGCGAGCTGCACGTCTTCCTCGGCCGGAACTTCGTCATCACCGTCCGGCACGCCGAGTCGCCCGACCTCTCCGCCGTGCGCACGCGCATGCAGGAGCGGCCGGAGCTCCTGGCGGACGGGCCCGAGTCGGTGCTCTACGCGATCCTCGACGCCGTCGTCGACGGGTACGCGCCCGTGGTCACGGGCCTCGCCAACGACATCGACGAGATCGAGGACCAGGTCTTCGACGGGGATCCGGCCGTGTCCCGCCGCATCTACGAGCTGTCGCGCGAGGTCATCGACTTCCAGCGGGCCGTGCGCCCGCTCACCGGGATGCTGCAGCAGCTCCAGGCGGGATCGGGCAAGTACCGCGTGAGCGAGGACCTGCAGCAGGCGCTCCGGGACGTCGCCGACCACGTCATCGTCGTCAACGAGCGCGTCGAGGAGTTCCGGGTGCTGCTGCGCGACATCCTCACGGTGAACAGCACGCTCGTCGGGCAGCGCCAGAACGAGGAGATGCGGGAGCTGTCCGAGTCGAGCAACCGGCAGAGCGTGGAGACCCGCAAGATCTCCGGCTGGGCGGCCATCCTCTTCGCGCCCACGCTCGTCTCGAGCGTCTACGGCATGAACTTCGACCTCATGCCGGAGCTGCACTGGGACTGGGGCTACCCGGTCTCGCTCCTGCTCATGCTGGGCGTGAGCGGCGTGCTGTTCGCCATCTTCCGGAAGCGCGATTGGATCTGACCGGCCGCCGCCCGGAGGCCCGCGCGTAGCGTGGACGCATGACCAACCGCCTCGCCGACGCCGTCAGCCCGTACCTCCTGAGCCACGCCGACAACCCGGTCGACTGGCGGCCCTGGGGCCCCGAGGCGTTCGCCGAGGCCGCCCGGCGCGACGTGCCCGTGCTCGTCTCCGTCGGCTACTCGACCTGCCACTGGTGCCACGTCATGGCGCGCGAGACGTTCTCCGACCCGGCGCTCGCGGAGCGGCTGAACGCGGGCTTCGTCGCGATCAAGGTGGACCGCGAGGAGCACCCGGAGGTCGACGCCGCGCTCATCACCGCCGCGGGCGCCTTCACCGACCAGCTGGGCTGGCCGCTCAACGCGTTCACGACGCCCGAGGGGCGCACCTTCCACGCGGGCACGTACTCGCCGCCCGAGCCGCGCGCCGGCCACCCGTCGTTCCGGCAGGTGCTGGACGCGGTCGCCGAGGCGTGGACGACGCGGCGCGACCAGGTGGAGCAGGGCGCCGGGCAGCTGAGCGCGGCGATCCGCGAGGCGTCCGCGCGGGGATCCGCCGCCTCGCCCCTGCCGGACGCGGCGGCCCTCGACCGCGTCGCCGCCGAGCTCGCGGGCTTCGAGGACGCGGAGCACGGCGGGTTCGGGACCGCGCCCAAGTTCCCGGTCGCCCCCGTCGTGCTGCTCCTCGACACGCTCGCGACCTCCGGCGCGCTCGCGGACGACCGCGCCGAGGCGACGGCCGCGCTCGTCCGCCGCACCCTCGACGCGATGGCCCGCTCCGACCTGCGCGATCCGGTCGAGGGCGGCTTCTTCCGCTACTCCACGCGCCGCGACTGGTCGGAGCCGCACTACGAGCGGATGCTCTACGACAACGCGCTCCTCCTCGACGCGTACGCGCGCGCCGGCGACGAGGAGGTCGCGGCGGGGATCGTCGCGTTCCTCACGGGGACCCTGCGGCGCGCGTCGGGCGGGTTCGCGTCCGCGCAGGACTCGGAGAGCACGGTCGCCGGACGCCGCGTCGAGGGCGGCTACTACGCTCTCGACGCCGCGGGCCGCGCCGCCGAGGAGCCGCCCGCGGTCGACGGCAAGGTGCTCACGGGGTGGAACGGTCTCGCGATCGGCGCGCTCGCCAGGGCGGGCCGCGCGTTCGGCCGCCCCGCGTGGATCGAGGCCGCCCGCGCGGCCGCCGACATGCTCCTCGACCAGCACGTGCGGGAGGACGGGTCACTCGTGCGGGCGTCCATCGACGGGCGCGTGTCGCCCGCGGTCGCGACCCTCGAGGACCACGGCATGCTCGCGGACGGGCTGCTCGCCCTGGCCCTCGCGACGGGAGACCCGGCGTACGCCGCGCGGGCGCGGGACCTCGTGGACGCGCTGATCGCGGCGGCCGCGGACGCGGGCGGCGACGGGAGCGCCGCCGGGTTCCGGGTGCCGACGGGCGCGGATCCGGTGCTCGCCGGCTTCGGACTCGACCTCGCGTCGGATCCGTCCGAGGGCGCGTACCCCTCCGGGCTCACCGCGGCCGCCTCGGCCGCGCGCGTGCTGGGGCAGCTGACCGCGGATCCCCGCTACGACGCCGCGGCGCGCGCCGCGCTCGCGACCGTCGCGGCGGCCGGTGCGACGCGGCCGATCGCGTTCGGCGGCGCGCTCGAGCAGGCGGTGGCCGTCGATCGGGCCGCGCGCCAGCTCGTCGTGGTGCTGCCCGATGCGGCCGACGCGGCCCACGCGGCCGATGCCCCCGACGCGGCCCATGCCGCCGCCGGCGCCGGCGCCGACCAGATGGCCGCGGTCGCGCGCGGCCGCATCCGCCCGCCGGACGTGGCGCTCGTCGTGACGGACTCCGGCGCGCGCGCGTGGGCGGAGGCCGGCTTCGACCTGCTCGCCGACCGGACGGCCGCCGGCGGCCCCACCGCGTACCTCTGCGCCGCGTTCGTCTGCCGCCTCCCCGTCACCGACCCGGATGCGCTCCGCGCCCAGCTGGCGGGGGCGCTCCCCGGCTGACGCCCGTCGCCGCGACGCCCGGACGCCGCGACAGCGACCGGCTGCGCGTCGCGGCCTAGGGTCGGAGGGTGGCCGAGCACCCGGAGTACGCGATCTTCCTGAACGGCTCGTACGGCGTCGGCAAGACGTCCGTGCTCGACCACGTCGGGAACCTCCTCGCCGCCCGCGGGCGCCCCTTCAGCCTCATGGACGTCGACTGGTTCCACCGGTCGTGGCCGGTCGCCGACGACGACCCGGACAACACCCTCGTCGAGGCGCGGGCCATCGCCGCCGTCTGGGCGGCCTACCGCTCGGTCGGCCCGCGGCAGCTGGTCCTCAGCGGCGTCATCGCGAGCGCATCCGACGCCGCCCGCTACGCGCGCGCCGTCGGGATGCCGATCCGGTCGGTCCGCCTCGTGGCCGCGCCCCGGACCCTCGAGGCGCGGCTGCGGCGACGCTACGACCCGGACCGTGCGGCGGACCTGGCGTGGCACCGGGAACGGCACGCGGAGCTCGCGGACCGGCAGGCGCGGGCGGATCTCGACGAGGCGGTCATCGACGCGGACGACAGCACCCCGGCGGAGGTGGCCCGGCGCATCCTGCGGCACTTCGGCCTGGACGACGCCTCCCCGGCACCTCGCCGGTCAGCCGACGTGGCCGGCTCGTACGCGGCCCGGGCCGCGGAGTACGCGGAGCTGCTGGGGTCGATGGCGGCGGTGCATCCCTCCGACGTCGAGCTCGTGACGACGTGGGCGGCGGACGTCACCGGTCCCGTGCTCGACGCCGGCTGCGGTCCCGGGCACTGGACGGACCACCTCGCCCGGCGGGGGAGCGACGTCCGGGGCATCGACCAGGTGGCCGCCTTCGTCGACCACGCGCGCGCCGCCTACCCGGCGGTGCCCTTCGCGACGGGCAGCATCGACGCCCTGCCCGACGCGGACGGCGCCTACGGGGGAGTCCTGGCCTGGTACTCCCTGGTCCACCACGAGCCGTCGACCATCCGACGGGCCCTCGACGAGATCGCCCGCGTCCTCCGTCCGGACGGCCGGCTCCTCGTGGGCTTCTTCGTCGGCGCCCGTCTCGAGGCGTTCGACCATGCGGTGGTCGCCGCCTACCGGTGGCCGGCGGACCTGCTCGCCGACGAGCTGGTCGCGGCGGGCTTCGAGGTCGTCGAGACGCACACGCGGACCGGGGATGCCGCAGGACCCCGCCCGCATGGCGCGATCTCGGCTCGTCTCGCCGGCAGCCGCTAGGGCACTCGGCTCAGCGCTGCGGGATCGCCCGATCCGGCTCGTCCTCCGGTCGGCCCGCGTACCACTCGTGGAACTCGGAGCACCGCCCGTCGGCGTCGAATCGGAGGAACCAGATGTTGTCGTACGCCGTCACGACCTCGTCGCCCTCGTCCGCGAGGAAGACGGTGCGCCCGTGCGTGACGGCCGTGTCGCCGTCGACGACCACCGGGTGGTACCGCGCGTCGAACCGCTCCCCGACGAACGCGTCGCGCTCGGCCATCCACTCCGCGACGATCGCGTCGCGGCCGGTCGCGCGGATCCCGAACGGGTAGTGCCACACGGCGCCCGCGGACCACAGCGCGGCGATGTCGTCCGGCTCGTACGACTGCCACGCGGCCACGTACGCGTCGAGCCACCGCTGCACCTCCGGGCGTCCGATGGCGCGCTCGGACCTCGTGGTCGCGTGGTGCCAGGCGGGCTCGTCGAGGAGGGAGGTCATCGTGCGAGTGTACGGACGTGCCGCGGGACCCGCGCTCGCGGAGGCGGCCGATCCCGGCGATGCTGTCCCTGTGCCACGTCGGATGGAGGAGGCCATGACCGTGCCCCTGCCCGGGTTCCTGGAGGATCGCGTCCCGGTCCTCGCCGCGCCGATGGCGGGCGGGGCCTCGACCCCCGCGCTCGTGGTCGCGGCCGCGACGGCCGGGCACCTCGGCCAGCTGGCCGCCGGGTACCTCGCGCCCGACGCGCTGACGACGCAGATCGAGGCGGTGCGGGAGCGGACGGCGGTGTTCGGCGTGAACCTGTTCGT
This sequence comes from Clavibacter sp. GW821-FHT01D01, assembly GCF_059422605.1. NCBI lineage: Bacteria > Bacillati > Actinomycetota > Actinomycetes > Micrococcales > Microbacteriaceae > Clavibacter > Clavibacter sp. GW821-FHT01D01. Next base: position 143,173 of record NZ_JBWKXC010000006.1, read on the forward strand.
CCCCCACCCCTCCTCGGCTCCGGCGCAGGAGTACGCGCGGTACCGCGCGGCCCTGCAGCCGACGGCCGACCGGGTGGGGGCGCTCCCGCTCCCCGACCCGCACGAGGACGACGACCGCTGGGAGGAGGAGGTCCGGCTCCTCCTCGCGGATCCCGTGCCGCTCGTCAGCTTCACGTTCGGGTTCCCGCCCCCTGACGTGGTCCGCGCCCTGCGGGCTCGCGGCACGATCACGGTCCAGACCGTCACGTCCGCCGCGGAGGCGCGGGAGGCGGAGGAGCGCGGCGTCGACGTGCTCGTGGTGCAGTCCGCCGCCGCGGGAGGGCATTCCGGGGTCATCGACCCGCGAGGGGCGCCGTCCGCGCTGCCCCTCCCGGACCTCGTGGCGCAGGTCCGCCGATCGTCCCGGCTGCCCCTCATCGGCGCGGGCGGCATCGCGTCGTCGGCGGGAGCCCGGGCCGCCCTCCGAGCGGGCGCGTCGGCGGTCGCGGTCGGCACCCTGCTGCTGCGCAGCCCGGAGAGCGGAGCGTCACGCGTCCACCGGGACGCGCTGGCCGATCCGGCGTTCGATCGCACGGTGCTGACGCGGGCCTTCACGGGGCGCCTCGCGCGGGCGCTCGTCAACCGCTTCATCGAGGAGCACGACGCGGAGGCCCCGGCCGCGTACCCGGCCCTCCATCACCTCACCGCGCCGATCCGCACCGCGGCCGCCGCGCTCGGCGACCCGAGCGCGGTGCACCTGTGGGCGGGCACCGGATGGCGGCGGGCCGACGAGCGTCCGGTCGGCGAGGTGCTCGCCTCCCTCGCCGGCGACCTCTGACCGCACCCGGTCGTGTGCCGACCCGTCGCGGCGCCGTCACCACCAGAAGGGCGGCTGGGTCACGTAGGGGCTCTCGAGACGGGCGACCTCGTCGTCGGTGAGCTCCAGGTCGAGCGCGGCGACGGCGTCGGTGAGGTGGTGGGGCTTGGTGGCCCCGATCACCGGGGCGGCGACCGTCGGGTTCCGCAGCACCCAGGCGAGGGCGACGCGGGCCATGGGCACGTCGCGCTCGGCGGCGACCCGCTCGACCGCGTCGATGACCGGGCCGTCCGCGTCGGCGTCGAACGCCCGCGCGACGGCGTCCGTCTCCGCGCGGGCGGTGGTGGTGCCGCGCGGCCGGGTCAGCCGGCCCTTGCCGTTGGGGGAGTAGGGGGTGAGGCCGACGCCGGTGTCGGCGCACAGGGGGATCATCTCGCGCTCCTCCTCGCGCTTGATGAGGTTGTACTGGTCCTGCATCGCCGCGAAGCCCGTCCAGCCGTGGACGGCCGCGGCGCGCTGGAGCTTCGCGAACTGCCATGCGTGCATGGACGACGCGCCGAGGTACCGGACCTTGCCCGCGCGGACCACGTCGTCGAGCGCCTGCATCGTCTCCTCGACCGGGGTCTCCGGGTCGAAGCGGTGCAGGTGGTAGACGTCGATGTGGTCGGTGCCGAGCCGGCGGAGGGACGCGTCGACCTGTTCGAGGATCGCGGCCCGGGACAGGCCGGATCCGCCGGGCCCGCCGTGCATCCTCCCCGAGACCTTGGTGGCGAGGACGATGTCCTCGCGCCGGGTGAAGCGGCGGATGGCGCGGCCGACGTACTCCTCGCTGGTGCCCTGCTGGTAGACGTTCGCGGTGTCCCAGAACGTGATTCCGAGCTCGACCGCCTGGCGGAAGAAGGGCGCCGACGCCTCCTCGTCCATGGTCCAGGAGTGCATGCCGCGGGCGGGGTCGCCGTAGGTCATGCAGCCGAGGGCGAGGCGGCTCACCTCCAGGCCGGTGGTGCCGAGACGGGTGTGCTCCATGGTGGTGATCCTCCTCGATCGGCACCAGGCTACGGCGTGGCGGTCGACTCGACCACGGTGCGGGGCCGCTGGCCGCCGCGGCGCCTCCGCCCGTCCTCGTCCGCGACGACGTCACCGCCGAGGTCGATGCCGGATCCCGGTGGTGCGCATCCACTACTGGCATCGCGGCGGGGAAGATGAGTAGTGCCGCCGGTTCACGGCGCGTGGCCTGCGCGCTACCTTCGACCTGTGCGCCGCTCCTTCGGGTGGAGCGCGACACATGTCGGCTCGAGCTGCGGGTAACAGCTCGCCGGCGGCCCGGCCCCGTCACCGGGGTCGGGCGCACCTCCTCCCGGGGCTCCCGGCGCGCGCCCGGCCCGCCTGCTGCGCGCGCCTCCGGCCCGGCCCGCGTGGCAGGGCCGCGCGGCGGCACGGCCCCGTCCCGCTCAGGCGCGCAGCCGGCCGTCCACGCGGCGGGGGCCCGACCAGCCGTCCCGCAGCGGGGCCGGCAGGATCGCCTCCGGCGCGTCCTGGTAGGCGATGGGCCGCTGGAACCGCCGCATCGCCGTCACGCCCACCGACGTGTGCTGGGACGTCGTCGCGGGCCACGGCCCGCCGTGGTGCTGGGCCCAGGCGACGGCGACGCCCGTGGGCCAGCCCGCGAAGAGCAGGCGACCCGCGCGTGCGGCGAGGAGGTCGACGAGCCCGTCGACCTCGTCCTCCGGCTCGGCGTGCAGGGTCGCCGTGAGCGATCCCGGGAGCGCGGCGACCGCGAGGTCGCGCTCCTCGGCGTTCCGGTACCGCACCAGCAGGGTCGCGGGGCCGAACACCTCCGCGGTGAGCTCCTCGGCCGACGTGGCGAAGTCGGACGCGTCGACCGCGAGCAGCGCGGCGGCGCCCGCGACCGTCGGCGCGATCAGCTGCTCGACCCCCGGGATCCCCGCGAGCCGTCGGGCGCCCGTGACGAAGCCCTTCGCGATGGATCCGGTGAGCATGTCCGCCGTGCCGCCCGGCACCTGCCCGGGCAGCTCCCGTTCGAGCGCCGAGCCCGCGGGGACGAGCACGAGTCCGGGCTTGGTGCAGAACTGGCCCGCTCCGAGCGTGAACGACGCGGCGAGGCCCGCGGCGAGCTCGGCCCCGCGGGCGGCATCGGCCCGGGGGGTGACGACGACCGGGTTGAGGCTGCCGAGCTCGCCGAAGAACGGGATCGGCTCCTCGCGCGCGGCGGCGCGGTCGGCGAGCGCGCGTCCGCCGCCGAGCGAGCCCGTGAAGGCGGCCGCGCGCACGGGCGCCGCGTCGACGAGCGCGAGCCCGGCGTCGAAGCCCTCGACGAGCGCGAACGCGCCGTCGGGAGCCCCGGCCCGCCGGAGCGCGCCGGCGACGATCGCGGCGGTGGCCCGGGAGGTCTCCGCGTGCCCGGGGTGCGCCTTCACGACGACGGGGCAGCCGACGGCGAGCGCCGACGCCGTGTCGCCGCCGGCGACGGAGAACGCGAACGGGAAGTTCGAGGCCGCGTACACGGCGACGGGGCCGAGCGGGATCAGCATGCGCCGGAGGTCCGGACGCGGGGGAGCGCTCGCCGGGTCGGCGTGGTCGACGACCACCTCCAGGTGGCTGCCCTCCTCGATCGCGTCGGCGAACAGCCGCAGCTGGCCGGTGGTGCGGGCGACCTCGCCCGTGAGGCGCGGCACGGCGAGGCCGGTCTCGCGGGCGGCGAGCGGCACGAGCGCGTCGCGCGCGGCGTCGAGGTCGTCGGCGATCGCGCGGAGCCAGCCGGCGCGCTCCGCCTCGGTGGCCCGGGCGGCGGCGGGGGCGGCCGCGGCGGCGCGCGCCACGATCTCCTGGACGGCCTCCGCCGTGGTGTCCGCGCCGCTCACGAGACCACCTCGTCGCCGTGCGCGAGGATCCGCTCGAGCTCCGCGAGCTGGTGCGGGCTCGGATCCACGAGCGGCGCCCGGACGGACCCGACCGGCATCCCCCGGAGCCGCAGGCCCGCCTTGATGAGCGACACGGCGAAGCCCGGCGTCTGGTCGCGCAGGCGCACGAGCGGCGTGTAGAACCCGTCGAGGAGCCGGCGCTGCGCCTCCCGGTCGTCGGCCTCGTAGGCGGCGAAGAACGCCTTCGCGATCCGCGGCGCCATCGCGAAGACGGCGGACGAGTACAGCGGCACGCCGATGGCGCGGTAGGCCGCCTGGCTCGCCTCGGCCGTCAGCAGGCCGTTGAAGAACTGCACGTCCTCCCGTCCGGCCCGGCGCGCGGCCAGCACGAAGCGCTGCATGAGGGCGATGTCGCCGGCCCCGTCCTTGATGCCGGCGAGGGTGGGCAGGGCGAGGAGCCGCTCCACCGTCGACTCGCTGAACTGCGCGGTGCCCCGGTGGTACGCGATGAGCGGCAGCGGCGATGCGGCGGCGATGGCCTCCACGTAGGCGGCGACGCCGGCCTGGGGGCCCTGCACGAGGTAGGGCGGCATCACGAGGATCCCGTCCGCGCCCAGCTCGGCGGCGATGCGGGCGCACCGGCGGGCATGCCCGAGCGGCCCGCCGACTCCCGCGACGACGACGTGACGCCCCGCGGCGGCCGCGACCCCGACGCGCACGGCCTGCGCGTACTCCTCGATGTCGAGCGCGTGGAACTCGCCCGTGCCGCACGCGACGAAGGCGGCGCCGGCGCCCTGGCCGAGCCCGTCGGCCACGTGCGCGGCGAGCAGGTCCTCGTCGACGCGGTCGTGGGCGTCGAACGGGGTCACGGGGAAGAAGAGCACGCCCTCGAGCGGGGCGAGCCCGCCGGACGCGGCGGTGGCGGGGGCGGCGGTGGTGTCGGTGATGGTCATCAGAACCTCGGGAGCGTGGGGTCGTAGGCGGGATGGATGCTGCGCATGTAGCCGGTGTCGTCGCGCACGGTGCGGCCGGACTCCCGGTACACGCGGTGCTGCCGGGCGAGAGCCTCGCGGTCGAGCTCGACGCCGAGGCCGGGGCCGGTCGGCACGGCGACGGCGCCGTCCACGATCTCGAGGACGCCGGGGACGATGACGTCGTCGTCGCGGTTCCACGGGTAGTGGGTGTCGCAGGCGTAGCCGAGCTCGGGGCTCGCGGCGGCGACGTGCGTCATCGCGGCGAGGGAGATCCCGAGGTGCGAGTTCGAGTGCATGGACAGGCCCACTCCCCAGGTGGCGCAGATCGCCGCCAGCTCGCGGGTGTGCGCGAGCCCGCCCCAGTAGTGGTGGTCGGAGAGCACGATCTGCACGGCGTCCTTCGCGAAGCCCTCCGCGATCTGCTCGAAGGTCACGACGCACATGTTCGTGGCGAGCGGCTGGGACACCTCGGCGGCCACGGCGGCCATCCCGTCGATCCCGAGCACCGGGTCCTCCAGGTACTCGAGCACGCCGTCCAGCTCGCGCGCGACGCGGAGGGCCGTCTCGTGCGTCCACGCGCCGTTGGGGTCGATGCGCAGCGGGTGGTCGGGGAACGCCTCGGCGAGGGCGCGGATCGCGGCGATCTCCTCGTCGGGCGGGAGCACGCCCGCCTTCAGCTTGATGGAGCCGAACCCGTACCGGCCGATGAGGAGGCGGGCCTGCGCGACGATGCCCGCGGGATCGAGCGCCGCGCCGAAGTCGTCGGGCTCCTGACCGGGGTGCGCCGCCCACTTGTAGAAGAGGTACGCGCTGTACGGGACGGCGTCGCGGACCCGGCCGCCCAGCAGCTCGCTGACCGGCAAACCCGTGATGCGGCCCTGGGCGTCGTGCGCGGCGACGTCGATCATCGAGTAGACGACGCGGCGGGCGCGGCGGTCGAGCGGGCCGTCGTCGCCCCCGAGGGCCCCGCCGACCGCCGCCTCGATGCCGTGGAGGTCGAACACGCTGAGCCCGATGACGGCGTCCCGGACGGAGGCGACGGCATCGGCCGCAGCGGCACCGCCCTGGCCCTCGCCGAGGCCGATGACGCCGCCGTCGACGACGAGCTCGACGATGGTGCGCAGCGCCAGGGGCTCGTGCACGCCGTCGGCGTTCAGCAGGGGAGGGTCGCGGAACGCGATGGGCGTGACGACGAGGTCGCGGATGATCATCGAGCCGCCTTCATTCGCATATGCGCATGCCTTCCATCAGCGTGAACGTGCCTGCTAACGTAGGCGGCATCGGGCACGTCGTCAACGCGGACGGGCCGGGAAGGGGACGCCGGCGTGGCCGACGCGCGCAGCATCGTCATCACCGGGGCCGCCGGCCTCGTCGCCCGCGGGGTGCGTCCGCTCCTGCGCGCCGCCGGCCACCGGCTGACCCTCATCGACCTGGTCGACCCGGAGGCGGTCGCGGGCGAGACGGCGATCACGGCCTCCGTCACCGACACGGCCGCCGTCCGCGCGGCCGTCGACGGGGCGGACCTCGTCGTGCACCTCGGCGGCCTCAGCCGGGAGCGGTCGTGGCCCGCGCTGGCGGAGGCGAACGTCGAGGGCACCCGCAGCGTGCTCGAGGCCGCCCGCGACACGGGCGTGCGGCGGGTCCTGCTGGCGAGCAGCACGCACGCCGTCGGCTTCCACCCCGTGCCGGCGCAGCCCGTCGATCGGCTCGAACCGCGGCCCGACGGCCTGTACGGCGCGAGCAAGGCCGCCATGGAGGCGCTCGGCTCCGTGTACGCCGACCGCCACGGGCTCGCCGTCGTGAGCGTCCGCATCGGGACGGCCCTCGCGCGGCCCACCACCTCGCGCATGCTCTCCACCTGGCTCTCCTTCCCCGACCTCGCGCGGCTCGTCGAGGCGGTCGCCGTGCTCGACGAGCCCGGCGCGCGCATCGTGTGGGGCGTCTCCCGCAACACCCGCGCCTGGTTCGCGCACGACGCCGGGCACGCCATCGGCTACCACCCGCAGGACGACGCCGAGGCGCACGCGGCGGACGTCGTGCCGCGGGACGTGGACGGCGTCGATCCCGACGCGAACGGCCTCATCGGCGGCGAGTTCGCGTCGGCGGCGCATCCGCTGGGGGAGCCGTGGTGACCCGCGTCGCCGGGGAGCCGGCACCGGCATCGTCACCCGCGGCGGCGACGGCCGCGGCCGAGGGCGGCGCCCGACCCGTCAAGTCGGCGGAGCGCACCCTGGCCCTCCTCGAGCGGCTGGCGGCGTCGGACGAGCCCGTCTCCGTCGTCGATCTGCACCGCGCGTCCGGATACCCGCGCTCCAGCCTCCACCAGCTGCTGCACACCATGGCCGCCAGCGGCTGGATCGAGATGCTGCAGGACGGCACGCACGTCGCCATCGGATCCCGCGCCCTCGTCGTCGGCACCGCGTACCTCGACCGTGACCGGGCGCTCCCGCACGCCGTGCGGGCGCTCGAGCGCATCCGCGACGACACCGGCTACACCGCCCACTACGCCCGCCGCGAGGGCGACCAGGTGCTCTACCTGGCCACGCGCGAGACCACCGAGTCCCGCCGCGCCACCTCGCGCGTCGGCCGCCAGCTGCCCGCGCACGCCACCTCGCTCGGCAAGGCGCTGCTCGCGGAGCTCAGCCCCGCCGAGCGGCGCGACGCGCTCGGCGACGGCCCGCTGGCCGCCCTCACCCCGCGCACCGTCACGGACCGCGCCGCGCTCGACGCCCAGCTCGACGGGTTCCACGAGCGCGGCTACGCGCACGAGCGCGAGGAGAACCTCGCGGGCGTCAGCTGCGTGAGCGTCAGCGTGGGGTACCGGATCCCCGCGACCGACGCGATCAGCTGCTCCATGCCCGTCGCCCGGGCCGACGACGCGGAGGTCGCGCGGGTCGCCGGCGTCATCGGGACGCACGCGCAGCGGCTCGCCCAGGAGCTGCGCTCGGCGGGCGTCCGATGAGCCGGGCGTTCTGCGTGTACCCCTGGGACCTCATCGACGATCCCGCGGCGACCGCGCGCGTGCGGGATGCCGGTGCCGACTCCGTCGCGATCGCCGCGGCCTACCACTCCGTCCGCGCCGCAACGCCCCTGCACCCGCGGCACCGCGTGGTGGACGCCCGCGACGCCGCGCTCTACGTGCCCGTGCGCCCGGAGGCGTGGGGGGAGATCCGGCCGAGCGACGACGCGCCCTGGGTCGGACCGCGGGCCTTCGAGCGCGCCGCCGCCGTCGCGCGGGAGGCGGGGCTCCGCGTCGAGGCCTGGATCGTGCTCACCCACGCGTGCGGGATCGGCGAGCGCCACCCCGGGCGGTCCGTGGTCGACGCGTGGGGGCACGTGCACGTCCACGCGCTCTGCCCGTCGCACCCCGAGGTGCGCGAGTACGCCGCGACCCTCGTCGCCGAGGTCGCCGCCGCGGCACCGCTCGACGGCGTGATGCTGGAGGCCTGCGGTCCGCTCGGCCTCGCGCACCTCAGCGCCCACGAGAAGACGTCGGGCGCCGACTGGTCGAGCGACGTGGAGGCGCTCCTCTCCATCTGCTTCTGCACCGCCTGCGTCGCGGCGCTCGCCGCGGACGGGGTCGATCCGGACGCCCTCCGCGCCGAGGTGCGGGCCCGCGTCGACGCGGACGGCTCCACCGACGGCCTGGAGGCGGTGCTCGCCGTGCGCGCGCGGGCGCGCCGCCTCCTGCTCGAGGCGTGCGTCGGCGCGGCGCGGGCGGCGGGCGTGGCGCGCGTCGTCGTGCACGCGGATCCCGACCCGTGGGCCACGGGCCCCTTCGCGGCCCTCCTCGACGACGTCGACCTCGTCGACGGCGTCATCCTCGCGGACGCCGTCGTGCACGACCCGGACGCCGTCCGCGACCTGCGCGCCCGGCTCCCCGGCACCCGGCTGGGCGGCTGGATGTGGGCGATGCCGCCGACCACGGCCGCGGGGATCCGGGCGGGCTGGCCCCGCGCGATCGCCGGCATCGACGACGCGTACGCGTACCACCTGGGCCTCGTCGGGCCGGAGCGGCTGGCGGCGGTGGGCGACGCCCTGCGCGCGGGCGCGGGCGCGGGTGCGGATGCCTCCGAGGCCGCGTCGCCCGCGTCCTAGCCGCGCTGCTCCCGGCGCCCGCCCGGCCGCTCAGCGCGCGACGGGCCGCCGCGGCGCCTCGGCCTCGCGGCGGATGACGGCCTTCGCGGCGCGTCCCGCGCGGAAGGTGCTCCAGGCGATGCCGCCGACGAGCAGCAGGGCGCCCCAGCTGGCGACGCTGTTCATGCCGGCGCCCGCCGCGATGCCGCCGACGACGCCGCCGATCGCGACGGGGAGGCACGTGCCGCGCAGCGCCGGGAGCGCTGCCCGGTGGCCCGCGCGCCACGCGGCGTCGCTCGTCATGAGCGGGCGCGTGCGGATGCCGATCCAGCCGTTGCGCTTGAGGACGCCCCAGGCGGCCAGCTGGCTGGTGCCGAGGATCAGCAGCGCCGCGACGGCGAGCAGCAGCGCGGGGACACCCATGCCCTCAGCCTGACACGGGAACGCCCGCCGTGCGCCCTCAGCACTCGATGACGTTGACCGCGAGTCCGCCCGTGGACGTCTCCTTGTACTTGGTGGACATGTCGAGGCCCGTCTGCCGCATCGTCTCGATCACGGTGTCGAGGGAGACGAGGTGCGTGCCGTCGCCGTGCAGCGCCATGCGGGCGGCGTTCACGGCGGTCGAGGCGGCGATCGCGTTGCGCTCGATGCACGGGATCTGCACGAGCCCGCCGACGGGATCGCACGTGAGGCCGAGGTGGTGCTCCATCGCGATCTCGGCGGCGTTCTCGACCTGGCGCGGGGTCCCGCCGAGCACCGCGCAGAGCGCGCCGGCCGCCATCGCGCACGCCGTGCCGACCTCGCCCTGGCAGCCGGCCTCGGCGCCCGAGATGGACGCGTTGGCCTTCACGAGCGACCCGATCGCGGTCGCCGTGAGCAGGAAGTCGCGGATCCCGTCGCGGTCCGCGCCGGGCACGAACCGCAGGTAGTAGGACCCGACGGCGGGGATGATGCCCGCGGCGCCGTTGGTGGGCGCGGTCACCACGCGCCCGCCGGACGCGTTCTCCTCGTTGACCGCGAGGGCGAACGCGTGCAGCCACTCGTGCGAGGTGTCGCGCGCGCCCTCGGCATCGATGGCGGCGAGCTGGGAGGCGACGCGGGCCGCGCGGCGTCGCACGTCGAGGCCCCCGGGCAGCGTGCCCTGGCCATCCAGGCCGGAGGAGACGCACGCGGCCATGGCGTCCCAGATCGCGTCGAGGCCGGCGACCGCGCGGCGCGACCCGTGGATCGACTCCTCGGTGTCGCGCGCGACGTCGGCGATGGAGCGCCCCGTCGACTCGGCGAGGGCGATGAGCTCGTCCGCGTTGGAGAAGGAGTGGGGGAGCCCCGTGGGCAGCACGGCCGAGGGCGCCTGGTCCTCGCGCAGCACGAACCCGCCGCCGACCGAGAACCACGTGCTCTCGAGCACGGTGCCGCCGTCGGCGTCGAGGGCGGCGAGGTGCATCGCGTTCGGGTGCCGGGGGAGGCGCGTGAAGGGCTCGAACGTGAGGTCGCGCCCCACCATGCGCACCGGGTGGACGCCCGCGAGCGGCACGTCGACGCCCTCGCCGAGCCCGGACCATCGGCCGCGCACCTCGTCGGGGTCGCAGGTCTCCGGCGCGAGGCCGGCGAGTCCCGCGACGACCGCGTCGGGCGTGCCGTGGCCGAGCCCGGTGGCGCCGAGCGAGCCGAACAGCCGCACCGTCACCCGGGTGATCGCCGTCAGCCGCGGTGACGCCGCGCACTCCTCGGCGAAGAGCAGGGCGGCGCGCATGGGGCCGACGGTGTGCGAGCTCGACGGCCCGATCCCGATGGAGAAGAGGTCGAGTGCCGAGACGTACGCTGTCATTCCGTCAGACTATGCCGCCGCCTCCGCGCGGTCGGCCGGGCGGGTCGCGGCGGGCCCGACGGGGGCGCGGCCGCGGCGGGCGGCTCCCCGCGAGGCGAGCGCAAGCCACGTCCAGCCGACGGCGAGGCCGAGCATGGTGACGACGCCCCGCGGGAAGAAGATGTGGCTGTCGACGAACGAGACGGCGGCGACCACCGCGATCAGCGCACCGGGCAGCGCCCGGAGGCCCGCGTGCCGGATCACGAGCGCGCTCGCGAGCACGGTCACCGCGACGTAGGACCACACCCCGGTGACGACGATGCCGTCGGCGAGCGCGTACATGGTGGTCACGCCCTGGCCGCCCTCGAGCTTCAGGGCGCCGGCGGCGATGCCGGCGAGGATGTCGAGGGCCTGGTAGCAGACGGCGTACGCGAAGCCGAGGACGATCGCGACGACGCCGAGGCGGCGGTCGTGACGGCGGGTCAGGAGGATCGGCGCGATGGCGAGCAGCGGGAAGACCGGGAGCAGCGCGATGTGCAGGTCGCGCCAGTGCACGGCGGTCGCGTCGGTCAGCTGGGTCGGGTGGCTGAGGCCCGCCGCGGCGAGGGCGAGCGGGGGCAGGGCCACGGCCACGAGGACGGCGGCCGTGCGCGAGAGGGTGGGGGCGGCGACGTCGGGCATGCGGTCATCGTAGGCACGCGCCGCGCACCGCCCCGGCCGGATCAGCGGCCCGACAGGAAAGCGGTCCCAGTCGGACAGGGGCGGGGATGCAGGGAGCCCCCGCCGCCGGACCATGCGGTCGGGCGACGGGGGCTCCGTGGTGCAGGAAGACTAGGCCTTCTTGCGGCCGACGATCGCGCCGTAGACCAGCAGGACGATGATCGCGCCGACGATGGCGAGCGCGAGCGAGCCGAGGTCGAAGCTGTCGACGCCCTTCCCGAAGAGGGCGCTGCCGATGAAGCCGCCGAGGAATGCGCCGACGACGCCCAGGATCAGCGTGACGATGATTCCGCCACCCTGCTTGCCCGGGAGGATCAGCTTGGCGAGCGCTCCGGCGATCAGACCCAGAACCAGAAAACCGATGATGCCCATGTGTTGCTCCTCAAAGATGTCGTGCTGTGTGACACCCGAATGCGGGTGGACGTGCCCCAGTCAAGCACCCGGGGGACTATTTGTGCAAAAACGTTTAGTGGATACGTCTTTACGCGGCGATGTCCTCCGGGCTGTCCGGGCGCGGGATCCGGGGCGCTCAGGAGCCCGCGGTACCGTCGGCGCATGCGCATCCCCCCTGTCCGCCGTCCCCGCGAGATCCCCGGCGAGGGGCAGGAGTCGGTCTGGGACTACCCCCGCCCGCCGCGCGTCGACCCGAGCGGCGAGCACGTCGTGATCGAGCTCGGCGGCCGGGTCGTCGCCGACACCCGGGCCGCGGTCCGGGTGCTCGAGACGAGCCACCCGCCCGTCTACTACATCCCCTCCGGCGACTTCGCCGCGGGGGTGCTCTCCTCCGCGGCAGGTCGCTCGTGGTGCGAGTACAAGGGCGAGGCGTCGTACCTCACCCTCGCGGCCGGCGGGGTCACGGCGGAGCGGTCGGCGTGGTGGTACCCGTCCCCGACCCGCGGCTTCGAGCGGCTCGTCGACATGATCGCGGTGTACCCCTCCGCGATGGACCGATGCACCGTCGACGGCGTGACCGTCCAGGCGCAGGAGGGCGACTTCTACGGCGGCTGGATCACGCCGCGCGTGGTGGGCCCGTTCAAGGGCGCACCCGGCACGCTCGGCTGGTGACCGCCGGGTCCCGGACCGCGGGTGACGGCGCCGCGCGCCATCGCGCCGCGCGGACCCGCGCCGCCCGGACCCGCCGTTAGACCGCGGCCTTCCGCGAGCTGATGACGCCGGTGTCGAAGCCGAGCAGGTGCAGCCCGCCGTGGAAGCGCGCGTGCTCGACCTTGATGCAGCGGTCCATGACGACGGTGAGGCCGCGGGCCTCGGCGTCCTCGGCCGCCTCCTGGTTCCAGATGCCGAGCTGCACCCAGATGACGGGCGCGCCCACGGCGACCACGTCGTCCACCACGGACGGGATGTCGCTCGCCTTGCGGAACACGTCGACGATGTCGGGCACCTCGGGGAGCGACGCCAGGTCGGGGTACGCCCTCTGGCCGAGGATCTCGGTCGCGTTCGGGTTCACGAAGTAGACGCGGTAGCCGCTCGACTGCTGCAGGTACGTGCCGACGAAGTAGCTGGACCGCGCCGGGTTCGGGGAGGCGCCGACGATGGCGACGCTCTTCGCGCGGCGGAGGATCGCGAGGCGCTCCTTGGCGCTCGGGCCCGTCCAGGTGCGCTCCGACCGGAGCAGCGCCGCGAGCGGGCTGGAGCGGGGGATGGCGCAGGTGAGGCCGTTCTGGAGCTGCGTCGTCTGGATGCCGTCGGCGCCCGGGTCCTGCACGGGCTCGACGACCTCGGCCGGAGCGGCCGCGGGGACCCGCGCCTCCGCGGCGTCGCCGGCCGCGCGGTCGGCGGACTCCTCGGCGGGGTCGAGCGGCGCGAGGCCGGCGGCGTCCGCGGCCGGGTGGGGCGTGGATCCGGTGCGCTCGGGCGGCACCCCGCCGGTGTCGAAGCTCACTTCGCTCCCTCCGTGGCGGCGTCGAGCGCCTGGTCCAGGTCGTGGATGATGTCGTCGACGTCCTCGATGCCGACGCTGATGCGGACGATGCCGGGCAGCACGCCCGCGTCGACGAGCTGCGCCTCGCTGAGCTGCGCGTGGGTCGTGGAGGCCGGGTGGATGACGAGCGTCTTCGCGTCGCCGATGTTGGCGAGGTGGCTCGCGAGCTCGACCGACTCGATGAAGCGCTGGCCGACCGCGCGGCCGCCCGCGACCTCGAAGGTGAAGACGGACCCGGGTCCGGTCGGAAGGTACTTGCGCGCCCGCTCGTGGTGCGGGTGCGCGGGGAGGCCGGCCCAGTTGACGGCGGTGATGCGCGGATCCCCGTCCAGCCACTCGGCGACGCGGCGCGCGTTGTCGACGTGCGCCTGCATCCGGTACGGGAGGGTCTCGACGCCCTGCGCGAGGAGGAACGCGGAGTGCGGCGCGAGCGCCGGCCCGATGTCGCGCAGCTGCTCGGCGCGGAGGCGGGTGAGGAACGCGTACTCGCCGAAGTTGCCGGTCCAGTTGAGGCCGCCGTAGCTCGGCACGGGCTGGTCGAGCAGCGGGAAGCGCGCGCTCTCCCAGTCGAAGAGGCCGGACTCGACGACCACGCCGCCGAGCGTCGTGCCGTGCCCGCCGAGGAACTTCGTGGCCGAGTGGATGACGATGTCGGCGCCCCACTCGATGGGCCGGTTGAGGTACGGCGTGGCGATGGTGGAGTCGATGACGAGCGGGACGCCGGCCGCGTGCGCGACCGCGGCGAGGCCCTCGATGTCGGCGATCTCGCCGGACGGGTTCGCGACCGTCTCCGCGAAGACGAGCTTCGTGCGGTCGGTGATGGCGGCGGCGTAGTCGGCCGGGTCGCTCGACTGCACGAACGTGGTCTCGACGCCGAAGCGGCGGAGGGTCACGTCGAGCTGCGTGATGGATCCGCCGTAGAGGTTCGCGGAGGCGACGATGTGGTCGCCGGCGCCTGCGAGCGACGCGAAGGTGATGTACTGCGCGCTCAGCCCGCTGGCCGTGGCGACCGCGCCCAGGCCGCCCTCGAGGCTCGCGACGCGCTCCTCGAACGACGCGACCGTGGGGTTCGACAGGCGCGAGTAGACGTTGCCGTACTTCTGCAGCGCGAAGCGCGCGGCGGCGTCGGCCGTGTCGTCGAAGACGAACGCGCTCGACTGGTAGATGGGGAGGGCGCGCGCACCCGTGGTGGCGTCGGGGATGTTGCCTGCGTGGATCGCCCTCGTCCTGAACCCGTACTCGCGATCGACCATGGGGTCACGCTAGCCCGGGCTCCCGACGGTTCCCCGGCCGCGGCGTAATGCGGCGACATGCGGGCCCGGCCCCGGTCAGGACAGGCGCACGGCCGCGAGCGCGAGGCCCGCCACGAGCGCCCAGGAGAGGAGGCCCGCGGCCAGCGCGGAGCCGCCCTGGCCGACGAGCTCGCGGAGGCGCACCGCGGATCCGAGGGCCACGAGCGCCACGGCGAGGAGCGCGGTCTGCGCGACCTGCGCCGCCTCGAGCACGCCGTCCGGCAGGGGCACGAAGGTGCGCACCAGCACGGCGGCGAGGAAGCCGACGACGAACAGCGGCACGATCGGCGGGCGCGCGGCGCCCTCGACCCGGCCCTCGCGGCGGCGCATGACGACGCCGGCGACGGCGACCACGGGCGCCAGCAGGAGCACGCGGGTGAGCTTCACGGCGATGGCGATGGTGAGGGCCGCGGATCCGGCGATCTGCGCCGTCGCCACGACCTGGCCCACGTCGTGCACGCCCGCGCCCACCCAGTGCCCGAAGGCCACGTCGTCGAGGCCGAGCGGCCCCGCGAGGGGCGGCAGGACGGCGATCGCGAGCGTGCCGCACAGGGTCACGAGCGCGACGGGCGCGCCCTGGTCGGCCGGCTTCGCGCGCGTGACGCCCGCCATCGCGCCGATCGCGCTCGCGCCGCAGATGGAGAAGCCGGTGGCGAGGAGGAGCGGCTGCTGCCCCGGCATGCGCAGCGCGCGGGCGATGGCCCAGGTGCCGGCGAACGACAGCACCACCACGGCGACCACGAGCAGCACCGCGCGCCAGCCGAGGCCGACGATGTCGGAGAGGCCGAGCTGCAGGCCGAGGAGCACCACGCCGATCCGCATGAGCCGCTTCGACGCCAGGGTGAGCCCCGGCTTCAGCGGGCCCGTGAGGGCGGGACGCGCGGCCGGCACCTGCGCCGCGACGATGCCGAGCGCCACCGCGACCGTGAGCAGCGGGATCGCCGGGACGAGGGCGTGCACCCCCCACGCCGCGAGCGCGGCGGCCGCCGCGGCGGCGAGGCCGGGCAGCGTTGGGTGGAGGCGGGAGGCGGTGGCGGGCATCAGATCCAGCCCGAGGGGATCCAGGCGTGCAGGCGCCAGAACCAGGTGGGGATGAGCTGCCCGGTCCACAGCGGGTAGAAGAAGGCGCTCACGAGGACGCATGCGACGAGCACCGAGGCCACGATCACGACGCCGCGCGTGCGCCGCGGCCGCGGATCCGTCCGGTCGCCGAGGACCATGCCGAGCACCATCGCGAGGCAGAGCAGGAGGTACGGCTCGAAGGCGATCGAGTAGAACTGGAAGACCGTGCGGTTCACGTACAGCAGCCACGGCAGGTAGCCCACGACCATGCCCATGAGCACGAGGCCCACGCGCCACTCGCGCCGCGCGGCGAGGCGGTAGAGCAGGTACAGCATCGCGGCCACGGAGAGCCACCAGATGAGCGGGTTCGCGATCGACGTGATCGACGCCGAGCACGCGTCGATCGTGCAGCCGGCCTCGCCGGGGCCGTAGGCCTCGTAGTAGAACTGCGTCGGCCGGTAGAGCAGCAGCCAGAGGCGCGGGTCCGCCCGGTACGGGTGCGTCACGTCGAGCCCCACGTTGAACTCGTACTGCTGCGACAGGTAGTGCCAGAGGCTCTGCACGGGCAGCGGCACCCATCCGAGGCCGCCCTCCCAGGCGTTCCGCCCCTCCGCCGCCCAGCCGCGGAAGTACCCGTTCGAGGTCGCGAACCACCCCGCGTACGACGCGAGGAACGCGGCGACGGCGGGCGGCACGAGGAGGAGCGCCGAGACGGGGCCCTGCATCACGGCGCCGGCCGTGAACCAGGCGGCGAGGCCGTGGCGGCGGCGCAGCAGCATGTCGGTGAGCACGGCGTAGAGGCCGAAGCCCGCGAGGAAGAAGATCCCCGACCACTTCACCGAGCTGGTCGCGCCGAACGCGATGCCGGCGGCGACCAGCCACGGCCGCCAGAGGACGACGGGGCCCCACTCGAGCGGACGCGCGCTCTCGGGCCGGGCGTCGCGCCGGAGGGCGAGGAGCCGCTCGAAGCGCCGCTCGTGCCAGGTGCGGTCGAGGAGCATCGCCCCGAAGCCGAGCAGGCCGAAGAACATGACGTGCGTGTCGAGGAGCGCGACGCGGCTCATCACGATGGCGTGGCCGTCGATCGCGAAGAGGAGCCCGGCCATCGCGGCGACGACCGCGGAGCCGGTGAGGCGGCGGGCGATGAGCATGAGGAGGGGGACCGCGAGGGTGCCGACGACAGCCGTGGCGATGCGCCAGCCCACCGGGTCGCCCGCGCCGAAGACCGCGAGGCCGAGCGCGATGACCCACTTGCCGAGCGGCGGATGCGCGACGAACGCGGGCGCGATGAGGTACTCGTCGGTCCTGCCGGCGATGAAGTCCGGGTTCGGCTCGTTCGGCCACGAGCCCTCGTAGCCGAGGTGCAGCAGCGTCCACGCGTCCTTGACGTAGAAGGTCTCGTCGAACACGAGGGTCGCCGGGTGGCCGAGGCTCTGGATGCGGAGGACGGCCGCGAGCAGCGTGATGAGGATCGGGGCGCCCCAGCGCCAGGCGCGGCGGCGGCCGGGCGTCGAGACGAGGCGCGCCCAGGCGTCGTCGAGGCGGGATCCGCGGGCGGTGAGCGCGCGCTCGTCGGCGCGGCGCGACACGCGCGTGGGGGCGTCGAGGGCCACGGCGGATCCGTCCGCGGGCATGCGCTCGTCGGCTGCGTGCTCGGCAGGGCGGTGGGGCATGTCGGGCACGGCTCATCATCGCACGCGGGTGCGCGGCGTCCGGGGCGCCGGGGCCTTCCGCGGCTGGCGCCGGACCGCGGCGGCACGACGGGCCCGGTCCGCGTCCGCCTCCCCGTCGACACGGCGGACGCCCGGCGCTACGGTCGGCATGTCCACCGGCCGCGCACGAAGGGGGATCCCGTGCTCATCGCCCTCTGGGCCGTCTCCGCCATGCTCGCCGTCGCCATGCTCGGCGCTGGGATCCTGAAGCTCGTCCGCTCGCGGGAGGCGCTCGTCGACGGCGGGATGCCGTGGGCCGAGGGCTTCCCCGCGGCCGCCGTGAAGGCGATCGCCGCCCTCGAGGTCGTCGGGGCGATCGGCCTGGTCCTGCCCCTCGCAACCGGCATCGCGCCGGTGCTCAGCCCCGTCGCGGCGGTCGGCCTCGCGGTGCTGATGACCGGAGCCGTCGTCGTGCACGCCCGCCGCCGCGAGCCCGTCGTGCCGCCGCTCGCGCTCCTCGTGCTCGCGCTCGCGGCGGCCGTGCTGGGGTTCGTCGTCCTGGGCTGACGATCGGCGGCCGTGCTGGGGTTCGTCGTCCTGGGCTGACGCGCGGCCGCGCCTACCGCGCGGCGTCGTCCTCGTCGGGCTCCTGCTCCTCGTCGAGCAGCAGGAACAGGCCCGCGTAGGGCTCCAGCTGCACGGGGAAGCTGGACAGGTCGTCGACCTGGCCGATGACCTCGTCGGTGGTGGCGTCCCGCACCGCGCGGCGGCTCGGGAGGTGCTCGGAGCGCACCGTCGCGAGGATCGACTCGCCCGTGAAGTTCAGCACCGTGAGCTGCAGGCGGGCGTCGCCCGACGGGTCGCCGTTGTCGAGGCGGTGCACCATCACGAGCATGCCGGGGTGCCCGACGTCCGGCACGTCGAGCTGGGTGCCGACGGCCACGTCGAAGCGCTCGCGCACCTCGAGCACGCTGCGGAGCCCGGACGCGAACGACGCCGGGTCCTCGATCTGCGCGGGGAGGGATCCGTACAGCGAGCGGCCGCGCGGCATGCCGGCACCGGACGCGGTCGCCTCGGGCGCCGCGTCGAGCAGGTCGTGGCCGCCCCGGTGGACCCAGCGCGTGTCGCCGCCCTCGATGAGGTCGGCCACCTGGGACGCCTGCAGCGGCAGCACGCCGAGCAGGTCCCACGCGGAGAGGGCGAAGACGCCCGGCTGCCACGCGTTGAACTTCGCCAGCAGGAGGTGCGCGGCGCGGATCCCGTCCACGTCGTCGTCCCCGATCGCGTCGAGGGTCGTGAAGCCCTGCGCGGCCGCGATGACCGAGGTCGTGGTGCAGGCGATGCCGTTGGTCGTGAACACGTGGTTGTAGTCGGCGCTGTCGCCCGTGAGCTCCTCGAGGAGGTCCCCGCGGATCGTCTCGGCGAGGTCGGCGCCCGTCATCTCGTCGCCCCGGAAGGGGAAGACGTCGGCGCAGTGCTCGGTCGCCCAGTGCACGAGCTCGTACGTGAGCTCGTCGTGGTTCTGCAGCGCGTGCACGAGGGTGACGGGCTCGACGCCCACCTCGAGCGAGGTGCGGAGCGTGAGCCGCAGGAACTCCGTGTCGCCGGTCGCGAGGGCGTGCTGGTACGCGGGCCGGTTGATGAAGTCGTAGGAGAGGTCGGCGCCGACGCGGCCGGTGTCGCGGATGTCCTCCATCGTCAGGTTCAGCTCCTGGAAGGAGAAGCCGCCGACCTTGCGCACCATGCTCGCGATGAGGTGGTTCGCCGCCTCGGAGAGCGGGTGGCCCTCGGACCACGCCGGCCCCTCGACGCTCTTCTCCACGCCGAGGAAGCCGTTCGCGTCGAGCCGCAGCGCGCTCGCGCCGAGGTCGCCGAGGGAGTGCAGGGCGTCGCCGATGACCATGCGCATGCCGGCGAACGTGGGGTCCAGCCAGTTGATGGAGGGCTGGCCCTGCTTGAAGTAGTGCAGGTACACCCAGCGGCGGGTCCGGCCGTCGACGCCGAGCACGGGCGCGGTGGCGCTCCAGTTGGTCTCCTTGACGCCCGGTGCGTAGAAGATGACGCGCTGCAGGCGGCCGATGATGTAGCCCTGGTCGGCGAGCGCCTGCTCGGCGGCCACGTCGAGGTTCACGGCGTCGCGGCCGGGGAGCACGTCCGGCAGCAGGTGCCAGTCCTCCTCGGGGATCTCGACCATGTGGTAGATCCCGGGGAAGTCCTTGTAGCCCATCTCGGCGAGGCGGAAGTCGGCGCCCTTGCCGGTGTGGCCGGGCACGATGTCGTCGATGACGCTGCCGCCGTGCTGGTCGGCGACCTCGGTGAGGCGGCGGAACTCGTCCTCCGTGCCGAAGGCCGCGTCGATCTGGGTGCTGATGCGGTCGAAGTGGCCGTCGACGCTCGCGGTCTGCGACCACTCGGTGATGCCGCCGGCGAGCTTCACGGGGCCGGTGTGCACGGCCTCGATGCCGATGCGCTGGAAGATCTCCCACAGCTGCGGGTCGCCGAGGGCGGCCAGGTACGACTCGCCGCCCTTCGTGATGAGCGAGATCGGGTAGGCGGTGAACCAGACCGACGCCGTGTCGATGGCGCGGCGCGCGTCCGGCCGGGCGTAGGGGTTCGACCACATGCTGGGCAAGCCGGAGAGCCCGCGGCTCAGCACGTCGGCGTCGCCGAGCATCGACTGGCGGCGGAGCCACTCCACGTAGGAGGGGTTCGACGCGTCGGCGGCGCGCGGGTCCGACGACGAGCGGCGGATCCCGCTGGCCCGCATCTGCGGCCGGGAGCGCAGCCGTGCGGGGCGCGCCGGGAAGCGGTTGTCGTCGTACGTGATCTCCGTGGGCTCCGGCTCGGGGACGGCGTGCGTCTCGATGGCGTCCGTCGGGATGGCGTCGTCCACGTGGTGCTCCTCGCAGGTGGTGGTGGTGCGTCGCGCCCGGTCCGGGCGCCGTCGGCCCCGCGGGGCCGCTGCTCCGAGCGTACGCAGGATGGGGAGCGCCGTGCGCCCGCCGCGGTGCGCCGGTCGCGGCCGGGCGGTCGGGTCGCCCGGATGCCGGAGCCCGGAGCGGCGTCGCGGCCGGGTGGACGCGGGGGCGCGGGGAGGCCGCCGCGCCGACGCGCGTGCCAGCATGGGGCCGTGCCCGTCGTCGAGTCCCGCCGCATCGTCCCCGTCGCGCCCGAGGTCGCGTTCGCCGTCTCCCAGACGCAGGGCGCCGTCCGGAAGCGGTGGGATCCGTTCATCGCCCACCAGCACCTCATGGGCGGCGCGACCGAGCCGGCGAAGGGCGTCCGCACGTTCACGGTCTCGCGCCTGGGGCTCAGCATGGTGAGCGAGTACGTCTCGCACCAGCCGCCCACGAACGTCGGCATGCGCATGACCCAGGGGTCGTGGTTCTTCGCCCGCATGGGCGGCGGCTGGCGCTTCGCGGCCGCCGAGGGCGAGCCGGGCCGCACGCTCGCGACCTGGCGCTACAACTTCGCCTGCCGGCCCGCCTGGCTCGCGCCGGTCGCCGAGCGGATCGGCGCGTGGATCCTGCAGCGCGACATGGACCGGCGCATCGACGGGTTCGCGCGCGGGTGCGCCGACCCGGTGGTGCTCGCCGCCGTCGGTGCGGATGCGCCCGCCGCGGACGCGCCCGCCGCGGACGCGCCCGCCGCGGGCTGACGCGTGTTCCTGCGGCGGGAGCGGCGGTGGCCGGACACCTGGGGCCTCATCGCCCTCGGCGTCGTGCTGTGCGCGGTCTCGATGCTCGGTCTCACGGGCGCGTTCGGGGAGATCCGGAGCGGCGGAAAGCTGGACACCGTCGTGCTGTTCGGCGTGCCCCTGGGGCTCCTCGCGATCGGGGCCGGCATCGTGAACGGGCTCCGCGGCCGGAGCGGCCCCGGAGGCCCCGGGATCGACGACCCCGCGGTCGAGGGCGACGCCGAGGCGACCGGCCGGGATCGCCCCGCCCCGGATGGGATGATCGAGCGGTGATCATCCTCGGCGCGACCCCCATCGGCAACCTGGGCGACGCGTCGCGGCGGCTCGTGGAGGCGCTCGGCTCCGCCACCGTCGTCGCCGCGGAGGACACCCGCACGACCATCCGCCTGCTCGGCGCGCTCGGCGTCGAGAACCGGCCGCGCCTCATCGCGCTGCACGACCACAACGAGCAGGAGCGCTCCGCCGACCTCGTCGAGCTCGCGCGCGAGACCGACGTGCTCGTGCTCTCGGACGCCGGCATGCCGGCCATCTCCGACCCCGGCTTCCACCTCGTGGAGGCCGCGGCCGCGGCGGGCGTCCGCGTGACCGCGCTGCCCGGGCCGAGCGCCGTGATCACCGCGCTCGCCGTCTCCGGCCTCCCCACCGACCGCTTCGCGTTCGAGGGCTTCCTGCCGCGGAAGGGCGGCGACCGCCGCCGCGTGCTCCGCGAGCTGGTGCGCGAGCGCCGCACGATGGTGTTCTTCGAGTCGCCGAACCGGCTGCACGCGTCGCTCGAGGACGTCGTCGCCGAGTGGGGCCCCGACCGCCGGCTGGTCGTCTGCCGCGAGCTCACGAAGCTGTACGAGGAGGTGCGCCGCGGCACCGCCGCCGAGCTCGCCGCCTGGGCGGCCGAGGGCGTGCGCGGGGAGATCGTGGTGGTCGCGGAGGGGGCCGCGGCCCTCGAGGTCGACCTCGCCACGGGCGTCGCGCAGGTGCTGGAGCTCGTGGCCGACGGCGCCCGCCTCAAGGACGCCGCGGGCACCATCGCGGAGGCGACCGGCCTCGGCAAGCGCGACCTGTACCAGGCGGCGCTGCAGGCCCGGTGATCCCGGCGGCCCCGGCCGCCGCGGGCGTCGTCGCCTAGCCGGTCGGATCCTGCGCGCGGCGCTCGCGGAACGCCACCATGTTCATGCGGTTGCCGCAGCGCACGCTGCAGAACCGCTTCGAGCCGTTGCGCGACAGGTCGACGAGCACGCCGTCGCAGTCGTCGGCGGCGCACACCCGGAGGCGGTCGGTCGCGTCGGAGCGCACCACGTCGACGAGCGCCATCGCGGCCTCCACGAGCACGCGGTCGGCGAGCGGGGCGTCGTCGGGCGTCGCGTGCAGGTGCCAGTCGAGGGCGTCGTGCCGGACGAGCCGGGGGGAGGCCCGGTGGCGGGCGAGCAGCTCGTTGACGGGGTCCACCATGGCGTCGCGGTCGAGGGTCCAGATGGCGCGCAGCCGGGCGCGGGCGTCGTGCACCTCGCGGAGCTCGCGCTCATCGCGGTCGAAGCGGCCGGAGAAGCCGTTGCGGGTCATCAGGTCGGCGAGCTGTTCCGGGGTGGCCAGCAGGTCGAGCCCGGTCCGGGTGGCGCGCGGGGCCGTGTTGAGGATGACGGCGTCGAACGTGAGCACGTCCTCCGTGTCAGAGGCGAAAAGCAATTTGACTCCTTATCCACGACGAGTCTAGCGTCAGGAGCGTAGGCCGCATGGCCCCTGACGAGACGAGTGCACCATGGAACGCCGCCACCTCACCACCGGACTGGTCCTCGCGGTCGTGGCCGCCGCGTCCTTCGGGCTGTCGGGCGCCTTCGTGAAGCCGCTGCTCGCCGCCGGATGGAGCCCGGTCGCCGCCGTGACGCTGCGGGCGCTCATCGGCGGGCTGATCCTCGCCCCCGTCGCGCTCGTCCAGCTGCGCGGCGACCTGCGGCCCGTGCTGCGGGCGTGGCGCCGCGTGCTCGGCATGGCGCTCGTGGGCGTCGCGGGCGCGCAGGTCATGTACTTCGCGGCCATCGAGCGGATCCCGGTCGGCACGGCCATCCTCATCGAGTTCATGGCGCCGCTGCTCCTCGTCGCGGTCGCGTGGGTCGTGAGCCGGCGGCGGCCCGCGCTGCCGGTGCTCCTCGGATCCGTCGCGGCCGCCGGCGGGCTCGCGCTCGTGGTGTCGCCCTCCGGCGGCGGGGCGCTGGATCCCGTCGGGCTCCTCTTCGCCGTCGGCGCGATGGTCGGCTGCGCGGGCTACTTCGCCATCGCGGCCCGCGGCGCGGACGGGCTGCCCCCTGTGGCGCTCGCCGCAGCGGGCCTGCTCGTCGCGGCGGTGCTGCTGGCGCTCGTGGGCGTGACCGGGATCCTGCCCTTCACCGGATCCGTCGCCGACGTCGTGATGCTCGGCAGCGTCGTCCCGTGGTGGGTGCCGATGCTCGTGGTCGGCGTCGTCGCGACGGCGCTCGCCTACGGGGCGGGGATCACCGCGGGCGGCATGCTCGGATCCCGCCTCGCGTCGTTCACGGGCCTCCTCGAGGTGGCGGCGGCCGGCGCCTGGGCGTGGCTGCTGCTCGGCGAGGCGCTCACGGCGCTCCAGCTGGTCGGCGGGCTGCTCATCGTGGCGGGCATCGTCGCGGTGCGCTTCGACGCGCGGGTGGAGGCGCTGCCCGGCGGCGGGGAGACCGGGACCGCGGCGGCCGCGGTCGCGGGGGCCGGGTCGGCGGCCGGATCCGGGCCCGCGCTAGGGAGCCGGTGACTCCGCCGCGTCCACGGGCTCGAGGTGCCGCAGCACGCGCTTGAGGTGCATCGCGGTGAGCACCCCGGGGCCCATCGCGCGGCCGAGCTCCTGCGACCGGCGGTCCACCGCCTCCACGAGCAGGCGCACCCGCCGGGCGGCCTCGCCCATCGCGCGGTGCCGCTCGGGGGAGTCCGGGTCGTCGAGGTCGAGCACGTCGGCCACCGCGTGGCAGGCGTCGCGGACGGGAGCGGCGACGTCGCGGTCCAGGGCGGACGCCCCGCGCTGCTGCCAGATGGTGTCGGCGAGCGCCGCGGAGACGTCGCGCACGTGCCAGACGATCTGGTCCATCGCCTCGAGCCGGGCGTGGTCGATGCGCACGTCCCGTTTGTTCACGAGCGCCCGCGGGTTGCCCTTCCGGCTCTCGTCGGCCTCCCGCAGGTCGGCGCGCACGGCCCGCGCGGTGTCGGCGAGGCCCTCGCTCGCGCGGATCCAGTCGGCGTGCGCGGGCGGGGCCTCGGACTCCACCGCGTCGCCGACCTCCCGGAGGCGCTGGGCGACCTCGTGCTGGAAGGCGCTGATGCGGGCGCTCGCCGCCCCGCTCGACAGCCGGGGGACGACGAGCACGTTGACGAGGAGCCCGGTCACGACGCCCACGGCCATCTGCGCGACGTAGCCGAGCGAGTACTGGTCGGCGTCCTGCCCGCCGATGATGAGCACGAACAGCGCCGCCATCGGCACGTACTCGCGGCCGGCGCCGAACCAGCCGGAGCCCGAGAGGATCACGCCGATGCCGACGATCACGGGGATCGACCACCACGACGGGCCCGTGGTCATGATGACCCCGGTCGCGAGCAGGATCCCCGCGGCGAGCCCCAGGAGCGTCTGCAGCCCCGTCCGCGCCGATCCCATGAGCGTCGGGTACATGCTCACCAGCGCGCCGAGCGGCGCGTAGTAGGGGTACTCGCTCGCGACGCCGGGCACGTAGGGCGCCACGGCCCAGGCGATGCCGACCGCGAGCGCGGTCTTCGCGGCGAGGATGAGGCGGCCGGGGGAGGTGGCCGCGCGCCACGCGGCGACGACGGCGTCCCGGACGCGATGGGTGACCATGTCCCGAGGCTATCGACGCGGGGAGGGCACGACCGGGCCGGCGGTCGTGCCGCGACCGGGCGCCACGAGCCACGCGTCCACCGGGTCCTCGCGCTCCACCCGGAAGCCGGCCCGCTCGTACAGCCGCCGGGCCGGGCTGCCCTGCAGCACGTCGAGGCGGAACGGCCGACCGTCGTCGTGCCGGTCCATGAGGTCGGCGAGCACCTCGCCGCCGATGCCGCGGCCCTGCGCGGCGGGATCCAGGTAGAGGTGCTCCACCCACCACGCGTCCGGCTCCTCGCGGCAGGCCACCAGTCCCGCGTCGCGGCCGTCCACCCGGATGACGGAGGTGCGCTCGGCGGCCCATCCGTCGAGGAGGCGGCGCCGGACCCGCATCGGATCGAAGCGCCCGAGCCGCTCGAGGTCGGGGCGGAGCACGACGGCGCGGAGCTCGGCCATCCAGCCGGCGTCGTCGGGGAGCGCGGGGCGGAGGATCCAGCGGGGGAGGGGTCCCGCCGCCCGCCGGAGGTCCCGCTCCATGCAGACGCTCGTCGGATCGGCCGCGTACGGGCCGAAGCGGGGCACGTGCCGGTAGCCGGCGCGCTCGTAGAGGGCGATCGCGGCGGTCTGCGGGAGGCCCGTCTCGAGCCGCATGAGCGTCGCACCCGCGTCCCGGGCGGAGGCCTCCGCCGCCGCGAGGAGCGCCCGCCCGACGCCGAGGCCACGCGCGGCGTCGGTGACGAACACCCGCTTCAGCTCCGCGGACCCGTCGCCGCCGTCCACGACCGCCGCCGTGCCGAGCGCGCGGCCGTCGTCGCGCGCCACGAGGAGGACCACGCCCGGACGCTCCAGCGCGGCGACGTCGAGCGAGTGGTAGCTCTCCGCGGGGTACAGCGCGAGCGCGTACTCGTCGGCCTGCCGCAGCAGCGGCAGCACGTCGTCGCGGCGGGGGGACTCCGGGGAGACGGTGAGCACACGCCAGCGTAGGACGCCCCCGGCGGTGGATACGCTGGACCGGTGCCGCGCGGACGAGGTCACGAGCCCTCCGCGTCCGGCGCCCGACCGTGAGGAACAGCATGCAGATCCACCGCGTCCGCGTCCACCGCAGCGACGAGGCCCTGCCTCCCGGGGAGCAGCTGGCGGGGCGCATCGCCGCCGTCGCCGCGGATCCCGTCGAGGTCGACGCCGACGTCACCGAGATGATCGTGAACCGCATCATCGACAACGCCGCCGTGGCGACCGCGTCGCTCACCCGCGCGCCCGTCGTCGCGTCCCGCGCGCAGGCCCTCGCGCACGGACCGTCCACGGGCGGTGCCGGCGCGACGGTCGTGGGAGCGGATCCCGCCACCCGCGTCAGCGCCGAGTGGGCCGCGTGGGCCAACGGCGTGGCCGTGCGCGAGCTCGACTACCACGACACGTTCCTCGCCGCGGAGTACTCGCACCCGGGCGACAACATCCCGCCGATCCTCGCCGCCGCGCAGCACGCCGCCGCGGCCGGCCGTCCCGACGGACGCCCGATCACCGGCGCGGACGTCGTGCGCGGCATAGCGACCGGCTACGAGATCCAGGTGGACCTCGTGAAGGCCATCAGCCTGCACGCGCACAAGATCGACCACGTCGCGCACCTCGGCCCGTCGGCCGCCGCCGGCATCGGCACGCTCCTCGGCCTCGACGCGGAGACGGTGTTCCAGGCCGTCGGCCAGGCCCTGCACACCACCACCGCGACCCGGCAGTCCCGCAAGGGCGCCATCAGCACCTGGAAGGCGCACGCGCCCGCCTTCGCCGGGAAGATGGCCGTCGAGGCGATCGACCGCGCCATGCGCGGGCAGACCAGCCCCACCCCCATCTACGAGGGCGAGGACGGCGTGATCGCGTGGCTCCTCGACGGCCCCGGCGCCGGCTACGACGTGCCGCTGCCCGGGCCCGGCGAGGCCAAGCGGGCGATCCTCGACACGTACACGAAGGAGCACTCGGCGGAGTACCAGGCGCAGGCGTGGATCGACCTCGCCCGTCGCCTGCACCACGCGCACCCGGTGCTCGCCGACGCGGACGCCGTCGACCGCGTCCTCATCCACTCCTCGCACCACACCCACGTGGTCATCGGATCCGGCGCCAACGACCCGCAGAAGTACGACCCGCGGGCCAGTCGCGAGACCCTCGACCACTCGATCCCGTACATCTTCACCGTCGCCCTGCAGGACGGCGCCTGGCATCACGTCGACTCGTACGCGCCCGAGCGCGCCGGCCGCCCCGACACGGTCGACCTGTGGCGCCGCGTCACGACCACGGAGGACCCCGAGTGGACGCGCCGCTACCACTCCATGGACCCGGCGGAGAAGGCGTTCGGCGGCCGCGTCGAGATCCGCCTGACGGACGGCTCGACCATCGTCGACGAGATCGCCGTCGCCGACGCGCACCCGCTCGGCGCCCGCCCGTTCGCGCGCGCCGACTACGTCGCCAAGCTCCGCACCCTCGCCGACGGGGTGCTCGAGGAGGCCGAGGTCGAGCGCTTCCTGGCGCTCGTCGAGCGCCTGCCGGAGCTCGCCGCCGACGAGCTCGCCGGCCTCACCGTCACCGCCCGACCCGGCCTCCTCGAGCGCGCCGGCTCCCCGAAGGGACTCCTCTAGTGCTGCACTCCGCCCTCACCGCCGCCGCCAAGCGCCGCGCGTTCCGCGAGCGGCTCGCCTCGGGTGAGCTGATCCGCATGCCCGGCGCGTTCAACCCGCTCTCGGCCCGGCTCATCCAGGACAAGGGCATGGACGGGGTCTACATCTCGGGCGCCGTGCTCTCCGCCGACCTCGGGCTCCCGGACATCGGGCTCACCACCCTCACCGAGGTCGCCGGGCGCTCGCAGCAGATCGCGCGCGTCACCGACCTGCCGTGCCTCGTCGACGCGGACACGGGGTTCGGCGAGCCGATGAACGTGGCCCGCACCGTGCAGATGCTCGAGGACGCGGGCGTCGCGGGCCTCCACATCGAGGACCAGGTGAACCCGAAGCGCTGCGGCCACCTCGACGGCAAGCAGGTGGTCGACGAGTCGACCGCGCTGAAGCGGATCCGCGCCGCGGTGGACGCCCGCCGCGACCCCGACCTGCTGATCATGGCCCGCACCGACGTGCGCGGCGTCGACGGCATGGACGCCGCCATCGACCGCGCCCGCGCGCTGGTCGACGCGGGCGCCGACGCGATCTTCCCCGAGGCGATGGCCGACCTCGCCGAGTTCGCGGCTATGCGCGCCGCGGTGGACGTGCCGATCCTCGCCAACATGACCGAGTTCGGGAAGAGCGAGCTGTTCACCACCTCCCAGCTGCGGGACGTGGGCGTCGACATCGTCATCTACCCCGTGTCGCTGCTGCGCCTCGCGATGGGCGCCGCCGAGCGCGGCCTCGACGCGATCCTCGAGGAGGGCACGCTCGCCGGGAGGGTGCCCGAGATGCAGACCCGCGCGCGCCTCTACGAGCTGCTCGACTACGCGGGCTACAGCGCCTTCGACGAGGACGTCTTCACCTTCACGCTGGAGGGGAACCGCGGCGGGGCGTGATGCCCGGCGGTCGCGTCCGTCGATGGGCGCGACCAGCCGGCGTCACAGCCGCGGGTCCACCGGCTCGGACTCCATCGCCAGCACGCCGAAGACCGCCTGGTGCACGCGCCATGTCGGCTCGCCCGCGACGAACCGCTCGACGGCCTCGATCCCGAGCGCGTACTCGCGCAGCGCCATCGACCGCTTGCGGCCGACGTCGCGGTCGCGCAGGCGGCGGAGGTTCGCGGGCTCCGTGTAGTCGGGGCCGTAGACGATGCGCAGGTACTCGCGGCCGCGCACCTTGATGCCGGGCTGCGCGAGCGACTTCCGGCCGCGGACGAGGCCCGCGGTCGGCTTCACGACCATGCCCTCGCCGCCCGCGGCCGTCAGGTCCTCCCACCAGCGCGTCGCGGCCGCCTCGGACTCGGGGGACCCGAGGTCCACGGAGACGGAGCGGGTCGGGATGACGAGCCCCGGATCCGCGGCGGCCAGCCGGTCCGCGAGCTCCAGGTGCCAGGCGTGGTCGCGCTCGACGTGCGTGGCGCCCTCGGTGGCGAGGAGCTGGAACGGCGCGAGCCGCACGTCCTCGAGGCCCGTGCACGGCGCCGCGTGGCGGCGGTAGGCGGCGACGTACGCCTCCGCATCCGCGGCCCGGGCGCGCGTCCGGTCCAGGAGGTCGGCCACGTCGACGCCGGCGGCCGCGGCTCGCTCCAGGGTGCGGACGGCGGCGGGCAGCGCGGCCGTCGCGGCGGCGCCGACGGACGCGTACTGCTCCCGGATCAGCGGTCCCGCCTTCATCGACCACGGCAGCAGCTCCGCGTCGAGCAGGATCCACGACGTGTCCAGCTCCGCCCAGAGCCCCGCCGCCTCGACCGCCGCGTCCAGCCGGGCGAGGAGCGCGTCGGTCTCGCCGGCCTCGAGGAACGGACGGCCCATGCGCGTGTGCACGACGCCGCGCCAGCCCTCGGGCGCGCCGAACCGCGCCGCGTCCCGGGTCAGGAGCACGACCGCGCGGGACCCCATGTGCTTCTCCTCGCAGACCACCCGCTCGAGCCCGTCGCGGCGGTACGCCTCGAACGCCTCGGCCGGGTGCTCGAGCACGTCGTCGCGCGCGGACGTCGCCGGCGGGCTCATCGTCGGCGGCAGGTAGACGAGGTGCCGCGGGTCGATGGCGAAGCGGCTCATGGTCTCGAGCGCGCCGGCGGCGGCGTCCTCGCGGATCCCGATGCGGCCCGCTGCCCGCGTCTCCACGATCTGCTTGCCCAGGACGTCGTCGATGCGGAGGAGGCCCGGGTCCCGCAGGGGGACGGCGGGTGCGCTGGCCGACCGGTCCAGCGGCGCGACCGGCTCGTACCAGACGCGCTCGGCGGGCACGGAGACGACCTCGCGCTCCGGCCAGCGGAGGGCGCTCAGCTTCCCGCCGAAGACGCACCCGGTGTCGAGGCACATCGTGCCGTTGACCCACTCGGCCTCCAGGGTCGGCACGTGCCCGTAGAGCACGGTCGCGGATCCGCGGTAGTCGGCGGCCCACGGCAGGCGCACGGGCAGGCCGTACTCGTCGGTCTCGCCCGTGGTGTCGCCGTAGAGCGCGAACGACCGCACGCGTCCGGACGCCCTCCCGTGGTACGCCTCGATGAGGCCGGCGTGCGCCACCACGAGGTCGCCGCCGTCGAGCACGAGGTGCGAGACGAGCTCCCGGCAGAAGCGCTCCACGTCGATGCGGAAGGCCTCGTCCTCCTCCGCGAGCTGGGCCAGCGACTCGCCCAGGCCGTGCGCGACGGTCACCTTCTTTCCCTGCAGCGCCCGCACGAGCTTGGCCTCGTGGTTGCCGGGGACGGCGAGCGCGTGGCCGGCGCGCACCATCCCCATCGCGAGCCGGAGCACGCCCGGGGTGTCGGGCCCCCGGTCCACGAGGTCGCCGAGGAACACGGCGCGGCGGCCCTCGGGGTGCTCGGCGTCGACCGGCCGGCCGCGCTCATCGCGCCGGATGGCGTAGCCGAGCTGCTGGAGCAGCGTCTCGAGCTCGGCGCGGCAGCCGTGCACGTCGCCGATCGCGTCGAACGGGCCGCGCTCGGAGCGGCGGTCGTTGAGCAGCGGCTCGACGGTGAACCGCGCGGCGGCGACCTCCTCGACGCCGCGCAGCACGTGCACCTTCCGGAAGCCCTCGCGGCCGAGGCCCTTCAGCGACCGCTGGAGCTGATCATGCTGGCGCTTCACGACGGACGCGCCGAAGTCCCGGTCGGTGCGGGCCGCGTTCCGCTCCACGCAGACGCCCACGGGCACGTCGAGCACGATCGCGACGGGCAGGACGTCGTGGTCGCGCGCGAGCTGCACGAGCGAGCGGCGCGACTCGGCCTGCACGTTCGTGGCGTCGATCACGGTGAGCAGCCCCGCCCGCAGCCGCTGGGACGCGACGTGCCGGAGCGCCTCGAAGGCGGCCGGGGTCGCGCTCTGGTCGTTCTCGTCGTTCGAGACGAGTCCGCGGAACACGTCGCTCGAGAGGACCTCGTAGGGGCCGAAGTGCGTGCGGGCGAAGGTGGACTTGCCGGATCCGCTCGCGCCGACCAGGAGCACGAGCGACATGCGGGGGAGGGGCAGGGCGGGCGCGGCCTCGGGCGTCAGGGCGGCGGGTGCGTCGGTCATCGGGAGACGGCCTTCCGGAAGAGGGCGAGCTGGGTGGGGGACCCGTGGGAGGGGTCGGCGTCGCCGACGGGCCGCATCTCCACGTGGTAGCCGTACCGGTCGGCGACGCGGGCCGCCCACGCGGCGAACTCGGCACGGGTCCACTCGAAGCGGTGGTCGGGGTGCCGGAGCGCGCCGGCGTCGAGACCCGGGTAGAGCGCGTTGTGCTCCGCGTTCGGCGTCGTCACGACGACGGTGCCCGGGGCGGCGGATCCGAAGACCGACGACTCGAGGGCGCCGTGCCGGTCGGGGTCCACGTGCTCGATGACCTCCATCAGCACGATCGCGTCGAGACCGGCGATGCGCGGGTCCTCGTAGGTCGCCGAGGACTGCAGCAGAGCGACCCGCTCGCGCACCCGGTCGCTCGCGTCCCGCAGGCCGAGGCGCCGGGCCGCCGCCTCCAGGTCGCGGACGCTGACGTCCGTGCCGACGAGCCGCGTGAACGCCGGGTCGGGCACCAGGTGCGCGAGCAGCGCGCCCGAGCCGCAGCCCACGTCGGCGACCGTGCGGGCGCCCACCTCGGTCAGCACCCCGTGCACCGTCTCCGCGCGCAGGCGGGCGAGCGACGGGGAGCGCGGCGCGGCCGGCGCGGATGCCGTGCCCACGGTGCCCGGCTCCGCCGTCCGCCCCTCGTCGAGGAGCGCGTCGGCCTCGCCCACGAGGTCGCGCTGGTGCGCGAGGTAGCGGCGGGTGATCAGGTCGCGGGCCGGGTGCTCCGCGAGCCAGCCCTCGCCCGCGCGCAGCAGCTTGCCGACCTCGTCGTCCGAGACCCAGTAGTGCTTGCCGTCGTCGAGCACGGGCAGGAGCACGTAGAGGTGGCGGAGCGCGTCGGCGAGCCGGACGTCGCCCGTCAGCACGAGGTCGACGTAGGCGGAGTCGCCCCAGGCGGGGAAGGCGGGATCCAGCGGCACCGGCTGGACGTCGACCTGCCAGCCGAGCGGGGCGAACAGCTCGCGCACGAGCTCGACGCCGCCGCGGGCGGGAAGCGCGGCGACCGTGACCGTGAGCGGCAGCGTGCCGGCGGCGAGCTCCGGGAAGGACTCGCTGCGCCCGCCCATGGCCGTGCGGAAGACCTGCCCGATGGCGACGGCGAGCATCGACGAGGACGCATAGGGCCGGTCGTTGACGTAGTGGGTGATGCTGAGGGCGCCCGCGCTGCGGAACCGCGCGTCGCGGACGAGCGCGATCGGGTCCACCTCCAGCAGCAGCGCCACCGTGCAGCGGTCGTCGGAGACCTCGGGGTAGAGCACGTGCGCCGTGCCCACGGGCAGGTCGAACGACTGCGCCTTGCCGGGGTGCTTGCGCAGCAGGTGGCTGAGGTCCGATGCGGAGGGCGCCGTGGAGGTGAGGGTGATGAGCACGACGGTCTCCCTGCTGGCGTATGCGACCCGGTGCGGAGGCCTCGGCCCACCGTAGCGAGCCGTGCCGCCCCTCAGAGGCGGACGACGCGGTACGTCTCGTCGACCGCGAACCCCGCGCGGGCGTAGAGGGGGATCGCGCGGGTGCTGGAGTGCACGCGCACGTAGCGGCAGCCGGCGTCACGCGCGACGTCGAGCAGCGCCCCGAGGAGGCGCGCGCCCGTGCCCGAGCCGCGGAGCGCGGGCAGCACGTACACCGACTGGACGTCCCCGGCGACGCGGCTGAGGTCGTCGGGCGTCGGCGGCCGGTCCGTGAGGGCGATCCAGGCCATGCCCACGATCCCGCCGCCGGCCTCCGCGACGAGGCACCGGTGCGTGGCGGCGTGCGCCTCGGCGAAGGCGACGGTCGCGGCGGCGTATCCGGCGAGGTCCGTGGCGGGCTCCGTGCCCGTCTCGTCGACGCTCCAGCGCCAGCGCAGCTCGGCGACGCGCGGGAGGTCCGAGGGGCGCGCGGGGCGGATGGCGACGGCGGGCCGATCGGGACGCCTCGGATCCCCGGCGTCCTCGGCGGTGGCGGCGTCGTCCGGTCGGTCGCGGGGCGCATCGGCGGGAGCGGTCATGGACCGAACCTACGGGCCGCGGTCAGCCGCCGCAGAGCCCGGCGCGCACGGTCTCCGCGAGCGCCCGACGGCGTCGCGCGTGCACCGCGTCCGGCTCGTCGGCGGTCGCCACCGTCGTGATCGAGATCTGCGCCCAGCTCGCGGCCGTCGCGATGAGCAGGCTCCACACGTCGTCGGGGTCGAGGTCCGCGCGGATCCGGCCCGCGGCCTGGGCGGCGACGATGTCGCGGCGATGGCCCGCGTCGTGCTCCTCGAGGCCGGGGTAGAGGTAGCCGGCCGGCTCGCGCTCGAGGCGCTTCCACAGCACGAGGCGGGCGAGCGCGGGATCGGCCAGGTAGTCGTCGTACAGCAGCGCCGCGTAGCCGGGCAGGTCGTCGGCGGTGAAGGGCACGCGGTCGCCGTTCGCGATCACGTGCTCCGCGAAGACCGCGTCGAACAGGCGGTCCTTCGCCCCGAAGTGCGCGTAGAGCATGGGCTTGCTCATGCCGGAGGCGGCGGCGATGCGGTCGACGCGCGCTCCGGCGATGCCCCGTGCGGCGAACTCCTCCGTGGCGGCGTCGAGGATGCGCTGGCGGGTGCGGTCGGCCGTCGTCATGCCCTCGACCCTATAGATCTACCAACCAGTAGGTAGGGTGGGGGCATGCGCACCACAGCCCTCCTCTCCCCGGCCTCCGGCCAGCCCCTCCGTCCGACGCCGATCGACCGCCGCGCCCTCCGCTCGGACGACGTCGACGTGCGCGTCACCCACGTCGGCGTCTGCCACTCCGACCTGCACGCCCTCGACCACCCGGGCCGCGGCGAGGCGCTCGTCCCCGGCCACGAGTTCGTCGGCGAGGTGGTCGCGGTCGGACCCGCCGTCACGGCCTTCGCGCCCGGCGACCCCGTCGCGGTGGGCAACATCGTCGACTCCTGCGGCGCCTGCCGCATGTGCCGGGCGGGGCACGAGAACATGTGCGTCGAGTTCCCGACGCTCACCTATGGCGGCCGCGACCGGGTCGACGGGTCCTCCACGCTCGGCGGGTACTCGGGCCGGTACGTCGTCCGGGAGTCCTTCGTCTACCACCGGCCCGCGGCGCTGGACCCCGCCGCCGTCGCCCCGCTCATGTGCGCGGGCGTCACCGTGTGGGAGCCGATGCGCGCCGCCGGGGTCGGCCCCGGCACGCGCCTCGGCGTCGTCGGGCTCGGCGGGCTCGGGCACCTCGCCGTGCGGCTCGGCCGGGCGCTCGGCGCCGAGGTCACCGTGTTCACCACGACGGCGGCCAAGGCGGCCGACGCGGAGAGGCTGGGCGCGAGCCGCACCGTGGTCTCGACCGATGCCGCCGCGATGGCCGGGGCGGACCGGAGCCTCGACCTCGTGCTCGACACGGTCTCCGTGGCCCACGACCTCGCGCCCTACCTCCGCGCGCTCGACCTCGACGGCACGCTCTGCGTGCTCGGCCACCTCGGCCCGCTGTCCGTGCAGGCGATGGACCTCCTGACGGGCCGCCGGAAGCTGACGTCCTCCGGCAGCGCCGGGCGGCCCGCGACCCGGGACCTGCTCGACTTCTGCGGGGAGCACGGCATCACGGCGGACGTGGAGGTGCTGCCCGCCGCCGCCGTGGAGACCGCGTTCGCCCGCCTCCGCCGGAACGACGTGCGCTACCGCTTCGTGCTCGACATGGAGGGGATCGACGCCGCGATCTGACCGGATCCCCACGCCGCCCCGACGTCAGTCGATCGCGGCGACCACCTCCGCGACGGCTCGCTCCACCTCGGCACCCGTCGCGTCGCGGTCGCCCGACTCGGAGTCGTGGACGAACGCGGTCGCGCCCCGCCGGGCACCGCAGTAGTCGAGGATCCCGTGGCCCACCTGCGTCTCGAACGCCGACAGGTAGCCGTGCCGCGCGAACGACGCGCGGCTCGTGCCGGACACGGGGACCAGGTGCACGGTGAGCCGCTGGAGCCGCTCCTCGATGCGCCCCTCGTCGTCGATCCCGAAGGCCCAGCCGGCGATGAAGGTGCGGTCGATCCAGCCCTTCAGCAGCGCGGGCATGGACCACCACCACACGGGGAAGACGAGCACGACGAGATCCACGGCGTCGAGCCGCGCCTGCTCGGCGAGGACGTCCGCGGGGGCGGCGGCGTCACCGGAATAGGCGCGCCGGTCGGCCATGCCGAACACCGGGTCGAAGCCCTCCTGCGCGAGGTGCGCGAGCGTCGTGCGGTCGGCCCCGAGCGCGTCGGCGAGCCGGCGGGCGACGTGATGGGTGAGGGAGTCGGGATCGGGGTGGGCCGTGACGATGAGCGCGGTCATGCGTCCATCCGACCATGCCGCGAGCCCCGCGAGCCCCGCGAGCCCCGCGAGCCCGCTCAGACGAGCCCGCGCTCGTAGGCGAGGATCACCGCGTGCACGCGGTCCCGCAGCTGCAGCTTCTGCAGGATCCGCCCCACGTGCGTCTTAACGGTCGACTCCGACACCACGAGCCGGTCCGCGATCTCCGGGTTGCTGAGCCCGCGCGCCATCGCCACCAGCACCTCGTGCTCTCGCTCCGTGAGCTCCTGGAGCCGATCCGGCGCCTCCGCCGAGGTGCGCGGGAGCCGCGGCGCGAAGAGGTCGAGCATCGCGCGGGTCACGCGCGGCGCCACGATGGCGTTCCCGGCGGCGATCGCGCGGATCGCGGCGGTCAGCTCCGCGCGCGGCGTGTTCTTGAGCAGGAAGCCGCTGGCGCCCGCGCGGAGCCCCGCGAAGGCGAGCTCGTCCGCGTCGAAGGTCGTGAGGATCAGGACGCGGCTGGCCGGGCTCTCGCGCACGATGCGCCGGGTCGCCTCGATGCCATCCATGCCGGGCATGCGCACGTCCATCACGACCACGTCGGGGGAGCGGTCCGCGGTCATGGCGACGGCCTCGCCGCCGGACGCCGCCTCGCCCACCACCTGCAGGCCGGGCTCGGCGTCGAGCACCATGTGCATGCCGCGGCGGAACAGCTCCTGGTCGTCGACGAGCAGCAGTCGGATCCCGTCGGCGGTCACGCGTCGTCCCCTGCCTGCGGGAGGCGGACGTGCACGCGCCAGCCGCCGTCGTCCCCGGGCCCGGCCTCGACGGATCCCCCGTACAGGTGCGCGCGCTCGCGCATGCCCACGAGGCCGCGGCCCGAGCCGACCGACGGGGCAGGCCGGGACCGCGCGCGGCCGTCGTCGACGACGCTGATCACGGCACCCGCCCCGGAGAGGTCGAGGCGCACGAGCACGCGGCGGGGAGCGTCGGCGTAGCGGAGCGCGTTCGTCAGCGCCTCCTGCACCACGCGGTGGATGACCGTCTGCACGCCGGCCGACGTGCGCGACGCGCCGACCCGCTCGAGCACGACGGGCAGCCCCGCGGATCGGAAGGTCTCGATCATCGCGGGCAGGTCGTCGAGGCCCGGCTGCGGTGCGAGGCCCGCGTCGCCGGGATCGTCGCCCGCGTCGTCGCGCAGGACGCCGAGCAGCCGCCGCATGTCCGTCATCGACCGACGGCCGACGGTGCCGATCTCGCGCACGGCGTCGTCGGCGCGCTCCCGGTCGACGGCCGCGAGCGCCTCCGCGCCGTCGGCGAGCGAGACCATGACGGACAGGCTGTGGGCCACGACGTCGTGCATCTCGCGCGCGATCCGCGCCCGTTCGGCCGACGCCGCCAGGAGCGCCTGCTGGTCGCGTTCCCGGGTCAGCCGCTCCGCGCGGTCCACGAGCGCGTCGACGTACCGGCGCCGGGTGCCCGCCCCGGCTCCCGCGACGGTCGCGACGAGCGTGATCAGGAGGAACAGCGGGTTGACGAGGGCCGGGGCGCCGGGTCCGCCGGAGAGGGAGGCGACGCCCGCGACGGCGACGCCCGTCGCCGCGGCGATCGTGTAGCCGACCCATCCGCTGCTAGGCGAGCGGTACGCGGCCAGCGCGTAGAGGGCGAGGGCGGCGCCGATGGGGCTGAGGCCGGAGGAGTCGAGCAGGGCGATGGCGGCGGTCGCGCCCAGCACGACGCCGAAGGACGTGGCCGGTCGGCGGCGCCGGAGGAGCAGGGCGGCGGACGCGACGACGAGCACCAGGACGAGGAGCGCCGAGAGCCCGGGGTCGCGGCCCTCCCCGGTCGCCAGCTGCACGCTGAACAGGCCGAACAGCTCGATGACCGCGTGGGCGCCCGCGACCAGGGCGTCGACGGTGCGGGGACGGGTCCGGCGGAAGCGCGTCCACCGTCCGGGGACGCGGAGCGGCGCCGGTGACGCGAAGGAGTCCACCGCGACGGGCATGGCTCCCACCCTACGCAGCCACGCGGGAGCCGCAGCGCGACCCGGATGCCCGCGTCGGCATCGCGTGCCGCCGAGCCATCGCGATCCCGAGCATCGCCAGCCACAGCAGGGCGACGGTGGTCGCGACCAGCTCGAGGGCGCCGCCGACGTCGGTCGCGGTCCGGGCGAGGGAGAGGAGGCCGCCCGCCCCCGCGACGAGCGCCACGACGACGCCCGAGGTCGACGACAGGATTCGCACGCCGCGGTCCCCGTCCGCGAACGCCGCCTGCAGCATCCCGACGCAGGCGGAGGCGAAGGCGAGCACCGCGGCGACCGTGTGCACGAGGTCCTGCCAGGTGAAGGAGGACCCGACGGGCAGCGGGCACCCGGCGGTGCACGGCACCTGCGACGCCACGAAGAACAGCGCCGCCGCCACCCCGATGCTGGTGGACGCCGTCCACGCGCGCAGCACCGGCACCGACGCCCGCAGGCCACGCGTCGCCCACGCGACGCATCCGCCGCCCGCGACCACGAGCAGGAGCGCCGCGCGGAACCAGCCCGCGCTAGGCTCTCCGTCCGCGCCCAGCTCGCTCACGTAGAGCGCGCGGTCGACGGTGAGGCGGGCGGCCCAGATCAGGGCGAGGCCGGCGGCCGTGAGGGCGGTCCCGAGGAGCGCCGCATCGGCTCGTGAGGGGGTGCGAGTCGTGGTGTCGGAGGTCATGATCCGACGCTACGAACGGGCCTCGGATCCGGCGTCGGCCCGCGGGAGGGACCCGGGCCCGGCGTCGTACCCCGGTACGACGCCGCCGGCCGCGCGTCAGTCGAGCTCGCCCGCCCGGTCCGCCTCCTGCAGCAGGCGGCGGGCCGCGATGCCGATGATCGCGCTGTACGTCGGGTACGCGAACCGCACGTGCGCGAGGGTCGCGACGTCGACGCCGGCCGCCATCGCGGTCGTCACCGACTGGATCACCTCGACGGCGTTCTCGCCCACGGCGTGCGCCCCGAGGATCAGCTCGCGGCGACGGTCGGCGATGAGCAGCAGGAAGCCGGCCTCGCGGTCGTCGATGACGGCGCGGTCGACCTCCGAGAACGGCACCCGGGCGACGACGCATGCGCCGTCGCGCTCGCGCGCCTCCGCCTGCGTGAGCCCGACGCCCGCGTAGTCCGGGTCGGTGAACCCGCCCGCGGGGAGCAGCTGCAGCGGGATGCGCCGGTTGACGCCCAGCACCGCGTTCTCGGCGGCCGCCTCGCCCTCGGACTGCGCGGCCTGCACGAGCATGTCCTTCCCGTTCGCGTCGCCCACCGCCAGGATGTGCGGCACGCGCGTGCGCAGGTAGCGGTCCACGGGGATCGCCGATCGGGTGACCTCGACGCCCGCGGCCTCGAGCCCCAGGTCCTCGACGTCGGCCGGCCAGCCGGTGGCCATGATCACGGCGTCGAAGCTGGAGGACTGCGGCCGGTCGCCCGCGCGCCAGAGCAGCGTGAGGGAGCCGTCGCCCGAGCGCGTGATGCCCGTCACGGTGTCGATGCCCACGTGCACGCGCACGCCCTGCGCGCGGAACGCGTCGGACACGGCCTCGGAGACCGCCTCGTCGGAGGCCGTGAGCACGCGCGGCGCGACGTCGAGCAGCGTGACCTCCGCGCCGAACGAGCGGAAGACGGTGACGAGCTGCGCGCCCGTGTTGCCGGCGCCGATGACGGCGAGGCGGCGGGGGATCTCCGGCAGCGCGAGCACGTCCTCGGGCACGGTCGCGAGCTCCGCGCCCGGCACCGGCAGGCGGCGCGAGTGGCCGCCGACGCACACGATCACGGATCCCGCGGTGATGCGCCGCCCGCTGTCGAGCACGAGCGTGCGGTCGTCGACGAAGCGCGCGCGGCCCTCGTGGACGAGCGTCACGCCCGCCTCCCGGAACCGCTCGGCCTCGCGCTTGAGCGAGCGCACCCGGTCGACCTGCTCGTGCACGCGCGCGACGATCGACGGCCAGTGCGGCGTGGGCTCGCCCACGCCGATCCCGCTCTCGCCCGCGGAGCGCACCTCCCGCACGAGCCGCGCGGTCTTCGCGAGCACGCGCGTGGGCACGCACCCCGTGTTGACGCAGGTGCCGCCGACGCGGCCGGCCTCCAGCACCACGACGGACGCGCCCAGCTCGGCCGCGCGGAGGGCTGCGGCGGTGCCGGCGGGCCCCGCCCCGATCACGGCGACGTCGTAGTGCGCCGGGGCATCGGCGGGATCGGCGTGGTCGGTGCTCTCGGGCATGGCGTCCTCACGGGTCGGCGCGGCTGCGCGGTCGGCGCCTCGGGAAGGGCCTGACGGAAGGCTACCGACCCGGCCGCGCCGCGACCCGGCGCCGCAGGCGGCCGTCACCCCTCGCCCGGGGAGGCCCGCCCCGATACAGTGACGAGCGCACCCGAGGGCGACCCGATCCGCTCCACCAGCGGTGCGGCATGCCGCGAAGGAGCACCATGGCCGACATCCGCAAGGGACTCGCCGGGGTCGTCGTCGACACCACCGCGATCAGCAAGGTCGAGCCGGCCACGAACTCCCTCCTCTACCGCGGGTACCCGGTGCAGGAGCTCGCCGCCTCCTGCTCCTTCGAGCAGGTCGCCTACCTCCTCTGGCACGGCGAGCTGCCCACCGACGAGGAGCTCGCGCACTTCGAGGCGCAGGAGCGCGCCGAGCGCCAGCCCGACGAGGCGGTGCTGCGCATCGTCGACGCGCTGCCCGTCGACGCGCACCCCATGGACGTGCTCCGCACCGCGGTCAGCGCGATCGGCGCGGCCGACCCGACGCCCGACGACCACTCCGCCGAGGCCGACCTCGAGCGCTCCGTGCGGCTCCTCGCGCAGATCCCCGTGCTCATCGCCCACGACCAGCGGCGCCGCCAGGGCCTCGCGCCGGTCGAGCCGCGCGACGACCTCGGCCTCGCCGAGAACCTGCTGCTCATGGTGCACGGGGAGCGGCCGACCGAGGCCGACGCTCGCGCGCTCGAGGTCTCGCTCATCCTCTACGCGGAGCACTCGTTCAACGCCTCCACGTTCACGGCGCGCGTGATCACGTCGACCCTCGCCGACCTGCACTCCGCGGTCACCGGCGCGATCGGCGCCCTGAAGGGCCCTCTGCACGGCGGCGCCAACGAGGCCGTGCTCGAGACGCTGGAGGAGATCGGCGACGCGTCGCGCGTGGAGGCCTGGCTCGACGAGGCGCTCGCCGCGAAGCGCAAGGTCATGGGCTTCGGCCACCGCGTGTACCGCGCGGGCGACTCGCGCGTGCCCACCATGAAGGACGCGCTCGACGAGCTCGTCGCGGTGCGCGTGCAGGCGGGCGGCGCGGCGGGGGAGTCCGCGACCCGCACGATGGAGCTGTACGACGCGCTCGAGCGCGGCATGGCCGAGCGCACCGGGATCCTGCCGAACCTCGACTACCCCTCGGGCCCCGCGTACGCGCTCCTCGGCTTCGAGACGCGCGCCTTCACGCCCCTGTTCGTGGCCGCGCGCGTGGTCGGCTGGACGGCCCACGTCGTGGAGCAGCGCGCCGCGAACTCGCTGATCCGCCCGCTCTCCGAGTACGACGGACCCGCCGAGCGCCACCTCGCCTGAGCCGCCGTCACGCGGCCGGGGCCCCTCCCGCCGATCGTTAGGATGGAGCCCATGTCCCGCGGCGAGCCCTTCTACATCACCACGCCGATCTTCTACGTGAACGACGTCCCGCACATCGGGCACGCCTACACGGAGGTCGCCGCCGACGTGCTCGCCCGCTGGCACCGCCAGCGCGGCGACGACACCTGGTTCCTCACGGGCACCGACGAGCACGGGCAGAAGATCCTCCGCACGGCCACCGCGCACGACACGACCCCGCAGGCGTGGGCCGACCGCCTCGTCACCGAGAGCTGGCAGCCGCTGCTCGAGGCCGTGGACATCTCCAACGACGACTTCATCCGCACCACG
The DNA here is from genome assembly GCF_059422605.1 of Clavibacter sp. GW821-FHT01D01. Taxonomy (NCBI): domain Bacteria; kingdom Bacillati; phylum Actinomycetota; class Actinomycetes; order Micrococcales; family Microbacteriaceae; genus Clavibacter; species Clavibacter sp. GW821-FHT01D01. The sequence continues at coordinate 184,257 of NZ_JBWKXC010000006.1, forward strand.
GACGCCCGCCACGAGGAGAGCGTCACGATCTTCCTGCAGCGCCTCCACGACGCCGGGTTCATCTACACGGGCGAGTACAAGGGCTACTACTGCGTCGGCTGCGAGGAGTACAAGCAGCCCTCCGACCTCCTCGAGGGCACCGGTCCGTTCGAGGGGCAGCTCGTCTGCGCCATCCACTCCAAGCCGGTCGAGCTGCTGGAGGAGAAGAACTACTTCTTCCGCATGAGCGACTTCGGCGAGCGGCTCCTCGCGTTCTACGAGGAGCGGCCCGACTTCATCCAGCCCGAGAGCGCCCGCAACGAGATCCTGTCGTTCGTGCGCCGGGGCCTGGAGGACCTCTCCATCTCCCGCTCCAGCTTCGACTGGGGCATCCCCATCCCGTGGGACGAGAGCCACGTCGTGTACGTGTGGTTCGAGGCGCTCATGAACTACGTGACCGCCATCGGCTACGGCGTCGACGACGAGCGGTTCCAGCGCCGCTGGCCCGCCACCCACCTGGTCGGCAAGGACATCCTCCGGTTCCACGCGGTCATCTGGCCGGCCATGCTCATGGCCCTCGGGGAGGAGCCCCCGCGCCGCGTCTTCGGCCACGGCTGGCTGCTCGTCGGCGGCGAGAAGATGTCGAAGTCGAAGCTCACCGGCATCGTCCCGCAGACCATCACCGACACCTTCGGCATCGACGCGTTCCGCTACTACTTCATGCGCGCCTTCGCCTTCGGCCAGGACGGCTCGTTCAGCTGGGAGGACCTCAGCGCCCGCTACCAGGCCGAGCTCGCCAACGGCTTCGGCAACCTCTCCTCCCGCGTGATCGCCATGGTCGGCCGCTACTTCGACGGCCGCGTCCCCGAGGCGCACGAGCTCACCGAGGCCGACGAGCGCGTGCTGTCCGTCGCGCGCGCCGCCGCGTCCACGGCCGACGACGCCATCGAGCGGCTCGCCATTCACGAGGCGCTCGCCGCCGTGTGGACCCTGGTCGACGAGCTCAACGGCTACATCACGAGCCAGGAGCCGTGGGCGCTCGCCAAGAGGGACGAGGACCGCGCGCGCCTCGAGACCGTCCTGCACACTGCGGTCCGCGGGCTCGGCACGCTCGCCGTGCTCCTCGCGCCCGTGCTGCCCGGCGCCACCGCGAAGCTCTGGACGGCGCTCGGCGGCGACGGCACGGTGGGCCAGCAGCGCATCGACCTCGCGGACGAGTGGACCGGCTCCGGCGTCGTCACGCCGCTCGAGGCCCCGCTCTTCCCGCGCATCGAGCAGGAGCCGGTCACCCCCACGGCGTGACCGGGGAGGCCGCGCCCCACGGGGTGCGGCACCCGCCCCTCGGTAGAGTGGGCGGGATGTCCGATTCGAACTACGTGCGCCAGCGCGACACCACCGCGGTCCACGGCCAGACGCGCGACCTCACGTATCCGCCGCTGCCCGAGGCGCTCACGGTCCCGGTCTACGACAACCACACGCACCTCGAGATCGCGGACGGCGAGTCGCCCATCGACTTCACGGAGCACCTCGACCGCGCGAGCTCGGTCGGCGTCCGTGGCGTGATCCAGGTCGGCGGCGACCTGGAGACCTCCCGCTGGTCGGCGGAGACCGCGGCCCACGAGCCGCGCATGCTCGCGGCCGTCGCGATCCACCCCAACGAGGCGCCCGCGTACGACGAGGCGGGCACCCTCGACGACGCGCTGGCCGAGATCCACGAGCTGGCCGGCCGACCGCGCGTGCGCGCCGTGGGCGAGACCGGGCTCGACTTCTTCCGCACGGGCGAGGAGGGCCGCGCCGCCCAGATGCGCTCCTTCGAGGCGCACATCGAGATCGCCAAGCAGCGGGGCATCGCCCTGCAGATCCACGACCGCGACGCGCACGACGAGGTCGTCGAGACGCTGCTGCGCGTCGGCGCCCCCGAGCGCACCGTGTTCCACTGCTTCTCCGGCGACGAGGACCTCGCCCGGATCTGCGCCGAGAACGGCTGGTACATGTCGTTCTCCGGCACCGTCACCTTCAAGAACGCGGTGGACCTGCGCGAGGCGCTGGCCTTCGCGCCCCGCTCGCTGCTGCTCGTGGAGACCGACGCGCCGTTCCTCACGCCCGTGCCGTTCCGCGGCCGCCCGAACGCGCCGTACCTCATCCCGCACACGTTGCGGGCGATGGCCGCGCACCTCGGCACCGACGTGTCGATGCTCGCCGCGCAGATCTCCTCCAACACCGAGCTCGTCTACGGCCGCTGGGACGACGAGCCCGTCACGTCGCCGGCGAAGGACCCCGCCGAGATCGACCCGGCGGGCCGCGCGTGAGCGACGACGCGGGCCCCGGCGCGGCACTGCCCGCCACGCCCGCGGCCGCCGGCGCCACGCTCCTCGGGCCGGCCGAGATCCGGGACCTCGCCGAGCTCCTCGGCGTCGCGCCCACCAAGAAGCTCGGGCAGAACTTCGTCATCGACGCGAACACCGTGCGCCGCATCGTGCGGGTCGCGGGCGTCGAGCCCGGCACCCACGTGGTGGAGGTCGGGCCCGGCCTCGGATCCCTCACGCTCGGCCTCCTCGAGACCGGCGCGAGCGTCGTCGCGGTCGAGATCGACGGCCGCCTGGCGGAGCAGCTGCCCCTCACCGTGCGCCTGTACCAGCCGGAGGCGCGCCTCACGGTCGTGCACGAGGACGCGCTGCGCGTCGCGGAGCTGCCCGGCGATCCCGCCGCGCTCGTCGCGAACCTCCCGTACAACGTCTCCGTCCCCGTGCTCCTGCACCTGCTCGAGCACTTCCCGTCGATCCGCACGGGCGTGGTGATGGTGCAGGCCGAGGTCGGGCACCGCATCGCCGCGGCACCCGGCTCGAAGGTCTACGGGTCCCCGAGCGTCAAGGCCGCCTGGTACGGCGCCTGGCGCACGGCCGGCAACGTCAGCCGGCAGGTGTTCTGGCCCGTGCCCAACGTCGACTCCGTGCTCGTCGCGTTCGAGCGGCACGCGGAGCCGTTCGCCGCGGAGGAGCTGCGCAAGCGCACGTTCCGGATCGTCGACGCGGCCTTCCAGCAGCGCCGCAAGATGCTCCGCCAGGCCCTCGCGGAGCTGCTCGGCGGCAGCGAGGCGGCGTCCGCGCTGCTCGTCGACGGAGGGGTGGCCCCCACTTCGCGGGGCGAGGAGCTGAGCGTCCACGACTACCTCCGCGTGGCCCGCGCCTGGGCCGATCGCGACGGTGACGGAGCGGCTCCCAGCCTCCGCTAGGTTGGAGCACATGACCTCCGCGGCCACCACCTCCGACGTGGTGCACGCGCGGGCCCCGGGCAAGATCAACGTCTCGCTGACGGTGGGCGCCCTCCAGGAGGACGGGTACCACGACGTCGCCACCGCGTACCAGGCCGTGAGCCTGTACGAGGACGTGTACGCCACCCGGTCCGACGGCTTCTCCGTCGAGTTCGGCGGATCCATCGACACGTCGCACCTCACCGTCGGCGCCGACAACCTCGCCATCCGCGCCGCCCGCCTCCTCGCGCGCAGCACCGGCTACCGCGGGGGCGTCCACCTGCGCATCGAGAAGGACGTGCCCATCGCGGGCGGCATGGGCGGCGGGTCCGCGGACGCCGCGGCCACCCTCCTCGCCTGCGACGCCCTCTGGGGCACCGAGCGCACCCGCGACCAGCTGCTCGCCCTCGGCGCGGAGCTCGGCGCCGACGTGCCGTTCGCGCTCGCCGGCGGCACCGCCATCGGCACGGGCCGCGGCGACCGGCTGAGCCCCGCCCTCGCCAAGGGCACCTTCCAGTGGGTGCTCGCCATCGCCGAGTTCGGCGTCTCCACGCCCGACGTGTACGGCGAGCTCGACAAGCACCGCGAGCGGCACGCGCAGGACATCTTCCCGGCGCAGCAGATCCCGCAGGTCGACTCCGGGGTGCTGCAGGCGCTCCGGGCGGGGGATCCGCACATGCTCGCCGAGGTCCTCCACAACGACCTCCAGGCGCCCGCCCTGCACCTGGCGCCCGGGCTCGGCGAGGTGCTGCAGCTCGGCGAGGAGAACGGCGCGCTCGCGGGCATCGTCTCCGGGTCCGGTCCCACCGTCGCCTTCCTCGCGGCCGACCTCGACAGCGCGCTCGAGCTGCAGATCGCGCTGAGCGCCGCCCGCCTCACGGTCATCCGGGCCACGGGACCCGTGCACGGCGCCCGCATCATCACCGGCTGACCCGGCGCGCTCCGCCCCATGCGCACGCCGTCGCTCCATGCCGTCCGGCCGTCCCGCCCCGAGTGGGCGCTCATCGGCATCACCGCGATCTGGGGCGGCACGTTCCTCGCGGTGCACCTCGCGATGGAGCACAGCGGGCCGCTGTCCTTCGTCGGGCTCCGATTCCTCGCGGCGGGCCTGATCAGCGCGGTCCTCTTCCGCCGGGCCCTGCGCGGCATGCGGCGGCTGGACCTGGCGGCCGGGTCGGCGATCGGCGTGATGATCTTCCTCGGCTACGGACTCCAGACCTACGGCCTGCAGACGATCCCGAGCAGCGCGTCCGCCTTCATCACCGCGCTCTACGTGCCGCTGGTGCCGCTCCTGCAGTGGGCCGCGTTCCGGAGGCGGCCGAGCGCGCTCGCCCTCGTGGGCGTGGGGCTCGCCTTCGTCGGGCTGCTGCTCGTCGCCGGTCCCCAGGAGGGTGCGTCGCTCGGCGCGGGGGAGCTGGCGACCCTCGTGAGCACGCTCCCGATCGCCGCCGAGATCCTCCTCATCGGGCTGTTCGCCGGGCGCGTGGACGTCGGCCGGGTGACCGTGGTGCAGCTCCTCGTCGCCGGGGCGCTCGCGCTCGCGTTCATGCCCCTGGTCGGCGAGGCGTTCCCGCCGTTCTCGTGGCTGTGGCTCGCTGCGGCGGTGGCGCTCGGGGCGAGCAGCTGCCTCATCCAGCTCACGATGAACTGGGCCCAGCGCTCCGTCTCGCCCACGCGCGCGACGATCATCTACGCGGGCGAGCCGGTGTGGGCCGGGGTCGTCGGGCGGGTAGCGGGGGAGCGGCTGCCGGCCCTCGCGATCCTCGGAGCGGCGCTCATCGTCGCGGGCACGGTCGTGAGCGAGCTGAGGCCGCGCGCGGTGCGGGGGCCCGAGGCCGAGGCTCCGCGGGACGGGGTCGGAGGCCGGCCCGTCATCGACTGACGCGCTCCTCCGGGCCGGCCCACGGGCGCCCCGCGTCGGGCAGGCGGACGGCGGGAGGGGGTGACGCGGGGCCGCGGTCAGCGCGACCGGCGCGCGTGCGCGCGGGCCTTCATCCGGTTGCCGCACGTCGCCATGGAGCACCACCTCGCGGTGCCGGGGCGGCTGTGGTCCACGAGGAACAGCGCGCACTCGTCGTTCGCGCACGGGCGCAGGCGGCCGGGCAGGCGGGCCGTGACGCTCGACCAGGCGAGGACGGCGTCGACCGGCAGGCGGTCGTCGGGCGGCACGCGCAGCTCCCAGGCGACGCCCTCGGATGTGACGTGCGGCGTGCGCACGGCGCCGTCGACCACGGCCGTGAGATCCGCGATCGCGGCGGGCGCCGTGACGGCCCCGCGGACGACGGCCTGGATCGCGTCGCGGGCGCGGCGCAGGCGCTCGAGCTCGGCCGCGGTGCCGGTGCCGCCCCATTCGCGGGCGAGCTGCCGCCCGGCCGCGCCGTCGAGCCGGTCCTCGGGCCGGCCGTCGACGACGGGCGCGCTGTTCAGCACCGCCAGCAGCAGCTCCTCGTCGCGGTCCATCTGCTCCTCGATCCTCCGCGCGGGTGGCGCGATGCGTCCATGCTACTGTCCGGCTAACCAGCAAAACAACTCAAAGGGGTTATACATGGGCGCCGTCCACCACCGCACCGCCTCGATCGACGGGCTCGACGTCTTCTGGCGCGAGGCCGGGCCCGTCGACGCGCCCGTGCTCCTGCTCCTGCACGGCTACCCGTCGAGCTCGCACATGTTCCGCCACCTGATCCCCGCGCTCGCCGGCCGCTTCCGGGTCATCGCGCCGGACCTCGTCGGCTTCGGGCGCTCGTCGGCCCCGTCCGTCGAGGACTTCGACTACACGTTCGCCGCGCTCGCCGAGGTGACCGCCCGCTTCCTCGCGACCATCGGGGTGTCCCGCTACGCGGTCTACGTGCAGGACTACGGCGCCCCCGTCGGCTGGCGCCTGGCGCTCGCCGACCCGCACGCGGTCACGGGCGTCGTCACGCAGAACGGCAACGCCTACGAGGAGGGCTTCGTGCCCTCGTTCTGGGACCCCATCTGGGCCGACGCCGCCGAGCGCACCGACGCCTCGCGCGACGCCCTCCGGCCCGCCCTCGGACGCGACGCCGTCGAGTGGCAGTACACGCACGGCGTGCCGGATCCGTCCGCGGTCGACCCCGACGCGTGGGAGCACGACCTCGCGCTCCTCGCCCGCCCGGGCCAGGACGACGTGCAGCTCGCGCTCTTCCGCGACTACGCCACCAACCGGGAGCTGTACCCGGCGGTGCACGCCTGGCTCCGCGAGTCGCGCGTGCCGGTGCTCGCGGTCTGGGGCCGGAACGACGAGATCTTCGCCGCGGCGGGCGCGGAGGCGTTCCGTCGCGACGCGCCGCACGCGCGCATCCACCTCGTCGACGGCGGGCACTTCCTGCTCGAGTCCCACCTCGACGCGGTCGTCGCGGCGATCGGGGAGTGGCACCCCCGAGCCGGAGGTCAGCCCGCGTCGACCCGCTCGTAGCGCTCGACGTTCGCGTTCTTCACGTGCCAGTCGTCGGTGCGCACGAACCCGCGCGGGGTCAGCGCCTCCGCGACCTCGGGCCGGATGTCCTGCCGGTCGCTCGTGACGAGCCACACGACATCGGCGCCCTCGACCTCGTCGACGCGGTCGGCGAGCGGGTACGACTCCTCCCAGAGCCCGTCCGTGTCGCCGGGCGGCGTGCGGAGGAGGATGTCGTCCATCCCGCGGAAGGCGTCGGGGTAGGAGTACGCGACGATGCGGGAGGTCGCCTTCGGGTGGCGCCGCACGGGGCCGAAGATCACGGCCTCCTCGGTGCCGGGCGCCTCCGTGGCGCGCTCCTGGGTGACGATGCGGGAGATGCCCGCCCAGTCGGCGTCGGCCTTGCGCGTGGTGCCGCGGTCGTGGGCGACCTGGACGAGCGACAGGGCCACGAGCCCCGCGGTCACGATCGCGACGGCGGGTCGCCAGCGCAGCGCCAGGATGCCCACCGCGACGAGCATGGCCATGGCCGGCGCCGTGTACGAGAGGTACCGCGGCGAGTACAGCGGGGACGTGAGCGTCGAGGCGTACACGAGCAGGATCGTGGGCACCGCGAACCACACGACCGCGAGCTGCAGCAGGGTCGGCGACCAGCCGGCGTGCAGGTAGGCGGACTCGAAGGCCGCGATCTCGCCCACGGGCTCCGCGGTCGACCGGCGCCGGGCGCGCACCAGGCGGACGCCCCGCCGCACCAGCATCGCGAGCCCGACGAGCGCCAGGATCCAGGCGACCGCCGCGAAGGCCGCGTTCTCCGGGAACAGCTGCGTGAGCACCACCTGGTTCGGCGTCCGCGGGCCGATCGGCTTGATCCACCCGACCTGGCCGGACTGGGCGGTGACCACGCCGACGAGCGGCAGCGAGAGGAGCCCGGCGACGATGGACGACACGCCCCAGCCGAGGAGCGACACGATCATGGGACGCACCGTGCGCCGGCCCACGCGGGCCGAGGCGACGGCCCACAGGATGACGGCGCCGTGGGCGCCCACCAGCAGCGCCAGGTAGATGAAGGTCGATGCGCCGAACCACGCGATGAGCCCGTAGAGCGCCCACCACCGGGCCTGCACCTGCCACGGCGACCCGGCGCGGCGGGCCGCCAGCACGAGCACCACCGTGAGGGCCACGGCGATGAGGGTGCCGAGCGCGAACGAGCGGCCCTCGGTGCCCATCCACGCCGAGCGCGGGATGACGACGAAGACGATGCCCGCCACGACGCCCGTGGCGCGCGTGGAGACGGTGCGGGTCAGGAGCACCACGCCGGCCGCGGCGAGGCCGATGGAGGCGGCGCTCGGGAGGCGGAGCGAGGTGGGCGAGTAGCCGACCAGGTCGAACCACACCTTCATGACCGCGTAGTAGAGGCCGTGCACGGCGTCGACCGTGCCGAGCATGCGGAGGAGGTCGTCCCAGTCGCGCGTGGCCGAGATGACCGTGGCGGCCTCGTCGTACCAGACGGACGGCTGCCCCGCGAGGGGGAGCGCGAGGAGGAAGCCGAACAGCCCGATGAGCCAGGCGTCACCCCAGCGGCGGTGGTGGAAGCGGCCGAGGGGGCCCGAGGGACGGCCGCCGCGGGTCCCGTCGGCGGGCCGTCGTACGCTGGGTCCGGTCGACGCGGGTCCGCGTCCGCCGTCCGTACGGAGGTCTGTCATGGGGTCGTCTCTGCCGCTCGTCGATCTGGACGGCACGCACCCCGGGGGGCGGGGCCGTGATGGTCATGGCTCCGGGCAGGATGCGCACGAACGGCGCGAACGCCACTCCCGGCACCTCGCCCTTCCCGGCATCGGGATGGGGGGTCAGTCCCGCATCGACCGCGCGCGCGTGCTCGTGATCGGCGCGGGCGGACTGGGGTCCCCGGTGCTGCAGTACCTGGCCGCCGCGGGGACCGGGACCCTCGGAATCGTAGACGACGATGCTGTGGACCTCTCGAACCTGCAGCGCCAGACCATCCACGGCACGCCTGACATCGGGCGGTCGAAGACCTCGTCAGCCGCGGATTCCGTGCACCGGACGGACCCCGGGATCGAGGTCGTGGAGCACGCCGAGCGGCTGACGGCGGACAACGCCATCCGGATCCTCAGCGGCTACGACGTGGTCGTGGACGCCACCGACAACTTCGCCACGCGCTACCTCATCAGCGACGCCGCGGCCCTCGTGGGCATCCCGTGCGTGTGGGGATCCGTGTACCGCTTCGACGCCCAGGTCACCGTCTTCTGGGACGCGGCGCCCGACGGCCGCGGCATCGACTACCGGGACGTCTTCCCCGAGCCGCCCGCCGACGGCGCCGTGCTCTCCTGCGAGGAGGCGGGCGTGTTCGGCGCGGTCTGCGGCACGGTCGGCTCCCTCATGGCGACCGAGGTCATCAAGCTCGTCACCGGCGCGGGCCAGCCGCTGCTCGGCCGGGTCGTGGTGCTCGACGCCCTCGCCGGCACCAGCCGCACCATCGGCATCAAGCGCGCGAAGGGCCGCCAGCGGGTCACCGCGCTCGCCGACTACGACCTGTTCTGCGGCGTGGGAGCGGCGACCGACGGCACCGAGCTCGACGCGGAGGAGGTGGAGCGGATCCTCGCCTCCGACGAGCCCGTGGTGCTCCTCGACGTGCGGGAGCCCGACGAGCGGCTCGTCGACTCCATCCCGGGCCACGTGGCGGTGCCGGTGCGCATCGTGACGGTGGACCCGGGCGCCGTGCCCGGCGGCGTCACCGACCAGGTCGTCGTCTACTGCGCCTCCGGCGTGCGCTCGCGGGCGGCCGCGGCGGCGCTCCGCGAGGCGGGCCGCGACGCCGTGAGCCTGCGCGGCGGCATCGCCGCATGGCGGAGCGTGGCGGGGCGGGCATGACCGCGGTCCCCGGGGCCGGTCCCGTCCTCGGGCTCGACGACGACGCGTTCCTCGAGCACGTCGCCGACGCGCTGCACGGCGTCCCGGGCGTGCGGGGCGTGGCGCTCGGCGGATCCCGCGCCCAGGGGGTGCAGCGGCCCGACAGCGACTGGGACGTGGCGGTCTACTACCGCGCCGCGTTCGACCCCGACGGCCTCCGCGCGCTCGGATGGCCCGGGGTCCTCAGCCCGCGCGGCGGCTGGGGCCGGACCTTCGACGGCGGCGGCGCCCTGCACGTGGACGGCCGCACGGTCGACGTCCACTACCGCGACCTCGACGCCATCGAGGCGGTGCACGAGGAGGCGGTGGCCGGGCGCTTCGCCGTCGAGCGGCTGCTCTTCCACCCGGCGGGCCTGCCGAGCACGATCCTGCTGGCCGAGGTGGGCGTGAACCGTGCCCTCCGCGGGGAGGTGCCGTCGTGGGGGTACCCGCCGGCGCTCCGCGAGTCCGCCCCCGGCGTGTGGTGGGGGGACGCGGCCATGACGTTGCACTATGCACGGGAGGGCCACGCGCGCCACGGCCGCGTCGCCCAGTGCGCCGGGCTGCTGGCGGAGGCGGCGAGCATGGCGGCGCACGCGGTCCTCGCCCACCGCGGCGAGTGGATCACCAACGAGAAGCAGCTGCTCACCCGCGCGGGCCTCCGCGGCGTCGACGCCGTCGTCGCCCGCATGGGGAGCGAGCCGGCGGACCTGCTGCGGGCCGTGGACGACGTGGAGGCGCTGCTGCACGACGCGGTGCGGCGCGAGGGGATCCCGGCCGCGGGCTGAGGGGCGTCGCGGCGGCGCGCCATCCGCGCCGTCACCCCACGGCGGAGCGCAGCGACTCGGTCTCGCGGAGCTTCGACGCCCAGCGGGCCGGCCATCCCTCGGCGACCCATGTCGCGTGCGGTTCGTGGCCCCGGGAGCCGAGGTGCACCACCTCGTCGACGGCGCGCTGCTGGCGGGCGAGGACCGCGTCGACGACCGCGATGGGGCCGTCCCAGCCGTAGCCGTCGAGGAGCGCGTCGACGCGGGAGCGCCGGTCGACGTCGGAGGTCAGGCCCCGCGCGTGCAGCCCGGTGGGATCGGTGCTGAACGGGGTCAGCCACTCGAGCGCGTAGGCGACGTCGCTGAGCGGCGGGGCGGGCCGCGCGGCGTCCCAGTCGAAGAGGCCGACCGCGACGCCGTCGCGCCAGGACATGTTCCCGGGCTGGGGATCGCCGTGGCAGATCACGTCGCCGCCTTCGGGCGGCACGGACCAGACGGCGTGCGGCGGCGGATCCCACCCGCGGGTGGCGTCGTGGATCCGGCGCAGGAGCCGCCCCGCGGACGCGACGGAGCGGGTGGTGGTCTGGTGCGCCCATGCGTCCTCGCCGCCGTCGCCGGGCACGAGGCGCACGCGCTCGACGCCGCCGTCGATCCCGAGGGGCTCCGGGACGGGCAGCCCCTCCGCGTGCAGGTGCCGCAGGAGCGCGTGGACCGTCGGCGTCCACGGCTTCGCGGGACGGAGGACGACGTCGCCGACGATGCGGACGGAGCGTGCGGCGGGCATGACCCCACCGTACGCATCGCCGTCGCCACCGCCTCCCGTGCCGACGCGACCGCCGCGTGGCAGGCTCGGGGGATGCCGCAGGAGCCCGTCGTCGTCCCCGCCCACGATGCGCGCGTCGACGCGCTGCGGGCCGAGGGGTGGGTGGTCGCCGCTCGCTCCTTCGGCGCGGTCCTCCACGCCGACGACGCGGATCCGGTGCGGCTTCGGTCGGCGGTGGAGCGGGTCGCGGGCATCGTGTCCGTGCGGGAGCTCGGGCCGGACGACCAGGCGGCCATGCTCGCCCTCGACGCGGCCACGCTCGACGACTACCCGGGCGGGCCCGCCACGCGCCACGTTCCGCTGACGGCCGGCACCGCGCGGGTGCCCTCGGCCGCGCGGCGGGCGTTCGGGGCGATCGACGCGGACGCGAACCTGGTGGCGCTCACCGTCGTCGACGTCGATGCGGACGGTCGACGCGCGGAGGTCGACTTCACGGTCGTGCACCCGGCGCACCGGTCGCGGGGCCTCGCCACCGCGGTGAAGGCCGCCTCCGTGCGGGCGCTCCTCGCGGACGGGGTCGCGACGATCCGCACGGGAGGGTCGAGCGGGAACGCGGGCATCCTCGCCGCCGGGACGGCGATCGGCTTCCGCGTGGACGAGGAGTGGGTGACCCTGGACGCACCGGAGCCCCGGGACCAGGGGTCCCGGGGCTCCGGACGATCGGGTCGCGAGGCCGGCCCGGCGGACCAGGCCGACCGAGCCCTCCGCGAGGGCTAGGACGCGGCGGGCGCCGGCGTCTCGAACAGGATGCGCGACGCCTCGGCGGCCCGCGTGCTGTCGACCAGCACGTCGTAGCGGCCGGCGGTCAGCGTCTGGATGGACGCGAAGTCGCGCTTGCCGCGCGTGGCGTAGTGGCCGACGAAGCCGAACAGCGCCCCCCAGAGCGCGCCGATGCCGACCGCGACGAGGAGGACGCCGAGCCAGGCGACGCCCGGCGTGAAGATGCCGAAGAGCAGGCCGATCATGAGGCCGAACCACGCCCCGCCCGCGGCCCCGCGCACCGCGGCGCTGCCGTTGGTGACCCGGCCCGTGACGGTCTCGACCGTGCGCACGTCGTGGCCGACGATCTGGGTCGACGCGACGGGGAACTCCCGGTCGGAGAGCGTGTCGACGGCGGCCTGCGCGTCGGCGTACTCGGTGTAGCTCGCGATCACCTCGCGGGGCGTGGCCGGGACGGCGTTCGCTCGGGGATCGGTGCTCGGGGTCGACATGGGGTGTTCCTCTCGGGTCGTGCGGTGGACGATATGGTTTGAGGATACCAACGGACAGGTCGCACGGAGGGGACGGGGATCATACGGTGAGCGAGCTCCCAGGCAAGGGCGCCGAGGAGGCGCCGGACGACGCTGCGCGGACAGGCGCGGCGCTCGAGCGGGCGGTCCTCGCGATCACGCGGTGGGCCTCGCGTCCGGACGTGCGCCGCCGCATGCTCGCCGACGAGGGCGGGGCCTTCTCCGCGACCGACACCTGGCTGCTCGGCCACCTCATGGAGTGCGGGGCGACGCGCATGCGCGTGCTCGCGGACTGGCAGGGCGTCGACAAGTCGACGATGACCGCGCACGTCCAGCGGCTCGAGGCGCGGGGCCTCGTGGTGCGGGAGGCCGACCCCGGCGACCGCCGTGCGGTCCTCGTGCGCGCCACTCCCGATGCGCGACGGGCGCTCGACCGCAACTCGGCGACGGCGCGCGCGCTCCTCGGGGAGCTCGTGGGGGAGTGGGCGGCACCCGAGCGCACCGAGCTGACGCGTCTGCTGGACCGGCTGGTCGTGGAGATCGAGGCGGAGGCCGCCGCGCGCGAGGCCCGAGGCGGGTGACGCGGCGCGGGCTGGCTGGCCCGGATCACGTGAACGTTCACGCGGAGAGGCGTCGGGTGCTCTTGACCCGCCCGGAGCGGACCCCGTAGCGTCGTCGTGAACGTTCACGCCGACGATGCCGCGAAGGGCTCCACCATGACCGACCCCACCACGACCACCCCGACCGCACCCGGCTGGGCGGTCCTCGGCCCGGGCGGCATCGCCCGCCGCTTCCTCTCCCAGCTGCCCGCGAGCGAGCGCGGCGCGCGGCTCGTCGCCGCCGGCAGCTCGAGCGCCGAGCGCGCCCGCGCCTTCGCCGCGGAGGCCGCCGACCACGGCTTCGCCGACGTCACGGGCGCGGGCTACGACGAGGTCCTCGCCGACCCCGCGGTCCAGGCCGTCTACATCTCCACCGTGCACACGGGCCACGCGGACCTCGTCGTCCGCGCGCTCGAGGCCGGCAAGGCCGTCCTGTGCGAGAAGCCCCTCGCCGTCAACCACGGCACCGCGATGGCGCTCGTCGACGCGGCCCGCGACGCCGGCCTCCCGCTCGTGGAGGCCTTCATGTACCGCTTCCACCCGCAGACCGCGGCGCTCCTCGAGCTCCTCCGCGACGGCGTCATCGGCGACGTCGCCCACGTCGACGCGTCCTTCTCCTTCCGCACCGGATCCCGCACCGGGCGCCTCTACGACCCGGCCACCGCGGGCGGCGGGATCCTCGACGTCGGCGGCTACACCGTCACGGGCGTCGCCGCCGTCGTGCAGGCCGCGACCGGCGTCGCCGTCGCCGAGCCGCTGACCCTGGAGGTCGACGGGACCGTCGGCCCGACCGGCGTCGACGAGTGGTCGGTCGCCCGCGCGACCTACCGCGGCGGCATCACCGCGACGCTCCGCACGGGCGTCGCCCTGCACGAGCCGGAGGTGCTCACCGTCCACGGCTCGCGCGGCCGCATCCACCTGAGCGACCCGTGGACGCTGCGCGACGAGCCGACCATCGAGATCACCGTCGTCGGCGAGGAGCCGCGCACGCTGGCCTTCCCGGGCGCGAAGCCGTACGCGATCGAGGCGGACGCCACCACCGACGCGCTCGCGGCCGGCCTCGGCGAGGCCGCGCAGATGACGCTCGAGGAGACCCTCGCCACGGCCCGCACCCTCGACCGCTGGCGCGCCGCGCTCGAGCTGCGCTACCCGTTCGAGGCCGAGGACGCCGACATCCCCACCGTCTCCGGGCGCCCGCTGCGCGTCCGCGACGACAGCCCCATGCTCTACGGCGAGATCCCGGGCGTGGGCAAGCGCATGTCGCGGCTCGTCATGGGCGTCGACAACCAGCCCGACCTCGCGCACGCGTCCGCGATCTTCGACCACTTCGTCGAGCAGGGCGGCAACGCGTTCGACACGGGCTACATCTACGGCCACGGCCTGCTCGAGGGGCGCCTCGGCCGGTGGATCGCCAACCGCGGCATCCGCGAGGACGTGGTCGTCATCACCAAGGGCGCGCACACCCCGCACTGCGACCCCGAGTCGATCACCCGGCAGCTCCTGGAGAGCCTCGAGCGCCAGGGCACCGACTACGCGGACATCTACCTCATGCACCGCGACAACCCGGACGTGCCGGTGGGGGAGTTCGTCGACGTGATGGACGAGCACCAGCGCGCGGGCCGCATCCGCTCCTACGGCGTCTCCAACTGGACCCCGGAGCGCTTCGACGAGGCGCAGGCCTACGCGAAGGCGAACGGGCGCGCCGGGTTCCAGGCGCTGAGCGACCACTTCGGCCTCGCCGAGGCGTACGACGTGCCGTGGGCCGGCTGCGTGCACGTCACGGATCCCGCCTCCAAGGCGTGGCTCGAGGAGCGCCAGGTGCCGCTGCTCCCGTGGTCGTCGCAGGCGCGCGGCTTCTTCACGGGCCGCGCCCGCCCGGACGACCTGAGCGACCCGGAGCTCGTGCGCTGCTACTACGGCGACGAGAACTTCGAGCGCCTGCGCCGCGCCGAGCAGCTGGGCGCCGAGCACGGCGTGCAGGCGACCGCGATCGCGCTGGCCTACGTGCTCGCGCAGCCGTTCCCCACCTTCCCGCTGTTCGGCCCGCGCACCATCTCGGAGGTCCGCTCCTCGATGCGCGGCCTGTCGGTCGAGCTCACCCCGGAGCAGGTGGCGTGGCTGGACCTGCGCGGCTGACCGGAGGCGACGACGGAGGTCGGGGCCCGGCCGGTCGCGAGGCGGCCGGCCGGGCCACGATCCACGACGTCGCGGCCGCGGCGGGGGTCTCCCGCCAGACCGTGACCCGCGCGATGAACGGCATGCCGGGCATCAGCGAGGAGACCAAGCGGCGCGTGCTGGCGGCGGCCGACGCGCTCGCGTACCGGCCGTCGCGCTTCGGCCGCGGGCTCGTCACCGGTGGGGACCACCAGCTGGGCCTCGTCGTCGACGACCTGCGGAACCCGTGGTCACCGGAGCTCGCGGCCGCGGTGGTGCGCATCGCCGCGGCCCGCGGCTGGAACGTGTCGCTCGCCGACGTCGGACTCGCGGCCGACTCCGACCGCATGGTCGAGGCGCTCGGCGCGCAGACGGACGCCGTGATCGGCATGCTCGGGTCGCGCGCCGCCGAGTGGATCGGGCGGCTCGGCTCCGTGCCCGTGGTGGAGCTCGACCCGCGCGGCGACCCCCTGCGGGCCGCCGTGCAGCTGGATCCGACCGACGCCGTCGACGCGCTCGCCGACCACCTGCACGCGGCCGGGGTGCGTCACCCGGTCGTGCTGGACGCGGCCGTCGCCGCCGGACCCAGCGCGCGGGCGTCGCTGCTCGTGCGCGCGTTCTCGGCGCGGTCGATGGACGTGTCCGTGGTCCAGGCCTCCGCCCCCACCGCGGAGGCGGCCGCCGTGGCGACGGAGCGCATCGTCGCGCGCCCCCGGACCGCCGACGCCATCGTCGCCTTCAACGACGTGTGCGCCCTCGGGGTGCTCTCCGCCTGCCGTCGCGCCGGCGTGGACGTGCCGGGCGACGTGCGCGTGGTCGGCATCGACGGCCTCTCCCTCGGGCGCCTGCTGGCGCCGACCCTCACGACGCTCGCGGTCGACCTCGACGAGCTCGCCCGCCACGCGCTCGACCTCGCGGTGGCGATGATCGCGGGGGAGCTGCCGCGCTCCGGCCCCGAGGTGGTGCGCCGCGTGCGGCACCAGCTGGTGGTGCGCGAGTCCGCCTAGTGCCTGGCGCCCGACAGTATTGTTCGCATAGAATGCAAACATGTTGATCACGGTGGACCCCGCGGCGAAGGCCTCCCTCGCCGACCAGGTGGCCGGGCAGATCCGGCACGCCATCGCCCGCGGCGAGCTCGCGAGCGGCGAGCGGCTGCCGTCGGCGCGCGACCTCGCGGCCGCCGTCGACGTCAACATGCACACGGTCCTCCGGGCGTACGCCCGCCTCCAGGACGACGGGCTCATCGAGCTGCGGCGCGGCCGCGGCGCGACCGTCCTCCGCTCGGGCAACGCCTCGTTCGACCGCCTCCGCGCCCTCGTCGAGGAGCTCCGGGACCAGGCGGAGACCCTCGGGGTGCCGCTCGACGACCTCATGACCATGATCAAGGGAGCACGATGACCACCGCATCCCCCCTCACGACCGCGACGCGGGTGGCGGTCGTCGCCCCCGCCGCGGTGCTCGTCCTCGCGCTCGGGGCCGCGGCCGCCGTGCTCGCGCCGGTGCTGCCGGCGCGCATCGCCATCCACTTCCGGGCCGATGGGCGGGCCGACGGCTGGGGATCGCCATGGGTGCTCCTCGGGATCGCGCTCGCCCTCGGGGTGCTCGGCGTGGCGCTCGCGGTCGCCGCGCTGCGCGCCCGGGATCGTCGGACGGCGGGCACGTGGCTGCTCGTCGCGAACCTCCTGGCGGGCAGCCTCGCGACCGCCTGGGTCGTCCTCGCGCTGTCCGCGACCGTGGGCGACGGCACCTTCCCCATGTGGTGGAGCGTCGTGCTGCTCGCCGTGGGCGGGGCGGCGGGGGCGATCCCCCTCGTCGCCCTCGTGCGCGTCGCCGGCCCCGTCCCCGCGCACGACGTGGAACCGCTCGACGTGACTGCGACGGCCCGGGTGTCCTGGCGCGGATCCGTCGGCAGCGGCTGGTTCGCGGGCATCGGCGCGGTGATCCTCGTCGCGGGCGTCGCGGCCGGCGTCGCCGCCTCCGCGGTCGACGCGGGCACCGCCGCGCTCGCCGGCATCCCGCTCGTCGCGGCCGGCCTCGGCATGCTGGCGATGGCGCGCGTGGAGGTCACGGCCGACCGCCGCGGCCTCCGCGTGACGTCCACGTGGACGCGGCTGCCGATCATGCGCGTGCCCCTCGACCGCATGGAGTCCGCGGGCTGGGAGGACGTGTCGCCCGGCCAGTGGGGCGGCTGGGGCCTCCGGTTCTCCGGCCGCGGGCTCGCGTACGTGACGCGCTCCGGGCCCGGGCTCGTGGTCCGGCTCCGCGGCGGGCGGGCACGGCTCGTCACCGTGGCGGACGCGGATCGCGGGGCGTCCGTCCTCGAGGCGCTGCTCCGCGCACGACACGCGGCCTGACGCCGCGCCGCCCGCGGCGCCCGGGGCTCTGGTCTCGGTGCCGTGGCGCGGTGACCGACACGCTCGGCGATCTGCCGTCCGCGGATCCGCAACGCATCTGGCAGGCCTCCTGGGACGTCATCGCCACGCGCGACATCGCGCTGCTCGAGATCCTCCGGGCCGCGCTCCGGGCTCCTCTGTGCGTGATGATCGGCATCAGCTGAGCTCCAGCAGCGATTCGCCGACAGCTCGCGACGCGCGCCTCGCAAGCCTTATGTTGCACGACGTCTCGGCGCGGTGGTGGCTATAGGGCGTGCCCGTATGGGGGGAAGCGCGTGTTTCCCCGCTCGTGTAAATATGACCTGCCACGTTGCACGCTCGTGGCGTACCCGAGGAGACCATGGTGCCCCGAGACGCCCGCACACCCCGCCTGCTCGATCGTCTCCGAGGGGTTGGCAAGGTCCTCACTGGGATCGGGCTCGTCCTTAGCCTCGGCTTCGCCGGGCTCAGCGCTGCACCGGCGGAAGCGGTCACAGCGAGGACTCCATCCATGCAGGCCGCTGGGACTTTCACGTCTGCGCCCGTGCCGACCATTACCGGCAAGGCCACCATCGGTAGCCGGCTGCAGGCGACGACGCCTAGGTGGACACCCGCGACTAGCCCAGCGACTCCTCGTTACGCCTGGTACTCCGGGGGAGTCCTGCTCGCCGGCAAGACCGCGGCCTGGTACGTGGTGCAGGAATCGGACGCTGGCAAGACCATCACTGTCGAAGCGACGGGTGCCCGGCCTGGGCTGGCTGCGCTCAGCAAGAAGAGCGTTCCGACGGCCACCGTTCCAGTCAAGCCCTTCGTGAGGACACCCATCCCGACCGTGACGGGCACGTTGAAGGTCGGTTCCACTCTCATCGCGAAGCCGGGAACGTGGAGCCCGGTTGCGACTTACAGCTACCAGTGGTCGCGGAACGGCAGTCCCATCCCGGGAGGCACGGCCGCGACGTATCGGATCGTCGAGGCGGATGCCGGCACGAAGATCGCAGTCACCGTCGCCGGCGTGAAGGTCGGGTACAAGCCCACCAGCGTGAGCAGTGCCGCTCGCCTGGTGCCTGGCGCGCCCGTCGTTCCCGTGCCCGTGCCCACGCCCACGCCCACGGTGAAGCCGGTACCGAGCCCGACACCGCCGGTGGTGGTGGTCAAGGACTTCGTATCCAAGCCCAAGCCGACCATCCCGGAGACGGCTGCGGCTGGTACGACGGTGAAAGCCGACGTGTCCGGCTGGGAGCCGGAACCGGAGGGCTACGCGTACATGTGGTCCGTCAACGACGTAAAGGTCGCCGGCGAGATCACCTCGAGCTACGTGCTCCGCGACGCTGACGTCGGCAAGCGGGTCAACGTCACCGTGACCGCAACGAAAGCCGGCTACAACGCCGGGCACAGCACGAGCGCTGCGCTGAAGGTGCTCGCACGACCGGTCGCTTCCGGGCCGCAGAAGTTCGTGAGCGCGCCCAAACCGGACGTGGTCGGTGATATGAGTGCGCGCTCGACGGTGACAGCGGTGGTGCCTGCCTGGAACCCTGTCGCCACGAACTACACCTACCAGTGGTACATCGACGACGTGAGAGTCATTGGCGAGACCGCGTCGAGCTACGTGCTCCGTGACGCTGACGTCGGCAAGCGTCTCAACGTCACCGCCACGGGGACGAAGACCGGTTACCAGGACGCGAGCACGAGCGTCACCCGTAGGGCGACCATGTCGCCGGGGTACGACGTGGTGGTCATCATGGGCCAGTCCAACGCGCAGGGTGCGGGCATCGGCTACAAGAAGGAGGTCGACGTGAGCGTGCCCGGGCTCTTCCAGCTCGCCGGAAGTGGACCCGACAAGGGCAAGATCATCGAGGCATCCGACAGCCTCCGCCACGTCGACACGTGGATGACGAACAACGAGCCGAGGGTGGGCCCTGGCATGGAGTTCGGGCGGCAGCTCATCGCCGCTAACCCGGGTCGCAAGGTGCTCCTCGTCCCGGCGGCGAAGGGATCCACCGCCATGCTCGAGGCGATCTACGACCCGAAGAAACCTCAGACACAGATCTGGAACCCCACGCCAGATGGCGCGGCGGAATCGAAGCTCGAGAACCTGTATACGCGAGCGCAGTCGCAGGTCGACGCCGCCCTCGACATGACGCAGGGGAGCAAGGTCGTGGCCGTCATCTGGGCCCAGGGCGAGACCGACACCGGCATCATCACCGACCGCGGGCAGAGTCAGCAGTCCGCCGCCATGCAGCAGTATCAGGACCGGCTGTTGGAGCTCATAGACGGCATGGACGAGCGCTACCCCGGAGTTCCGTTCCTCATGGGCGGGATGGTGCCGGAGTGGGTAGCTGCCCAAGACAGGACCTTCGCGGCGAAGCAGGCTATGGACCAGTTCCAGCGGGGTGTCCCCAGCGTGAGGAGCAACGTCTCCTTCGTTGAGGGGGTTCCTGACCAGCACGTCATGGCGGATCCAGCCACAGGTCAGGAGGAGGAGTCGCTCCACTATGACGCCGACGGGGCACGTGAGATGGGAAAGCGCTACTACATGGAGTACGTAAAAGCAGCGAAGAAGAGCTAGGAGCGTGAGGGCGCAAGAAGCTTGCGCCCGATGTTGCTGACTCGCGATTCGGCCGTTCCTCATCCCATAGGTTGCGATGCGTCTCGTGGGCCTACGTAGGAGTGCGCACCGTCGGACTAGGTCGCAGCGCCCGTGTCATGGGTCAGAGCTACGGCGAGTCGGGCCGTCTCCACGTTCGCGTGACTACGGCTCCCGTCGACGGGATCCGCTGCGCCCTACTGAGAGGCGTGCGCCCGCGATCCGTCCGCGGCAAGGTCGTAGACGTCCTCCGCGGTGACGGACGGGTCGAACATCGATGTCGATGATGCCCGCCGGCGGGCAGCGTCGTCCACGCCTTGGGCATGGCCTGCGGCGATGCGGTGGGCGAAGGCGATGGTGCCGAGGTAGGAGAGCGCGGTGTCATCCAGGCCGGGGTCTTCCGTCGGCGTCGCGTCGGGAAGGGAGTGCACCAGCTCCTGCCGTACCGGCAGCGTCCCGGACGTGATCCGCACGGACGCATCGATGTGCGGAGCCGCGGCCTCGGCCACGCGACGGAGCGCATCCGGTGTCATAGGGTCCAGCACGCGGTGCGCCAGGCGCATCCGTGGCACCTTGCCCGACACCGACGTCGTCCACGATTCGGCGATCAGCTCGATGCCCTCAGTGTGGAGAGTCTCAACGAGGATGCGATCCAGATTCGGGAGATCGACTGACAGGGCGGTGAAGGTCTCCTCGAGGTCTTCCGGGTCTGGGGAGACGCCGAAGGGGATCTCGCACGCGATCCAGTGCGCGGCATCGGCGTCACGGATGTCGGCGACGAGGCTGCAGGGGTCGGCTGTCGCGACCCGTTCTGCGAGGTCGAGGTAGAAGTCCTCCATGGCTCTGCGCATGGCCAACCGCCCGCGATGGTCGTCGAACTGGAAGCGGCTGTCGGGATTGAGGTCCTCGAGCGGGATCCTCGCGCGGCGGAGCAGGTCCAGGGTGACGCCGTCGACGAGCTGGTCGGCGGCGTAGGACCGGTAGCCGTTGATCGGATCGACGGCGGACGGGATGAGTACCGCGCGCTCGGCGTACAAGCGCAGCGCCTTGTCGGAGAGGCCGGTGAGGGATCGGAATCGACCGGCGGAGAAGTTCAGGGGGCGTGGAGCGGACATGTCCTCACTGTGGACCTCGCCCCTGGGGCGAAGTCAAACGCCGCGACGGGCGTAGGCCGGCGTGAGTGTTGGGGCGTCTTACGTCCCATGGCTTGCGAGACGTCTCAGGGGGGGTGAATGGGAGGGGCCGATCTGTAGCTGAAGGTGTGGAGGCCGATGAGGGCGACCAGGGTCTCCAGCTGCGCCGGCTGGATGACGCCGTGGAGGGGGAAGTCCCGGTGCAGCAGCTCCACGGTCCCGGCCTGGTGATCCCGCTCGACGAGCACATCCTGCACGGCCATAAGCTCCGTAAGCGTCGCGTCATCGTCGACCGTGGCGGTGACGGTCGTGTGCGATGACGACGCGGAGAACGTCTGCGCCTGCAGGGTGTCGGTCTCGATGTCGGTCACGGTAGGGAGTGCGCGGAGGGCGTCAGTCATGCGGGCCCCTTGCGCCGATCAGTCGCCCGGCCAGCACGCGGTCATCGTGGCGAGCACGAGGACCGAGGCCAGGAGCGCGATCGCGGGATGGTGCAGGCCCCGATCCTAGGGACACCTGCCCGCCGCGAGTCCTCCGGTCCGTACGGGGTCAGGGCATCACCTGCCATGCGGGGTCGTCGGTGATGTCGAGGACGCGGAACCGACCGATGTTGCCGAGCGTGGAGGTGAGGCTCGCCACGAGCCGGCGGCCCCGTCGTCGGTAGCGACGCTCGAGGGTGATCTCGTGCCCGCCGCGGAGGGTGAGGCGGGCTCGCCAGGTGAACGCGAGGGCATCGATGCGGCTGATGAGGCCGAGCCGGCGGGCGGTACGGGCTACATGGCGCGCGGCACGGCGACGCATCCTGGTCCGCTCGCGGCCGGGCGCCCCGACCAGCCAGACGAGGGCGATGCCGAACGGCACGGTGAGGGTGTACCCGGCGGGGGAGTCGTCCACGAGGACGCTGTAGAGGCCGAGCCCGGCGATCGCGGAGAAGACCACAGCGGCGACGGCCACCATGCCGGTCGTCACCGGCGTCCAGGCGGGGCGGTCGGCCGCGTGCAGCAGCTCGAAGATGCGCGTCGGGAGGAAGCCGCTGGAACGTTCATCCTGGATGGTGACGATCACGCGGTCACGCTACAACCCCGGGCATCACATGGGGCTAGAAGCCGTGTGCACCGTTTCGAGCCGGACGGCCGTTCGCGGTGCTCGGGCAGTAGCGTCAGCGTTGTCCGCATCACCTACGAGCAGCCCGAGATTTCCCGCCACACGGCCGACGCATCCGTCGGCGGCGTCCGAGTCGATGGGATGCTGGAGCGGGGCTTGCGAGCATCAACATCGGTGAGTCGATCACCATTGCCGGTACCGTCTTGTCGGCGGCTGCAGGGGAGACCCCGGTCATCATGCCGGGGCGCGACGCACTCGCGCCACCCGTGCGTTGAGGGCATCTGGAGTTTCGCCGCTCACTAGCGAGCACGGCTGGCCAGGTCAGGTAGTCCGTAGTCGTTTGGGGCACGCGTCTTGAAAGCTTTGATGAACACGCGTAGTCAAGCACCTACTTGAGGTACATGATTACGCGACACTCGCCAACTAGGAAGTACCAGCGTCTCGATCCCGGCCGATGAGACGTCTCGCAACCCGATGGTTGTGAGACAGGTTGGTCGTCGTGGGGAAGCTCATCGGGTAGGCGCGGGTGTCGACGCGTCAGCAGGACTCGGACAGACAGACCACCGACCTCCTCGCGGCCGGCATCCGGCGCGATGACCTCTACGTCGATCACGGCGCCTCCGGAGCTCGCGCCTCACTGCCCGCGTTCGACGAGGCACTGCGTGCGTTGCACGATGGCGACACTCTCGTCATCACGACCCTGGACCGGTTGGGGCGCTCGACGCAGAACACGCTCGCCCTCGCCGAGGACCTGCGGGGGAGGGGTGCGTCGCTTCGGGTGCTGAACCTCGGCGGGGGAGACGTCGACACTGCTACCCCGATGGGGTCGATGGTCTTCACCGTCATGGCGGCGCTCGCGCAGATGGAGCTCGAGATCAAGCGGGAGCGGATCACCGACTCGGTGTCGAAGCGGCGGGCTGCGGGCAAGGACCTGGGCGGCAGGCGCCAGGCCTTCACCGACAGCCAGGTCGAGAACGCGGCCCGACTGATCGATGCCGGAGAGCCGGCCGCCCAGGTCGCGCGCGACGTGGGCATGTCGAGGGCGACGCTATACCGCCGACTTCGGGACATTCAGAGAGCCGAGGCGGCGGCCGCGCTCACCAGCGGATAGGGCGCGGAGGGTGTCTCGCCTAGCCCCCCTTCACCGGACTCTTCACCGGACGGGTCTGTTGAGACAGACGTCTTCTGCGGGGGCCGGGAATGAGGAAGAGCCCACTGCCGCGGTGGGGGCACCGGGTGATGGGCTCTTCGCGTGTGGTCTTCTTCGGGTTGACGCACACGGTGTCGCTTGGGCTACCTGCTCGCCATGAGGGGGGTCAAGCGAGCGGTCGGCTGTACGAGGGCCCGGGAAGGCACCGCACATTCATTAGTGTACACACGGTGTCCTCCACATGGAGGACACCGGTACCGGCACTGGAGCGCATCGTTGGGTGCAGAGATGAACAACCGTTCTGGTGCCCTTAACGCCAACGCGGTGCTCATGGGTGCGGCAGGCGACGGTCCAAGTTGCTGAGGCCAGCGACGGTATGATTTCAAGAAGGAAATGTGGCTTATGCGCGAAATGGCGGCGGGACTCGGTATTGTTCGGCTGGTCGTGATGCTGGCTGTGGTTGCTGTCCTCGTGTGGCTTGCACTTACGGTTGCAGCAATTGCTCTTGGTATTTGGATGATATACCACATTGCTGTCACGGAGCGGGCGACCATAAAACCCCCTGTGGCCACCGCTGCAGGCTCTCAAGCCAGACAACAGGCGACGGGACTCGCGGAGCCGACAAACGGCGTGGCTCTCATAGCAGCGGCGCTCGCGCTAGCGGGTGCTACCCCGTTCCTCCTGGGTCACGTCTCTTGGTACGCGGTCGGCGCCTGCGTAGCTTCTGGGATTGCAGCGCTTGTGGTACTCCGCGGCCGGGCGCCATACTCAGATATAACCGGATATGCAATGCTTGGAACGCTCGGACTTAGTCTCGTCCTAGCTCTGATAACGCTGATTAACCTGCTCATGAATGCACCAGTTACTCTTTATGGTGAAAACTGGGGTGAAAATCAGGGGCAGTATACAACGATCGCTGAATATCAAGCCGAGCTGCCCTGCCAGAGTGCCCCTGTGTCACCCGCGAGTGCCGGGCAGGGAATCTACACCGTAGACCTGTCCGGCTTTGTTGCAACTTCAAGCTGCATAGTCGTGGACGGTGATGACGCCCGCGCGGCCGTTTTCGTTCAAGCTCCAAGCGCGGATGAGTTGGAGTCGATTTTTGGGTCGGGAATAATAACAGTTGGCAGAATGGATGACGGCGAAGTAAACGTAAACCGCGACGGCGCAATCGCCGTAATTACTGCTGACGAGGCGTCCACTGAATTAGCCGGAGACACTGGAACCACCTGGATTAGTCTTGACGAAGAGCGCCAATAATATACAAGTCACCTAGCGATGATAAAAGGGGCGCTAGGAATGGCAGGCCGAACTATCAACTGCCTCTCCCCGTGCTCGATCGCACGGCGCGCATCCCCCCCGATACGACTGGGGATACGACGGACCCCTACTGGTCTGGGCGGGGACAGAGTTCGTCTTCGAAGAGTGAGGCTGCGTCTGCTTGCTTATGCGAGGGAGCACTCAGGCTGTCGCGTGTTCGGGTAGCCATCCCCGCCCGGACGACTATCCGCGCTGATCGGTGCGCGGCCTACCAGCGGGCCGGTTCTCGCCCTCAACGTCGCGCGGCTTGGCGCGACGAATAGTCACTGTGGCCACGATGCCAACGACAACCACGAAGACGATGCCCACCGTGATTGCGGTCGAAGGCCCGGCTGTCACCCACAGCAGAGCGATGAGCGCGGCGGCCGCAAGTGCTAGGCCAATGGTCTTGAGCGCCTCCATGTGGCACCTCCTCTGAAAGCGACCCTAGCTACCGGACTTCCGGCGCAAGTAGCTACCGGTCCGGTCAGGGAGCCCCTATCGAGACTCCGGCATGAAGCGGCTCAATAGCCCCGCCAGCGAGTTGCGCTCTTGCGTGCCGAGGGCCTTCAGGAGCGCTTCCTCGGTGGCGAGGCGGCCGGAAAGGACCCGGTCGACGAGCTCCTCCGATCGCCCTGCCGGGCTCCCGAGCCACGTTGCTTATTCAAATGAAGGGGAGCGGCTACGCCGACGGATCAAACCCTTGAACCGCTGCATCCCTAACTATAGATAGCCCGCCGGTGTACCCCGGATGGGACACCAGTCGCGTGCGCATTGTTGTGCTATACGTGAGCGTAGTGCGCCGAAAGGCGTTCATGGCGGTTTCAAACGTGAGATCGCACAGCAAAATCCCGACATAATTTTGTCGCGACCCGTTCGATACCAAGACGCTTCGAGCCGCGACTTCCAGCCGATCTAGTGACTCGCCTAAATGGAAACCCCCTATGACAAGGAGGTTGTGATCGCCACGAAGTTGCTTAGAAGCCTTCTTCATCGTTTCTAGGATGCATAGTTCACTAGCTTGCGCGGTCAGTGGCACGTCTGGGCTACGAAGTTGCAATGGAGTCTTCACTTCAACATCAAGCGTCTCGATCAGGCTCGGCCTAAGCCACATGTCAGGCACTTTGCCGCCCTCGGTCTCGAGATGGAGTCCGACTCCGTTGTTCGCGTCGACCAAGTAGCTGGCTACCAGCAGGAGAACTAGGGAATGTAGCGGCTCTGTCTCATGTGAAAGTGTCTGTACGATTGCGGCCCAGGCCGGGTGATTGCGCCATCGATGCAACATCGCCGTCAGGCCAATTAACTCCGACAACATGTCGCCGTCTAAAACCGCGTTGGCGATTCGGGACGGTCTCTCCAGGGCCCAGGCTGTTTCGTGGGCAAACAAAATCAATTCGATCACCCTCTGTCGATTCTTCGGAGGGGACGTGGACTGCCGACCGCGTAAATCGGCTACTTGTAATTTCTGGTAACGCTGACCCAACAGTTGGATTAACTCGCGAGCAAGTCGCTGGAGGGTCGCGGCATTTAAATCACTTGGCTCCCAGACGGGAGTGGGGCTGAACACTCCGGGCACCTTACGGCCCGTCTCTTGCGCGTATCCGACGAGTGCCGTAATTCCAACCATCGCAACTGGATTGCCAGTAACGTCGAGCTCTCCGTCGAGTCGATATCGACCAGGTCTGAGCAGGACGGGAGTGCCCGGGACCGGTTCTCCCGCTTGGCGAATTGACGTTCGAAGCTCCCGATGGCACAACGGACATACAATTCCGATGTCCAGGAATTGACGAGAATACATGCCGACCGCGACCGCCTCACCGCACACGCACAGCCAGGTCTCGCCTTCGGGGGAGTTTCCACGAACAAATGGGAGCGAAGCGGGAACAAGCAGCACATCCATGCCGTCGCCGACTGTGGCCTCAGCGAGCGTGACGGTTTTAGGCATGAAAGGACTTTACGCGGTCTCGACGGCAAGGGCCGGACTCATGACTAGCGCCGTTCCTCGTGACCGACCACCCACCGTTCGCGGCGACGGTCCGCGCCCTGCCTGCGGGGCTCGTGCTGCTGCTGATCCGTCGTCGTCTGCCGCCCGGGGCGAGCCGGTGACGCATTTAAGGCAATCGCTTCCTGACCGCGTGTCGTGCAGAAGAACGCTTGGGGGACCTTCTGCGGTGACCGGGTAGGGATCCCTGCCCGAACGGCGCGAGGGTGCTCTTGCTCTCTCAGGAGGAGTCGCGTGGGTTGTCCCGCTTAGGCTTCCGCAGCAGGCTCACCACTCCAAAGATCGCAATGGCCGAGAACCACACTGCCCTGAACCAGTTCCCCGCAGGCTCCGGATTCATCAGCACCTGAATCACGCTCACCACCGCAACTATCGAGATCACCACCGTGAGGACGATCATCAAGCGGTGGATGCGCCGGCGTACGGCGGGGGACACCTCGGGCTCCATGACACGAACCTAACGGCCGACGCCCTGGCCTCGTACGTGCCCCAGCGGGCAAGCTTGTGAGCTGCCACTGGTGTCCGACAAGCGATCCCCTATCGGACGCCTGGGTCACTTCGTCGTCGTTGGACGCGCCGGCGGAATCCCGGCGTTTTTCACCAGGGGGTGCCGCGGAGGTCGATGGCTCCCGCGGGCCAGCCTGAGACGGCTTGGGTGACGGGGAGAATCAGGATCGGGTCGCCGGCCGTCACGACGACGGACCCGTCCGTTCGTGAGCGGGAGCGCTCGGTGGCCGTCACTCGTTGCCACCCGCTGGAGGCGTAGAACGGAACGACCTCCGGCCGGCAGCCCAGGTACCCGTACTGGATGCCGGCCAGCGAGCGCATCGTGCGTGCGAGCTGACTCAGCAGGCGTCCGCCTAGACCTTCTCCTCGGACATCCTCGCTGACGAGTACGCCTCCCGTCCCGCCCACGGCGACGTTCTGCTCTCCCGCGGCTATGACGCGTCGTTGGAATCCCGCGTGCGCGACCAGCTCGGATCCGTGGGTGACGAGCAGGTGCATGCCCGCGGGGGAGTAGCCGTAGGGCGCATCAGGGGTCCACGTCCCATAGTCGGCGAGGTACTCGCGGTCGAAGAGCGCCTGGAGCTGCTCGAGGTGGGTGTGGCTCAGCTCGTCATGCCGTACGACTTCGATGCGCTCGTCCATGATCCGAACCTAGAGCGCAGGCCGCTGACTGGCGGCCGTCCGGGCCGCCCAGGCTGGCCGTCCGGACGGCGATGGCCACCCGGACGGCCGCAGGATAAGCACAAGCTCTCGTCCCGCAGGACGAGGCTAGATGAGACCGACTACTTGAGCTTTCGGGCACCCACGAGGCCGAGGATGCCGAGCGCCACCATGGGCACAGCCATGACGAGTATCGCCACGCCCACTGCCGCGACGGGGCTGCCGCTCTCCTGCTCCATTGAGAGCACGAGAAGTCCCACGACAATCTCCGCGAAAGCGGTGACAAGCGCGCAGACGCTCAGGGCCAAGATCACGCTGCGACGACGAAGTTGCTCCTGCAAGGCCAAACCCAGAGTCGGCCCTAGCGCCACGAAGCACCCCGCTGGAGTGCGTCCGCTTGGGGATAAGCAACCGAGACGGCGAAGGCGGCATCAGGCCGTATTCCATCCGTACATCAGAGCAAGGCAGCAGCTACAGCCCAGCCGTTGCTGATGATGTGGATGAGGATGATGGCGGTGAGGTTCCGCTATCGCCACCACATCACACCCATGAAAATTCCGAACGATCCTTGGACGACGATGACGCGGGCGACGTCGAGTACCGGCGCTCCGGACCCGTGTGAGCCGAGGTGCATGAGTGCGAACGCGAGGGAGGCGACGACGATGCCCGGCCAGGCGCCGAGGGCGGCCTCTAGTCGCGTCTGCAGCCAGCGGCGGTAGAAGAGCTCTTCGCCCACACCGGCGCTGATGGCCGTCGCTATCGCCGCCATGAGAATGAGAGACGGATCGCCCACCGCCGGGTCGAATACCGGGTTCCATGGGGCGACCTGGGACAAGAGCGTCCACACCAGCACCACCACCGCCGGTGCCCACCACCGCGAAGCGTCCTTTCGCCACGTGATGCTCACGCTCTTCCGGACAGCAATAAGCAGGATCGCCGGCACGATCATGAACAGAGCCAGCTTGCCCAGGACGTAGGACTCGCCGACGAGGGGAACCGCGACCGTCAGAACCGGAAAGAGGACCGCCAGCACGACAAGACCGATGGTCGTCATGAGGAAGGGCCGCCGGGAGTCGATGGCCACTGGCCGGCGGGGCGAGGGATGAGGAAGCAGCAGAGTGAGGGCAATTCCCACTGCCACCGGCATCAGCGTTACCCAATAGGCAACCGGCTGGGCTGCGGTGTCACTGGAGATCCGCGTACCCGACGGCGAGGCGATGAGGAGACCCGCGAAGCTGGCGACCCACAGCGCGGCTCCCGCAGCAACGATCCATGAGATCCCATTGCGGCTGATGCTCCCTGGAGTGCGCATGGATCGACTGTAGGAGGTCCCGGATTCGGGCCGTAGGTGCTCGTCTCGTCCCCGCCGGTCAGAGCGCCCCCAATGGGCTCAGATCGGTGTCCGGGGAGGGATCCCCTGCTGGAACGAACTAGAGGCCCTTGGGGAATCCGATGGGTCGCAGGGTCGGGTCGAGGGAATCCCACTGTCGTTGCCGCTCGCTCTCGAGATCGCTGGCACCCGACCCGTGCAGCGCGATCGCCTTCGCGGCATAGGTCGCGGCGTGCGGGGAATGGTCGAACATGTGGGCGACCGCGGCCGCCTGGCCGGCAGCACGCGCAGAGGCGGTCGCCCCGTCGGCACCGATGTGAGTCGCCGCGCGCGCGGCCGCGTGGGCTGCGAATGCCGCAGAGCGGCACTCCGACATAGGGACCTCGCCGCGCTCCCACGACCGCAGGATCTCGAGTGCGCGCCGGGGGCGGGCATCGGTCGGGTCCCGCTCCTCGAACGCGGGGAGCGCGCGCTCGGCGCAGTCCGCCGCCCACCGCGCGAGGGCTCAGTGGGTCTCGGGCTCCGGATTGGCCCACTTCTGCTTCGGTACGTCAGTCACGAACCCATCGAAGCAGCTGGCGGCGTGCAGGACATCAGGCCAGGGTCGGTTGCGCGGGCCGAGGACGCGCGTACGTAGAGCCAGCGCGTGTCGAGACGGCGTCTCAGGTTGCCCGGGGCAACCCAGAAGGGGAAGGACAGCACGCGCATGCTGCCCTTCCCCAGTGTTGCTAGGACAGGCGGGTCGCGGCGTAGTGGGCGTACGCGTCACGGAGGAACACCGGCAGGGCCGGCGTCACATTCGAGAGGACGGCCGCTGACTCCGGCTGGCTCGCCAACTGCTCACCCACCTGCGTGAACGCTGCCGCGTCCGGAGTCCACATGGCCGTCATCGCGTGATGCATCTCGGCGACGACTGCCTGTGTGCGGGGATCGTCGGCGTCTGCTCCCTGGTCCACGAGCGTGCCCATCTGCCGGAGCCGTGCTTCGTGTGCGTCCTGCGCCGTGTGGGCGTCCTCGGCCGACATGCCGTTGACGGCGGTGCGCGATGCATCCGCCTGCTCAGCCCAGTGGTGCTGGGCGTCCGCCTCGATGGCGGTGGTGTCGAATCCCTCGAACAGGTTTCGTGCGCCCTCTGCGGTCATGATTTCTTCCTCCTTGGTTGCGAAGGAGTGAAGGGCGTAGTCGACGGAGCCGACCAGCTCGGCCAGGCGCTGTTGCTCCTTCAGCAGCATCTCGCGCTGCTGTAGGAGTGCCGTCTGCGGGTCGAGCTCTCCGGCGAGGATCCGCGCGATCTGCTCGAGCGGCACATCCAACTGCCGGTAGACGAGCACGCGTTGCAGGCGCAGGACCTCGTCACCGCCGTACTCGCGCATCCCCGATACCGTTGTGCCGGCCGGCGCCACGAGACCGATCTCGTCGTAGAACCGTAGCGTCCGGACCGTCAGGCCCGTCACCTTGGCCAGCTCCGAGATGGTCATCCGCATGAGCGCCCTCCACTCCGACCGCCTGGACCATCCAAGCAGTCGCTCACGACGCTATGAAGTGCCGTAACGGCAGCCGCAACACCCCCATGTCTGGTCCGGTCCGGTGCAGGTGGCGCGACGCGGGCTAGTAGGGCTGCGGCTACACGTGCACGCGGCACCGCTGCTGCAAGGTCGGCGTGCTCAGCGGCCGTGGCCACGTCCGAGGAAGGATCCCCAACCGGACAAGTCAAGCCGGTCCTCAACCGGCTCATCGTCGCGGCCTGCTGTCATGAGTTGGTTCACCAGCCACGTCGGTGCCCGAGGCCGCGAATGCCGGCCGCGGTTCTGATCCTGCGGGTTGACCTCGCCCCAGGGGCGACGTCCATGCTCGAATTACGACGATCGGTGACGAACGAGGGAGGGCACGATGGACGAGATGATCAGCGCCGGCGAGTTCGAGGTGCTCACCGGCCTCACACCGAAGGCACTGCGCTTGTACGCGGAGCGGGGGATCCTGTCGCCGACACGGGTGGATTCCGTCACCGCGTACCGCGCCTACGATCGCGCCCAGGTGCGGCACGGCGTCTCCCTCGACCTGCTGCGGCGAGCCCGGGTGCCCGTGGCGGAGCTGGCCGGAGCCGAGGAATTCGATTTCGACGCCCGGCGACAGACGGTCGCGATGGAGCGCCTCATGGAGGACTTCCACCTCGACGTGGCGGAGAGGATCGCCGCGTTCGATCCCGATGACCTCGTCGCCCACCACGACCTGGTGCCGCCGCTCGCCTGGATCGGCGTCGTGATCGACCTCGGCGTGCCCAGCGACCTCGACGGTCGAGTCGAGGCGTTCAGCGGGCTCGCGGTCGACGTGCCGGCCATCGACCACGCTCTCGCCGAAGCGCTAGCCGACGTCGGCGCGCCTCCCTCGGACATGGTCTGGACCGCGGTGCCAGACGCCACCCGGAGCGGCAGCGGGCGGATGCTCATCGCCCGGCCTGCACCGACGCGGCTGCACCCGCGTACCTGCGACGCGGTGCGAGATCGCGTCAGGTCGCGTACGGGCCGGGAGGTGAACGCGACGGCCGGCACCTTGCCGCGGCGCCTCGAGATCACGTTCAGCAGCGCACGCCTAGGCGACCTCGGCCCTGTCGACGAAGCGGCCCTCGGATACCTGCATCTGCTGGCCTTCGAGCACCACCGCCAGCAGCACAGCCTCACCGCGATCCAGGGCGCCCCGCGTCAGGTCGTCCGCGGCGGCTCCATGCTCGACGGCATGGCGCCCGTCAGCGTCTTCGACGCCCTCCCGCCGGTACGGCTGCAGCCGTCCGTCACGCCCGCGTGAGGTGCCCGGCGACCAGAGCGGCATGCGTGCCATCGGGAAGATGCCCTAGGAGTCCTCACCGGCCCACCGGCGGTGCATCGGGCTGGCCGAGGAGATGGCCGCACACCAGCCGCCTGAGCGGCGGACGAGGACCGACGTCCGGGCTCCCGTCTTCGCGAGCCCGACGATGAGTCGAACGGTCAGGAGGACTGGTCGAGCCACGCGAGTACGGCGAGGACGCGCCGGTGGGTGGTGCCGGTGTCCTCGAGGCCGAGCTTGGCGAAGATCGACGTGGTGTGCTTCTCGACCGTGGCGACGGAGAGGAACAGGGACGCGGCGATCGCGCGGTTGGTGCGTCCTTCCGCCATGAGGGTGAGGATGTCGACCTCGCGTGCGGTGAGGGAGGCCAGCGGGTCGTGTCGGCGGGCTATGAGGTCGCGGACGATGGCCTCGTCGATCACGGTGCCGCCCGTGATGATGCGCTCGACGGCGTCGCGGAGCTCGTCGAGCGAGGCGATGCGGTCCTTGACCAGGTAGCCGACCCCGTGCGCGCCGGTGCCGAGGAGGTCGGCCGCGTACTCGGGTTCCGCGTACTGGCTGAGCAGGAGCACCCCGACGTGCGGGTGCGTCCGCTTGATGGCGGTGCCGGCGCGCACGCCCTCGTCGCGGAACGTCGGCGGCATGCGGATGTCGAGCACCGCGAGGTCGGGGCGCGTCGCGTCTAGCGCGTGGATGAGCGAGTCGGCGTCGGGGTAGGTGGCCACCACGTCGTACCCGGCCTCGGCGAACAGCCGGGCGAGGCCCTCGCGGAGGAGGAGGGAGTCGTCGGCGAGGACCACACGGGTCGTCGATGGAGCGGGTTCGTCGGTGGGCGGCACGGGGTCAGCGTAGGGCGGCCTCGGGGTCACGGGCGCTCCCGGTCCGTCGCTGCCCGAAGCGGCAGGGCGATGGTGACGACGGTCGGCCCGCCGACGGGACTGGTGACCGTCATGGTCCCGCGCAGGCCGCCGATCCGCTCCCGTATGCCGGCGAGCCCGTGCCCGGCGACGGTCTCGGCGCCGCCGTGGCCGTCGTCGACGACCTCGACCGTGAGGCGGGCGGTGCGGCCGGAGCGCTCCGTCCGCACCCGGACCGAGGCGGTGGCGGCTCCGGAGTGCTTCGCGATGTTGGCGAGCAGCTCGGACACGACGTAGAAGACGCTCCTCTCCACCTCGGCGACGGCCGTGTGCTCGGCATCGATGCGCAGATCGGTCATCGTGGGCACGGCGTTGCGGGCGGCGAGGGTGCGGAGCGCCGACTCGAGGCCGCGGTCCTGCAGTAGAGGCGGAGCGAGTCCCTGGGACAGGTCGCGGAGCTCCTGCAGGGTGGCCTTGCTGAGCGCGAGGGAGCTCTCGAGCAGGGGCCGGAGCCGGGTGTCTCCGGGGTCGAGCGCGCGGAGGCTGCTGGCGAGGTCGAACTGGATGCGGAGGAGGCTCTGCTGGGGTCCGTCGTGGAGGTCGCGTTCGAGCCGGCGGAGGAGCCCATCCTCGGCGACGATGGCGGAGACGCGGGATGCCTCGGCGGTGGTGGCCTCGCGGCGGAGGACGGCGGTGCGGCTCTCGCCGAGCATCACGCGCGCGATGCCGGCGTGGGCGAGCACGAGGACGTGGATCACGATCGGCAGGGTGACCAGGAAGAGGACGCCGGCGGTGGCGTAGAAGGCGCTCTCCCCAGCGAACAGCCCGGGCAGCGTCGAGGCCGGCACGTATCCGGGGATCAGTCCCAGGACGACGGTGTGGAGCCAGAGCTCGCCGTCACCGTGGGGGAGGAGCTGTCCCCAGGCCCAGTAGGTGGGGCCGCCGACGGCGATGCCGATCCAGACGACGCCGACCGTCCAGGTGAGGGCGCCGAGGAGGAGCTGGACGAGGGCGGCGTGCAGCCAGCAGCTCCAGGTGCGCCCGTCGGCGATGGCGCTGAGCCATCGGCGCCATGCGCCTCCGTCGACGCGCCGGGCGGCCCAGTCGGGAGCCGCGACGGGCGGGAGTCCGGCGGCGGCGAGGCGGCGCAGCTCCCATCCGCCGAGGCGGCGGGCCAGGAGGAGCGTCGCGGCCAGGATCGGCACGCCGACCCAGAGGATCGCGAGCCCGACCCCCGCGGCGAGGCCGGCCCACATGAGCAGGGAGCCCACGATGGCCAGCGGGAGGAGGGGGAGGAGGTAGCCGGCTTCGCGGGGGAGCGCGCGCCACCGCCGGAGGTAGGCGGCGGCGGGGGATCGACGGGGAGCGGGCACCCCTGCATCCTCCGGCACGGGTGCGGCGGACGCGTTCATGCGCGCGCTGCTGGGGCGGTGGGCGTCGACCAGGACGATCGGCGTGCGCTGAGGCGTGCCGCGGAGACGCGGGCCCGTCGTCGGGAGAGGCCGCGGGATGCGGCGTCGAGGAGGAACCCCAGGCCCACCGCGGTGGCCATGCCGATGGCGGCGCCGAGCAGCGGCCGGTCGTGCATCCACGCCCCGGCGAGGATCCCGATGAGCACGGAGAAGCCCGCCCAGGCGAGTCCGGACACCGTCGTCAGCGGCAGGAACCGGCGGTGCGGGAACCCGGTCGAGCCGGCCACGACGTTGACCGCGACACGGCCCACGGGGATGAAGCGGGCCGTGAGGATCACCGACGCCGGCCGCTCGGCGAGCATGGACCTGCCGCGGTCCAGGACCCGGCCGATCCGAGGTCGTCGTGCCCAGCGGGAGGTGCCGAGGGGCAGGCGGCGCCCGACGAGGAACGCGATGTTGTCGCCGACGACGGAGCCGGCGGCGGCGACGAGGAGCACCGCCCAGGGGCTCGTCGCACCGGTGGCGATGCCGACGGTCGCCATCGCGACCACCGCCGTCTCACTGGGGACGGGCGGGAAGAACCCGTCCAGGACGACGAGCAGGAACAGGGCGACCAGGGCCAGCGATGAGCCGGCCCCGGACACGATCGCGTCGGTGAGGCTGTCCATGGGGTTTTCCGTCCTGACGTCTGTTGTGGGGGAGGGCGTCTGCCCTCGATGACGACGCTAGGCAGGGCCGGATCGCACGACGACGGTGTTGGCCCTCCTCCCCGGTAGGGCCAGCCCTACCCCGCCGTCCTGCTGTCCCGGTGTCGCGATCCCGCCGCCGCGGCGAGCCTGGGAGCAGACGTCGGAGAGCCGCTCCCGACGCACGAACCGGGCCTGGAGCCCGCACGAGGAGACCACCATGTCCACCCAGACGTCCACCCCCACCCCGAAGCGATCCCGATCCTCCCTCGTCGTACCCGCAGCGACCATCGCCGTCCTGCTCGGCATCGGCACCGCCTTCTCCGGATGCGCCGACGCCCAGGTACCGGCGACACCCGTCGCCGCGACCGCGCCGACCGAGCAGCAGCTCGGGGTGCTCGCGCAGTCCGCCGCCGACACCGGCGGCACGGGCGCCATCGTCCGCATCGACCGCGGAACAGGCGCCCCCATCGCCCTCGCCAGACAGGTCGAGTGGACGAAGGCCGACCACATGCTCGCGCCGACCGACCGCTTCCGGGTCGGCTCCAACACGAAGACCGTCACCGCGACCCTCGTCCTCCAGCAGGTCGCGGAGGGCACGATCGCGCTCGAGGACACGGTCGAGTCCTGGCTGCCCGGCGTCGTCCCGGGCGGCGAGGACATCACGATCGCGCAGCTCCTGAACCACACCAGCGGCCTCGCCGACTTCATCCTCACGCCCGAGTTCCTGCCCTCCCTCGCCGGGCAGGAGATCCGCGTATGGACACCCGAGGAGCTCATCGCGATCACCCCGCCGCAGGACCCCGCCCCGAGCGGCGACCCCGTCTCCTCCTACAGCAACGCGAACTACGAGGCCCTGGGCCTCGTGCTGGAGGAGGCCACCGGCATGCCGTTGGACGACCTCATCGCGACCCGCATCACGGGGCCCCTCGGCATGACGGACACGCACCTCGCGCACTCCGCCGACTGGGGAGCGAAGGAAGAGCACGCGCGCGGATACGAGCCCGCCGCAGCCCAGCTCGCCGCCATCCTCGCCCCCGTCATCGAACTCCCCGAGGGCTTCGGCTTCGCCGGCGGGGCCCGTCCCGATGACCACGTCGACACCACCGGCATCGACCCCAGCTACACCTGGGCTGCCGGAGCCATGGTCTCCACCGCCGAGGACTGGCAGACGTTCCTCACCGCCCTGAACTCCGGGCAGCTGCTTGCCGCCGCGCAGATGGACCGCATGCGCACCGTCATCCCCGACGGCGTCGGCGGTCACTACGGCCTCGGCCTGATCGAGGTGGACTCCGCCTGCGGCACCGTCTGGGGACACACGGGCGGTCTCCCCGGCTACTCCAGCGAGATCTACACCGACGCCCAAGGCGAGCGGAGCGTCGCTGTGCTGACGTCCTCCAACTTCGGCATCAAGACGGAAGGAGCCGCGGCCGCGAACCGGGACTTGGTGACCGCAGCGATCTGCGCCATGTTCGACGAGCCGGTGCCGGAGGACCCGGCTGGGTGACGTACATTGCGCGGGCGGCCCCTTATCCCTGTCCGGATAGCGGTCCCTTCGCGGTCATCCTGAGGGACCAGCTGACGTCCACGGTGCAGACGTCCGGTCGGTGCACGTGGCATGGGCGCTCTGAGGTGTGCGACCTCATTGGAGGACACCGACAGCCCAGTACGGTCGCAACGCGGGTAGTAAGAAGCGGGCGGACTACGGGCCAAGAGGTCGCGTGGTCAACGCGAGAACCCCCAGCCGGGGCTAGGGGTTCGCGGGGTGCAAGAACCCGTGAGCGACTACGAAGAAGATCGCAGAGGGCCCGCTTCAACCACTGTGAGTCACGACTTCTGTGCCACCGAGCTGCTGCACGGACTGTGTGACGTCATGCAGCGCTGTCGAGGCCCTCTGGCGAGTCGGGCGTCTCACGCCGCAGTGCGTACCGTGCCGTGCCCGCGGCGATGGCAGCGAGCACGACGGAGATGACCAGCAGAGTCACGGCGTCGATCACGGCCTCGGGCGAGAGGAGCAGGCGTGGTCCTCCGACGGTGAGGACGACGAGCATGATGATGGCGAACGTGCGCCGGGAGGAGCCGAAGAAGTAGGCCACCAGCGGTCGGGATGCGATCGTGATCGCTGGCACGGCGAGGGATCCGGCGAT